>JAYUVR010000224.1:0-14003 GCA_043753955.1 Archangium sp. | reverse complement strand
GTCGAGGTGCGAAAGCGAATGCTCCTTCACCTCGTGCACCGCGACGTTCGTCTGCCAGTTGGCGGTGTACCGGTAGCCCCACTTCGAAGAGACGACGAGCTGTTCATGGCCACGTGCCTCCAGCCACGAGCGAACGAAGGCTTCGGCCTTGCCGTAGCTGCGGGCGACGTCGAAGTGGCGAACGCCTCCCGACCAGGCAGCGTCGAGCACCGCGTGGGCCTGGGCTTCCATCGACTTCGGATCGATCGAGGCGAAGTCGTCCCGGTGTTGAAGCGTCATGTACCCCGGGCGTCCGAGCGCCGCGAGGCCGAGTCCTAGTGCTGCCATGCTCGATGGTGTGCACTTCGCACTACAAATTCGCAAGCACAGTTGCTTCAACTCACGGCCGATTCACTTTATGACGCGCAAGATGCAGGCCCTTTGCTTCGATAGGTTTGGCGGTCCTGAGGTGCTTTCGCTCCGTTTCGTCGAAGACCCTGTCATCGGGGCTGGGGAAGCGTTGATAAAAACCCATGCGATCGGCCTGAATTACGCAGACATCTATCGTCGCGAAGGCCACTACCATTTGGAAGGGGATCCGCCTTACATCGCAGGCTACGAAGCTGCTGGTGAAGTGATTGAACTGGGTCCTGGGGTGACGGGCTTTCAGGTAGGCGACCGAGTGGGGTTTGCTGACGTGCCAAAAGCAAATGCCACCTTGGTGAAGGCACCCATCGAGAAACTCATTCACTTGCCTGCAGACATTTCATTTGAATTGGCTGCTGCCTCGCTCCTGCAGGGTTTGACAGCGCAATACCTGATTCAAGACAGTCATTCGCTTCGTGCTTCAGAGACAGTGCTGATCCACGCGGCGGCGGGTGGAGTCGGTACGCTCCTGACTCAACTTGCGACGAGCAGGGGGGCTCGCGTATTGGCGTTGGTTTCGAGTGCTCAGAAGGCTGAACGTGCGCTTCAGAATGGCGCACATGCGACGGCTTTGTATTCCTATGATTGGCAAGACATCGCGCTCACTTTTAGCGGCGGCAAGGGTGTTGACGTTGTCTACGATTCGATAGGCACCACCCTGTTGCAAAGCCTCGCGTCGACTCGAGTGGGAGGTAAGGTCGTTTATTTCGGGAAGGCAGGAGGGGAACCGCCGCCTATTCCCACCAACCTGCTCATGGATGGCTCGAAGACGATAACCGGTGGCGACCTCTGGAACGTTTTGACTTCTCAAAAGCAACGTAACGAACGTGCAAACGAGCTCTTCGCTTGGCTGCGTTCTGGAGCTCTTCGAGTAGACACCTCGACTGTATTTGAGCTGCACGACGGTGCTAAGGCCCATCGACACCTGCAGAGTCGAAGTAGCGCCGGAAAAATTTTGCTGCGGCCACCGCTTTGAACCCGCCTACGACTCTGCCAATTCACGAAGCCCCGCGTCGCGCGTCATGCGCCCCTGATAGCTAAGCTCGGCTCGGGCCTTGGCGTCGTTGACCGTCATCTCCTGCCCGATGAGCAGCACGCTCGTTCGCTGCAGCGGCGGTGTCGAACGAACTCTGAAGGCCGACCAGATCCACTCGGTACCCCTCGCGGCGAAGAGCGCAAGCTGGAACGGTACGCTGCGTTCCCCCGGGGTGATGCCCTGGCTCTTCAGGAGTGCGGTGAGGAAATCTCGAGACCGAACCGGCGGGCCGTCAGAGAGGAAATACACTTCGCCGGGCTTTCCCCGTTGAGCTGCGAGCAAGATCCCCTCGCAGACGTTCGCGACGTGGCAAGTGGAGGTGAGCGCCTTTCCTCCACCAATCCAGGCGAAGCGACCGGTCTTCACCATTTCCACCAGCTTTGGAAGCAGCGTGGTGTCTCCCTTGCCCCAGATGAAGCGGGGGCGCACGATGACCACCTCGAAGCCAAGCCGGTTGGCGGACAGTACTGCACGCTCTGCGAGTGCCTTGGTCTTGGGGTAGGCGCCTATTGGGCTGCCGGGTATCGGCCGTGTCTCATCGACCTGCACCAGTGGAGAGCCATCGAGCAAAACGGCTTCGGTGCTTACGTGGACAAAGCGCTGCACGCCAGCCGCCTTCGCTGCTTCGAGCACATTGAAAGTTCCCTGAACGTTGGCTTCGTGGAACGTCGCGTACGTGCCCCATTCCTGCGTTGAGGCCGCGGCATGAATGACGACTTGGCAGTCCTTCATTCCTTGGTGCATTGCGGCGACGTCGTTCAGATCACCGCGAACGACCTCGGCTCCGAGGTGGCGCACCACCGCGTCAGCGGTTTCTGAACGTGCGAGCGCGCGAACCAGAAAGCCACGACTCACGAGATATGTGAGCAAGCTTTTGCCAAGGAAGCCCGAGCCACCCGTCACGAAAACTCGCATGGTTCGACCGTATCTCCGAATACGGTTCTAGCTGTCCAGTTCTCCAGCTTAATCGCCCCGCGTAGCATGCCGTGAGCCTGGCGCCCGCGGTCCAAGAAGACTCTCGGCTCGCCCGGGAGGCCTGCATTCACACACCCATCGAAAGTTTTCGATCAGCGTGGCATCGTTGAACGCCTTCTTTTTGTTGGCAAAGTGGCCCAGGTCTCTGGAACGTTTTGACCTCGGAAAAGGAGCGCACAAAACGCACAAGAGAGCTCTTCGCGTAGCAGAGTTCTGGAACTTTCCGAGTAGACACCTCATCGGTATTTGGGCTGCACGCCGGCGCTGAGGCGCATTGATATTTGCAGAGTCGAAGCAGCGTCGGAAAAATTTTGCTGCGGTCAGCGCATTGACCCCACAGCCTTAACTGAAACTTTAGGTTGTTGTTTCGAGGGTGAGAATGTCGACGCCCTTTTCAGTGACCAAAACCGTGTGTTCAAACTGGGCGGTTCGCTTGAGATCTTTCGTCACCGCCGTCCACTCGTCATCCCACGTGGTCTCTTCCCACGTTCCGAGGGAAATCATGGGCTCGATGGTGAAGGTCATGCCGACTTCCATCTTGGTGGTTGAACGTGCGTCGAAGTAGTGGGGAATCTGCAACGGCGTGTGAAATGTTTCTGAAATGCCGTGCCCGCAGTAGCTGCGAATGACTCCGTAGCCGTGTTGATCGGCGTGTTGCTCAATATTTCGACCGATGTCACTGATGGGCCGACCAGGCTTGACAGCCTCGATGCCTTTCATCAGGCACTCATGTGTCACTCGAACCAATTGTTTTGATTCTTCGTCGACTTCACCCACGAAGAAGGTGGCATTGGTGTCGCCGTGTACGCCTCCGATGAAGATGGTGACGTCGAGATTGACGATGTCACCTTCGAGAAGTTTTCGGTCATCAGGAATGCCGTGACAGATGACTTCATTGACTGAAGTGCACACCGATTTCGGAAAGCCGCGGTAGTTGAGCGGGCTGGGGTAGCCGCCTTCTTTAATCGTCAACTCATGTACATAGGCGTCGATGTCGTCGGTGGTAACGCCGGGTTTTACGAATTCTCCCGCCAGACGCAAAATGCGAGCGGCGGCCTTTCCCGCGATACGCATGCGAATGATTTCGTCAGCCGTTCGCACAGAGCGACCCGTGCCTCGACTGGGCTGACCTGTCTTCCAATAGTCAGGTTTCTCGATGGAATCGGGCACAGCTCGCATGGGGGAAATGCGGCCCGGTTTGATGCGGTTTTCCTCAAGTTTCTTGCGCTCGTTCTTGTTGAAGTCGGTGTCGAGCTCTTGGTGGCATTTTTTGTATTTTTTACCGCTCTGGCACCAACACGCGTCGTTTGGCTTTGGAAGACGGTGCGGAGGGCGCTGCGTTGCAATAGGAGTCGCTTGAGCGGTACTTGTATTCACGGCGTCAGGCCTTTGGTGAAGAAGTGTCGTTGAGTGCGATCGAGCACATCGAGCAGATCAGAGCGATGAAGACGCCCTTGCGTCGCCTCGGCGAGACCTAAGAGCTGCTCGGCCATGAATCGTGAGAGAAACAACATCATACCCTTGTCTTTAGCGCCCAGGCCTCCCGTCATCCACCGCTGGTTGCGGAGGTAGTCATCGCTAGCCTCAATTTGCCGGCCCAAATCGAATTGGGTGAGGGTGAAGGCTTCTTGGTACAGCCGCGCGCTGGGTTGGAGTGGGGAATCATTCAACAAATCTGCAAGCTTCTGACCGGTGTGAGCGTCGAAATCTTCTACCCTGGGGGGCCATATGCCGAGGTCGGCTGCAAAAATCTTGGCTACTTCTTCTAAGAGGTGCGTGCGCAGTGGCACGGGTTTTTGCGCCAGAATGAGGTCCCACTTGTTCGGTTGCACAAACCCATTCTTACCTCAGATTAATCACCCGTTGCGCGCGAGGCTCTTGGGGCACCGCTAAACCATACCCGGTGAAAAGTTCTCGTCGCACGACTTGGTACACCGCGCGACTGGTTAAGAATTCTCGATGCACGACCTCGGCGACTTCGATGTTGTGGAGATTTTCCCCTTCACATTCCTCGAGAATGCAGGTGGGGAAAGGGTTGACCCGGTCGGCTTTTGAGTACACCGAAGTCACTTTGACGTTGCGTGGGAAAGCGCCCACTTTCAGGTGGCGAATAAAGGGCGACATGGGCGTCAGCTGCCAGATGCTTCGAGAGATGAGCCCATAAGCGGCAATGCCGAGGTAGGCCGTCGGTGAGCCATTGTGGGGTGTGCCCAGGGTGACAATATTGGCGACCCGGCGATCTCCGCCCAAGCGCTTCACATAGTACGAAGCAATGAGCCCCCCTTTTGAATGGCCGATGATGGAAAGTGGGCCCATCTCGGGGTAGCGCAAATACAATCGCTCGACTTTATCGCGCACTTTTTCAGCGAGCCCGTCGATGGCATTGGTGTTGAAGGCTTGTTTCCAGCCTCCTAAGTTCATGCTCCATAAGCAGAAATGGTCTCGGCGTAAGCGGTGTTCAAGAATCTCGAAGCTCTGTCTGGTCGACATGAACCCGTACAGCATCAAAACGGGGCGCGGGCAGTTGGTGAAATCGGTTCGGCGAACGATGCGATTGGTGGCGCGATCGAAGGCGAAATAGCCTCTCAAATATCGCAACGTTCGCTTCAGCTGCCGAAACTTCATGTCGAACATCGACATTGCGACACCGCCAACGTGTGAGTTGCTCTTCTGAAAGGTTAACCGCCTTAATTGAGAGACGCGATCGAACGTAGCGTCCCCACATGTGGGGCCTCGTAGGCGATGAGTTGGAGATGACCTTTTTGCGCCGGTTTGCCTTGGGAATTCAGGAATCATCCCATCCCTATGGGTTGGTTGGAGACCCCCTGCGGGAAACTCTTGCCAGCCCGAATAGGAGCGTCATCCACAGGAGCGCCACCACTACTCATGATCGCGGTACCGGTCCGCGAATCCAGGCCCGATGATGCCGGGAGGTTTCGTTCCAGCTGCGCCATGCCGTACAGGGCCGCTGCCGTCAAACCCAGAGCAATCAGGCGACGGGCAAGGAGCGAAAGAAAAGAAAACGCACATGACGTTGTTGTGCACTGAGCAACGCGCCATTGATTCCTGTCAGACGCCGTGGTTCTCAAGGCCTGTGGACGATTTGCTCAACGATCTCAACCCTCCGCAGCAAGAGGCGGTGCTGCACGAACGCGGTCCTTTGTTGGTGCTCGCGGGCGCAGGTTCAGGAAAAACGCGCGTCATCACTCGGCGAATTGCGTCTTTAGTTCGCGACCGGCAGGTGCCGGCGTGGCGCATCTTGGCGGTGACGTTTACCAACAAGGCAGCCCGCGAGATGCGCGAGAGGCTCGAGCATCTGTTGGGCCCGGCTGCTCAAGGGTTGACGGTGAGCACCTTTCATTCCGCTTCCGCCATGATTTTGCGGCGCGAAGCAGAAAATGTCGGGCTCGAGCGCAATTTCGTCATCTACGACGATGGAGATCAATTGCAGGTGGTGCGGCGCGCCATTCGTGAAGTCGGCATTGAAGTGGCCTCGGTCACTCCGCGTGAAATTCTTTCAAAGATTGATGCGGAAAAAAATCAAGGGCGTCTTCCGGATCAAATGGAACCTGGAAGCGACCCCAAACAACAAGCGGTGCAACGCATCTACCGCAAGTATCAGGCGCTGCTGCGCGCGGCCAATGCCGTCGACTTTGGAGATCTTTTGCTGCTGTTGGTCGAGCTGCTCAAGCACAACGAGAATGTACGCTCGTACTATCAGCGTCGTTTTCAACACGTATTGGTCGATGAGTTTCAAGACACGAACCCGGTGCAGTATGCATTTTTGAGGTTGCTCGCGCCTCCGGCTCCGTACCCGGCGAACCTGGTGGTCGTCGGTGATGATGATCAAAGCATCTACCGGTGGCGTGGCGCTGAAGTAGACAACATCTTGGGTTTTCCGACCGAGTATCCCGGCTGCAAAGTCGTCAAACTCGAGCAGAACTATCGATCTGATCAACGCATTCTCGAAGCTGCGCACGCGGTGATCAGTCGCAACCGGCGCCGCATGGACAAGAAGCTTTGGAGCGCGCGTGCGAAAGGAGAACCTTTAGGTCTCATCGTGACGCGTGATGAGCGAGGTGAGGCGCAAGAAGTGGCGGCGAAGATTCATGAGCTGCGACGCGATGGCATCACTGACTTTGATCAAATGGCGGTTTTTTACCGGACCAATGCCCAAAGTCGTGTCATCGAAGAGACATTCAGACTGATGCGCGTGCCCTATGTGCTGGTGTCGGGGCGAAGTTTCTACGAGCGCGCTGAAGTTAAAGATGCCGCCAGCTACCTGCGCTTGATGGCCAACCCACGTTCCGATGCAGATCTCGAACGCGTCATCAACGTGCCCGCGCGCGGCATCGGCGATACCACTGTGGAGCGGCTTCGCGAGTACGCATCTGCCGAGGGCAAAAGCCTGTACGAGGCCATCGAAGTTCCCGAGCGAGTCTCCTCGCTCGGCGGAGCGGCGGTCAAACGACTCAAAGTGTTTCGTGAACTGGTCGATCGGCTCATCATCTATGCCAAGCATTCGCCCGATGCGTCGAGTGCGGCTCGTTTCATGCTCGAACAGACGGGTCTAGTGGCGTCGTATATGGCGGAAGGCAGCGACGAAGCCATCGGCCGCGCAGAAAACCTCAAAGAACTGCTTACGGCCACAGGCGAGTTCGACCGCCAACGCGAAGCGCGACTTGCGGCTTCGGGGCAACCGCTTGCGGCCATCGTTCCAGTGCCAGAAGGGCCGGGCACACCTGGAATTCCCGAGCCCGAACCCGAGGTTCAACCTTCACCTCAAGGAGATCTCTTCGCGGCCTTCCATCGTGCTGTCGTGCCCCCGGCGATGCCTGTGGCGGCTCCAGCGCCCAGGACAGTTCAAGAGGGCCTTCCTGAAGACATGCCGTTGGAATTGGAAGTGCCGCCGCTCCAAGGCTTTTTGGAACAGCTGAGCCTGGTGGGCGATGCCGATGGCGAAACCGGAGTGGGAAAGCAGCGCGTGTCGTTGATGACGATGCATGCGGCGAAAGGTTTGGAATTCGACGCCGTCTTCATCACCGGTATGGAAGAAGAAATTTTCCCCAGTCGCAGAGCCACCAAGCCCGAGGCGAGCGAAGAAGAGATGAGCGAAGAGCGTCGCCTTTGCTACGTAGGTTTTACTCGTGCGCGAAGACGACTCTTTTGTTCCTTGGCGCAAAGTCGAGCGCTTTTCGGAGAACTGCGCTTCAACGCGCCCTCTCGGTTTTTAGCGGAAGTTCCCCAGGAACTTTTCGGCTTTCACCAGATTCCCGACATGGAACGCGCCAACTACCGCCCACCGACGGTGCGGAGACGGGGTGATGATGAAGAGGGCGTGCACGTCGACCGCTCGTATGATCAATCGACCGATTTTCATCAAGGCGACTCAGAAGCCGAATTGAAGGGCATGCGCGTTACGCACAGCCAGTTTGGGCGTGGACAGGTGGTCGACGTTTCAGGCAAAGGTCCCAATGCCAAATTGACGATTCACTTCGAAAATTTTGGAGTGAAAACCGTCATCGCCCGATTTTTGACGCCCGCCTGAAACTCAGCTCAACACCCCCAGGGCTGGCATTCTGTGCACAGCGCAGCGCGTTGGCCACCCTCGACCAAAGTTGAACTGCATAACAGCAAGGCGAGTTGCCGCAGACTGACGGCACTCGTAGCCTTGGTGGCCCAGGCGCGATCGACGAGACATTCGTGCTCCAGAAAATCTCGCGTACCTGATTGTTTCAAAAGTCGAGTGAGCACAATGGCCGCTTTGGTGTACGCCTCTGGGCTTCCGCCTCGGTAAGTCGGGTGGGGGAATTCGGTGGTGCTGGTCCACTTGAAGTCCCAATTGCCGGTGACGGTGACGCCGGTGGCTGCCACGTTCCATCGGCGCAGAAGTTCCGTCTCATCAGTGGGTGATGCGCACGACAGTCCTCCGTCTTGGCCTGCATCAAGGCGGGAGAGGCGCTCGCCGCCATCGGCTTCAAGCAAGGTGCTTCGCCCGCAACCGATGAACACTAAAGCCAACACAAAACGTCGCATCGAAGGCTTCCAAGTCAAAGTTGGGCATCTTTACAAGTGGTGATGCGGCTATACCGTCGGCCTATGCCTTCTTTTCATGACGAAGACGGACCTGGTGTTGGCATCAGCAGTACGGCGTGGCACCCCCCGCCGCCTCCGACGTTGCAAATTCCGAAGCTCGAAGTGACAGAGGAACTGCTGCGGGCGCTCCCGAAGACTGACCTTCACTGTCATCTCGATGGCAGCATGCGCTTGTCTACCATTCTCGACTTGGCCCAAAAGCAAGGTGTCAAGCTCCCAGCAGACAACGAAGAAACGCTGGGCAAGGCCATTCACAAGGGCGAGACGTGCAAGAGCCTTGAAGACTACTTGGTTGCTTTCGATGTGACCTGCAGCGTGTTGCAGACGGAAGAGTCGCTCTACCGGGCGGCTTATGAGTTGGGCATTGACGCGGCTGCGGAAGGCGTCAGGTACATTGAAGTGCGTTATGCGCCTGTGTTGCACCAAGCGCGTGGCCTCAGGCTCACCAACATCGTCGACTCGGTATTAGAAGGGTTACGAGCGGCCAAACACGAAACGCGAATCAAGTACGGAGTCATTCTCTGCGGCATTCGCCACATGAGCCCCGACACCAGCCTTCGACTGGCAGAATTGTGTGTGGCCTACAAAAATCGTGGCGTGGTGGGCTTCGACTTAGCGGGGGCAGAAGCGAATTTCCCGGCTAAAGAGCATCGCCAAGCCTTTCAGCTCATCTTGAAAAATAACGTCAATTGCACCGCGCATGCAGGCGAGGCCTATGGCCCCCAATCAATCGGCCAAGCCTTGCACAACCTCGGCGCCCACCGCATCGGTCATGGCGTTCGACTTCGAGAAGATGGCGACTTGCTCAACTATGTGAATGATCACCGCGTTCCGCTCGAGTGTTGCCCTTCTTCAAACGTTCAGACCCGAGCAGTCGACGACATGAAAGCCCACCCGCTTAAGTTTTACTTTGACTACGGGCTCCGGGTGACCATCAACACAGACAATCGACTCATCACAGACACCACCGTGTCGCGCGAGTATTTGATTGCGCATCAGCAGTTGGGTTTGTCTTTGGAAGATCTCACCACCATCATGGTCTCGGGCTTTAAGAGCGCGTTTCTGCCCTTCCGTGAAAAGCAAGACATGCTCAAACAAGTCAATGCAGACATTGACGCCACCTTGAAGTCATTTGAGCGCAAGAGCGCGGCGAAATAGGCCGTGAGAGCAGAAGGGCCATGGCTCGAGACCTGGCGGTTTTGGGCGCTGAGTCTTTGGGCCATCGGCGTGCAAGCGCACGAGTTTCTCGCCACTTTGGGCATGGCGCTCTTGGTGTTGTCTTTTGTGCCCACCGGCCTTCGTTTGAGGCGTGAAGGTACGCTTGGACATTCGATGAAGCCCTGGTGGCCGCTGTGGGCTTTCATCATTTGGGCAATCGTGGCTCCAACCGTGGCAGGCCACTCTTTCTCGGGGTCAGGTCTGGCCCGGATGCTCGACTGGGCCACCATTCCTTTGGTGGCGAGCGCTGCTGGCGCGTTGAATGCGAGACGGTTTTTTCTCTTGGGCCTCTTCGCTCTCATCACCCTTGGTATTTCAAGTGCGTTGGCGGGTTTTCAATATTTTGGGCTGTGGCCCCAAGAGCATGTTTTTGATTCGTTCAGATGGTTGGGCATACCTTTCGCGCGCGTCTATGAGCCTCTTGCTGATTCGGGTCACTTTATGGGCGGTGGCCTTTTGTTCCATCGTCTCAAGTTCGGGCACATTTCCGGCTTGGCGGTCGTGAGTGCGGTGGTGGCGTGGCACCATTCAAAAAGTCTCGCCGTACTTGTATTGGGCATCGTCGGTTTTTGGGCGGTATGGGTTTTCCCGGCCGCCCGAATGGCTGCGATTGCCATGACCTTCGCAGTCATCGTCACCGCCGTTTTCACTTTGTCTGGTTCTAAGGCGCTCTGGGTGACGTTGGGTTTCATCGTGGCGCTGTCGTCTTCAGTGGTGGTGTTTGTGCCTTCATTGCGGTTGCGTTTTGAGTCAGCGCTGACGGATCAAGGCAGCGGGCAACGAATGCAACATTTGGGTGCCGGCGTCGAAGCGGTGCGCCAGTTTCCACTGACTGGCGTAGGCGTGGGCCAGTTTCGCCCTTCAAAATTTGGCGGGCCGGAAATGGCGGAACACGTCAAAGACAACCCAGGAAAAACCCATAATCAGTTCCTTTCTATGGCTGCTGAAACGGGTATCCCTGGAGGGCTTGGTTTCATCGCACTGCTTATTTGGTTGAGTCTGAGCGCTCGAGGCAAACCATTGGCTCCACTGGCTTGGGGCGCATTGGTGCTGTTCACTCTTCTTTCGCTAGCGCATGACCCACTTTTTCAAGCTCCCTTTAGTATGGCGTTGGTATTGGCCCTGGGGTTGGGGTTGAGCTCTTTTGCTGTTGCCACACCTCGAGCCCATTCAGCTTCGTAGGCACATGAGTTGAGCGCAGATGTTCCATCAAATAAGGCGAGAGTTGTCGATGCCCCCTCTCGCC
The DNA here is from genome assembly GCA_043753955.1 of Archangium sp. Taxonomy (GTDB): domain Bacteria; phylum Myxococcota; class Myxococcia; order Myxococcales; family Myxococcaceae; genus Archangium_A. Next base: position 3,027 of record JAYUVR010000224.1, on the reverse strand, counting down.
CAGCACAACGAGGCGACAGTGGTCGAGTATGGGAAGAATCGTCTCGTCGCTCATAAAAGCGTCTTCGGTGTTGGCGAACACGCGGCCTCCCTGAACCTGTTGCAACAACTGGTGCGCATAGATGTCGACGATCAGCGGTACGGCCTCAATGAGAGGGGGCAGTCGATTTGCTGCCAGCGACCAACTCGGCTCGAAAGTCCAGACGCAGTTCTCAATGTCTCGAAGCGAAGAGCGCGCCCAAGGCAGGTATTCAGAACCCGGCGTGCGGCTTCGACGAACTGTATGAGACACAGAGACACAGATACTTAAGCTGACCAAGCCCAATGCCAATACACGTGCACGTGACTTGAGCTGAGTCAGAACCCAGTTGATACACGCCCCTGCGATGACTGCTTCTGAGGCGATGAGGTGAGCGTTGTATTGATTCCACCAGGCTGCAGAAGCAAAAAATGCGATGAGTGTCAAAAGGTAAGCGGTCACCAAAATTCGTGCAGCCACCGTCCACACCACACCCCGTCGCAGGGCTAGAAACAGCACCATCGCCACAGCGAGAAGAGGCGAACCCAGATGCCGTAGGGCGACGATTTGTTCCAAGCGTCCCAGCCGCTCGGTGGTGCCATCGGGTGGCCTCCAGAGATGAAAGAGGCCCACTTGATTCAAAAATGCGGCGGAGTTTTGCAATGCAAAAGGGAGCACCACGAATGAGAACATCAGGGTGGCGCTGACCAGAAAGACAACAAGCTGTCTGCGAGAGCCAAACGCGCTGATTCCCCACAGGGCTCCGAGCACCCAAATGACGGCCCACACTTTGACCGACATAGCCAACCCTGCCAACGCGCCGGCAAGAACGAGGAGCTTTAGCCCGCGTTGGCTTGAAGCGCGCACGACGACGAGAACCATGAGGAGACACAGCAGATTGAGCAGCGGTTCGAGAAACGGGCCCCGCTCTACCTGCACGACTTCTGAATAGCTGGCGTAAAATGCCGCAGAAAAAATGGGCCCCCAGGGTGACGTGGAAGTCCATTTCTGGGTGAGTCGCGCCACCAGCAGCACATTGACGACGCCGATGAGCGCAGCGAGCCAGCGGCTGAGTGCGAAGGCTCCGTCGAGGCCGAAAAACGCCTGGGTCCACCCCGTGGTAGCGGCCAGAAAAAGAAGATTTCCCGGTGGGTGAACGAAGACAAAGTCTCGATAGGGAAACACACCCTTCAACACAAATAAGGCAGCGCTGAAATAGACGCCTTCGTCATAGTCGACGCGGTAATGCCACGCGCCGTCTACGCCCAAAAAAGGAAAGACACGAATAATGAACGCACCGATGGCAATTGCAGCCAACGCCCATCGCGAACTGCGATTATTCCAGGTGCCAGTCATAGTTGGGATTGGGGGCGCAGTTATCGGCCACTTTCAGTAGTGCGAGGTCTCCCTCGATGGCGACTTCAATTCCAGCCACAGAGTGGCGTCTGGCGATGAGGTAGTTGAAATACGCGGGGTCGTCATTTCGGTCAGTTCGAAACATGGGGACGCTTCGATGGAGATAGGCGTAGCCCCCCGTGCGCCAACTGTCGAGACTCGCCACTTTGAGGCCACAGAGGTCGGTCAATGGTCTGGCTTTGAGCAGTAATCGATTTTCTGGCCCGCCGTAGTCGAGCGCAGAAGTTGATTTGGGGTTTGAAATTCCCAGTCGACTAAAAGTTAACGTCGGTAAGAGCGCTAACGAGACCAGCGATAGACCCACCATCACCCCCGTAACGAGAAGTCTTTTGTGCTGGTTTACCTCGTCGAGACCCAAGGCCGCTTGCGCACACAACAAAGGGAAGATGGGAAAAAGAAAGCGCAATTCTTTGTGTGGAATGAGTGAGTGGACAATCAAATACACAAGAATGATGAGCGATATCGCCGGTTGCTTTCTCGTTCCAAGGCCGGTCAGCAAAAACAGTGGAATCAGGGTCAACCCTTCGGCGGTGACCAAAGCGCGCAGATAGTGCCAAACAGGGTGAGTGCCGAATTGTGAAGAGCGACCTTCGAGTACATTAAAGCGCAGATACGCGAGCGCAGAATGAAATGGGCTGCCCCAGGTGAGGTGGTCTATCGCACCAAAAATCAAGGCACCCAAGCTCAGCGTTCCCAGCAATACAGCCAACTCTTTTTGACGGCGTTGCTTCAACAACAAGGCAACGGCTGCCAAACAGAAGAGGCCATTTTGAAGCCGCAGCCCTACTGCCAGGCTGAAAAGCAAGCCGGCCAATGCCACCTGCCTGCGGCTTGAAGGCGCAATGAGCAAAGCGAAGGCGAGCGTGACAGGCAATGCCGAAAGGGTTTCGCCCATCGCGCGAGGCGCGGCGTACACGGCCAGGCCCATGAGGGCAAAGACCGTCGCTCCAGTTGCAGAAGAGAGAGAAGAAGCGCCTTGAGCCCTTGCTAAGCGGTAGCTCGCCGCGGCAGTAGCGATTCCCGCCAGACAAAAGGTGACTCGAATCACCGTGAGGTAGTCAACGCCGACGAAGGTCGCGCTTTTCATCAACGCGGCGATAAAGCCAGGCAGGGCCCAATGCCGTGCTCCGTCGAGAAACTCCCAGGCTTGAAAGCCGTAACCGAAGACGGCACGGTGCGCGGGTTCGAGTGATTGGTAGTACTCGTCAGGCCACCACATGCCGTCGTCGTTGAAGGCAAAGACCAAGCGAGCGACGAGGCCACCCAAAAGCCCGCAACCGAGAAGAATCATGGCCCAACGGTTCTCTTTGAGGTGGGCTGCTGCCATGACGTCGGGCGCCTTAGCACCACATCGTGCTATGCGCGCCTGATGCAAAGCTTTGCCGAAGTTGCCGCCTTCATTCGTCAGAACGAAGTAGGTCGCCGCGCTTGGCTCGACACCCCTTACGGCCGCCGGCTGGTGACGTATGCCGACCTCACCGCCACGGGGCGTTATCTTCATTTCGTCGAAGCGTGGCTGCGGCGGGTGCGGCCTTTTTATGCCAATTCGCACACCGCCATCTCTTCGACCGGCAGAGTGATGACGGAACTTCG
>JAYUVR010000223.1:0-4316 GCA_043753955.1 Archangium sp. | reverse complement strand
CGCCGGAGGTATTCGCCACATCGATGTTGCTCGCAGCTATGGGCGAGCCGAATTTTTTCTTCATTCGTGGCTCGAAACTCGCGGCCATCGCGACCTCGTCATCTCGTCGAAATGGGGTTACCGCTATGCGGCCAATTGGGCCTCCACGGCGCCAGTGCATGAAATCAAAGAGTTGACCCTGGCTCATTTCAAAACCCAATGGGCAGAGACACACGCGCTCTTGGGCAAGCACCTGAGCATCTATCAAGTGCATTCAGTCACCCCTGAAAGCGGAGTGCTCGTAGACACGGCTCTTCTCGATGCCCTGGCCGAGCTCCGCAACGACGGTGTCGCCGTGGGCCTCTCTGTCACGGGCCCTCACCAGAGTCGGGCCATCGATGATGCCATCGCCATCGAGCGCGATGGAAAGTGTCTCTTCGAGTGGGTGCAAGCCACGTGGAATGTGCTCGAGCCTTCAGCCGGGCCCGCATTGACGCGCGCCAAAGACCGAGGCCTACGCACCATTGCGAAAGAAGGCCTTGCCAACGGTCTCCTCAGCAGTCGCGGTCAAGTGACAAAGTGGCTTTCACTCACCCGAGGCGCCTCACCTGACGCAGTGGCCTTGTGCATTGCGCTTCAACAACCTTTTCTCGACGTCGTGTTGTCTGGAGCCAGCACCGTAAGCCAACTTCATTCGAACCTGCTCGCTCGCACGTTGGGCCCAGTGACATTCGACTGGCTTTCTTTAACTCAAAGCCCAGAGACATACTGGGCACAGCGTGCCCAGCTCGCATGGACCTAAAGCGAAGAAATTATCTGTTCATTCCGCCTAAGAATTCCATATTCCCCGCGGTGGGGCGCATGTGCTTGAGCACAAATTCCATCGCGTCGATGGGCGTAAACGGGTGCAACACTTGACGCAAAGCAGTGATGCGCACCAAATCAGCGGGAGTCAGCAGTAATTCTTCTTTTCGAGTGCCTGACTTGTTGATGTCCATGCAGGGGAAGATTCGTTTCTCGAAGAGTTTTCTATCGAGCACAATTTCCGAATTTCCCGTGCCCTTAAACTCTTCAAAAATGACTTCATCCATCCGGCTGCCGGTATCGATGAGGGCAGTCCCGATGATGGTGAGTGAGCCACCCTCTTCGATGTTTCGTGCAGCTCCAAAGAAGCGTTTGGGGCGATGAAGCGCATTGGCATCGACGCCGCCTGACAAGATCTTGCCTGACGACGGCACCACGGTGTTGTAGGCGCGAGCCAATCGAGTGATTGAATCGAGAAGAATGCAGACGTGCTTCTTCTGTTCAGCCAAACGCTTGGCTTTGTCGATCACCATCTCGGCCACTTGCACGTGACGGGTGGCGGGCTCATCAAAGGTTGAACTCACCACTTCACCGCGCACACTGCGCTGCATGTCAGTGACTTCTTCAGGTCGCTCATCGACCAACAAAACGATGAGATGAATGTCGGGGTGATTCTTCGAAATCGCATGCGCGATGTTTTGCAACATCACCGTCTTACCCGCCTTCGGAGGCGCGACGATGAGACACCGCTGCCCTAACCCAATGGGGCAAAACATATCGATGATGCGAGTAGTGAAATCTGAAGCATCGTGCTCGAGCTTCAGTTTCTGCGTCGGGTAAAGCGCGGTGAGATTGTCGAAGAGAATTCGCTCTTTGACTTCTGAACTGAACGGGTCGCTGTAGTTGATTTTCTCAACCCGTTGAAGCGCGAAATACCGTTCACCTTCGCGCGGCTGCCGAATAGGGCCGATGATGGTGTCGCCCGGGCGAAGCGTGAATCTCCGCACCTGCGAAGGCGAAACGTAAATGTCGTCAGGGCTTGGCTGATAGTCAGAGTCGGCGCTCCGCAAGAAGCCGTAGCCGTCACTCATCATTTCCATCACGCCTTCGGCCTGCACCTCGTAACGCTTCTCAGTCACGTTCGAGAGAATGGCGACGAGCAATTCTTGCTTCTTGAGCCCTTGCGTACCCTCGATGCCCAAGTTGTGCGCCATCTTGGACAGCTCGGTGATTTTCATGCGCTTGAGGTCGGTCAGCTTGAGCACTTGTAGCTGCTTGTGCTCAGCCGCGACCTCATTGCCCTCGCCGTCGCCTGAAGCATCGGCCACCGCAGACTCACCCGAAATTCGGGCTTCTTGTAAGTCGTCGTCTCGAACCGCTCGATTGGCCGGGGCTTCGACGGGTCGACCCTGTCGTTCTTCTTCACCCAGCTCGCGCGCTTCTCGTTCGTCCCGAGTTTCTTCAGGCGCTTCTTCCACTTCCACCGGTGGCGCGCGGGTCACTCGAGCTACCGGTTCTTCGACCACCTTTTTAACGACGCGTTTCTTGGGCTTGTCATCTTCCTTAACGCGACGCTTCTTCGTGGTTTCTTCTGATTCAGGTTTGGAGCGAGCGCGGGCCATAGATTTTTTATTTGGAGGTCGCAGCAGCTGCCTAAATTTCAAGGCTGCGAGGAATTGTGAAGAGGCCTGACGCCCAACGTGGGCACCAGCGCGACAGCGAACGGCAAGCTATGGGCGCGGCTGACGCAAGTCAAGGCCAGACTCCGAAGAAGGCCTTTCAGTATGATCCCCTGATGGATTCGCCCGGCTCCAAGGATACCCGGCACACACTACCGGAATGGCTCGCCCAACCAATTGAATCGAGGCTCGAGCTTATCGATGGCAAATTCGTTGAGAAAGCACCGCCTTCACCTGAACACGCAAATGCGCAAGGGACAGCGATAGGCGAACTGAGGGGAGCCTTTCATCGTCGAGGCGGTAAGGGCCAACCAGGCGGCTGGTGGATTCTTCCCGAAGTGGACATCGTCCTTGGTGACCATGGCTTTCGCCCAGACCTCGCTGGGTGGCGGCGCGACCGGGTACCCGAAATGCCAAGCGGACGACCCGTTACGATTCGCCCAGACTGGCTTTGCGAAGTGCTCTCGCCTTCCAACGCGGGCACCGACACCATCACCAAAATGCATCGCTACCACCGAGCCGGTGTGCCTCACTACTGGGTTATCGACCCCACCACCGAAACGTTGGGAGTGTGGCGGCACGCGCCGGAAGGTTATTTGAACATCATGGTAGCGGAACGTGACGACGTCGTTCGAGCTGAGCCCTTCGAGGCCATTGAACTGCGAATTGGCCTCTTCTTTGGAGACGACGCAGACGATTAACGCCAAAGAATTTCTGGCCTGCGGGTGCCCGTTCGGGTTGATCACCTCAAGTGAACGCCGCCCAGAGATTGACTGAACTGCGAACTCAAATCGCCCATCACAACCGGCTCTACTACACCCTCGATCAGCCCGAGGTTTCAGATGCCACTTACGACGCGTTGATGCGCGAGCTGCTCGAGCTCGAAACCGCTCACCCTGAATTGGTGACTGCAGATTCTCCCTCACAACGCGTGGGTGGAGCGGTGTTGGAAAAGTTCGTCAAAGTGACCCATCGGCAACAGATGCTGTCGTTGGGCAATGTGTTCGATGAGGCTGAATTTTTAGAATTCGATGAGCGCCTCCGCAAGACGCTTCATAGCGAGGCTGTCACCTACGTCTGTGAGCCCAAGATGGACGGTCTCGCCATTGAACTCGTCTACGAAAATGGTCACTTCGTACAAGGCAGCACTAGAGGCGACGGCACTATTGGCGAAGACGTCACTGAAAATTTGAAGACCATTAAAAGTCTGCCCCTCGACTTGGGCCTTAAAGGAGAACTTCCGCCCAAACTCCTTGAAGTACGCGGCGAGGTTTTCATCAAAAAAGCCGACTTCAAAAAGATGAACCAACTGTTGCTTGAGCGAGGTGAAGAGCCCTTCGTCAACGCGCGCAACAGCGCTGCAGGCTCGCTTCGACAACTCGATTCAAAAATGACCTCAGCGCGGCGCCTGTCGATCTACCTTTACGAGGTCGGTGTGGTCGAAGGCGTTCATTTCAACTCTCACGGTGAAAAACTCACTTACTTAGAAAAATGCGGGCTCCCGGTGAACCCCAAGCGGCTCACCGCGACCGGGGCAGACGGAGTCATGCATGCCTATCAAACCCTGCTCGCCGAACGGCACGAGCTGCCGTACGAAATTGATGGCCTGGTGGTCAAAGTCGATGCGAGCGACGCCCGCACGCGTTTAGGTCAGGTATCCAAAACCCCGCGTTGGGCCATCGCTTTCAAATTCCCCCCCGAAGAGATGGAAGCATTCATCGAAGACATCAGCGTCAACGTCGGTCGAACTGGAGCCATCACCCCCGTCGCTCACCTCAAACCCGTCTTTGTCGGAGGCGTCACCGTCAGCCGAGCGACACTGCACAACGAGCAAGAACTCCGGCGCAAAGACGT
>JAYUVR010000222.1:0-13631 GCA_043753955.1 Archangium sp. | reverse complement strand
GCGATCACCACTTTGACTACGCCATGGCTCATCAAAGTGTCTGGGCCGGTCGCTTCATTTGTCGACAGAAAAGTCCCTCGGCCGTTGCAGACGTTTCTTTCTCTCTACGGGAGTTGGATTGAGAATCTCCGCACCGCGCCGCGCCTCGACACGCCGGGAGCGAACATTCGCCGCTTGATTCGACTGATGCTCTTAGACGCGGCTTTGCTTGCATGTTTAGTCATTGGCACCTCAGTGACGCTCACTCGCCTCACGACGATTCTCGAAAGCCACATCGGTTTGAGCAACGAGCTGTCTCGATTTTTAGTGCTCGCCTTCGCCATTGCGCTCGCGGTCCCTTTTTGCGTGGGCATCGTGCGACTTGCCCGTCGACTGGGCGTGACTTTGGCAGAACAAGCACTCCCAGCGATGGCGGGTGGAAAGGTTGATTTGGCGGCAGCTCCTCGACGGGTGCTGGTGGTGACGCTGCAACTGGCGAGTGTATTGCTCGTCGGAGTACCGCTGGTCGCGGTGACACAGCCGTTTTTGCCCGGGTTTCAAGGCGCAGTGGTGTTGCTCTTGTTGTTGATCGCGTTGGGCTTAGGGTTTTGGAGAAGCGCCTCCGACTTGCAAGGCCACGTACAAGCAGGTGCGCAAGCCATCGTCGAAGCACTCTCTTCTCAATCGAGACTGCAGCCTGCTGATGCGCCGTCGAAAGAATTGGCTGATATTCATGCGCTTCTACCGGGCATGGGCGAGCCGGTGCCGGTACGCCTTGAGCACACCAGCTCAGCAGTGGGTAAAACACTCGCTGAGATCAACTTGCGCGGGCTGACCGGGGCGACCGTGCTCGCCATTCGCCGGGGCAATGACGCGGTGGTGGTGCCCACTGCCCAAGAAATCTTGCGTGCGGGCGATGTCTTGGCGCTTGCAGGTACGCACGAGGCTATTGAAGCGGCCAGCGGGGTGCTCAAAGAGAATGTGAGCTAACGCAAAGGGCAAGAAACTTTGCGAAAGACTCAAACAGGTGTGAATTGGCCCCTCGAGCCAAGCCATGAGCACATTCGACAACAACGATCTGGTGGTCATTGGGAGCGGCCCTGGCGGTGAAGGGGCGGCCATGCGGGCGACTAAAGCAGGAGCTCAGGTCACCATCATTGAGCGTCACCAGCACGTGGGGGGAGGGTGCACGCACTGGGGCACAATTCCTAGCAAGTCGCTTCGACACTCGGTCAATGAGCTGTTGCGCTTTCGTAAAAACAGTTTGATCGCCGCTGCATCGACGGGCTTCGAGGCGTCATTTCCCTCGCTGTTGAAAGCAGCCGCTTCGGTCATTGCGAAACAAGTCGAAATGCGCCGCGAATTCTACCGCCGCAATCACATCAACGTGGTGCAGGGTGATGCCTCGTTTATCGACTCGCACACCATACGAGCCATGGGGCCCGACGGAAGTCATCACGTTCGAGGGGCGAAATTTGTCATCGCCACCGGAGCGCACCCGTATCGACCGCCAGATGTCGATTTTTCGCACCCGCGCGTGCGTGACAGCGACACGATTTTGCAACTTGAAGACACCCCTGATTCCATCACCATCTTCGGCGCGGGCGTCATCGGTTGTGAATACGCTTCCATTTTTCGGAACTTGGGCATCAAGGTGAACTTGGTCAACAGTCGAGATCGACTGTTGAGTTTTCTCGATGACGAGATCATCGACGCGCTGACCTACCACTTGAGAGATCAAGGCGTGGTGATTCGCCACGGCGAAGAATATGAGCGAGTTGAAACCACCGCTGACTGCACCACGCTGCATCTCAAGAGCGGCAAGCGCATTAAGAGCGAAGTGTTGTTGTGGGCTCAAGGCCGCACGGGCAACACCGCGACCCTAGGGCTCGACAAGCTCGGAGTGGTGCCTGATGGCCGCGGGCAGCTCCAAGTGAATCGGCATTACCAAACGACACAGGCGCATGTGTTTGCGGTGGGCGATGTGGTGGGGCCCCCAGGTTTGGCGAGTGCGAGTTATGACCAAGGCCGTTTCGCTGCGGGCTTTGCCATTCAGGGCATCGACGAGACGCAGTTGATAGAAGACATTCCCACCGGCATTTACACTTCTCCTGAAATCAGCAGTCTTGGGCGCACTGAGAGAGAGCTCACTCAAGACAATGTTCCATATGAAGTCGGCCATGCTTTTTTCCGGTCGCTGGCCCGAGCACAGATCACCGGAAACGTGGTGGGCATGCTCAAGATTCTTTTTCACCGAGAGACCTTGGAACTGCTCGGCATTCACTGTTTCGGAGATCAAGCGGCAGAGATCATTCACATCGGCCAGGCCGTGATGTCTCAAAAGGGCGCCGGCAATACGCTGCGATATTTCGTCAACACCACATTTAATTACCCCACCATGGCTGAAGCCTACCGAGTCGCCGCGCTCAATGGCCTCAACCGCGTGAGTTAAGCGCTTTAGTTTTTCACTCCACGGCCGACTGACGCCTCAAGCTCGTCGCGATCGACTTTTCGAATTTCTTTCGCGGGAGCTCCAGCGACGACGGTGAATTCAGGGACGTCTTTGGTGACGACCGAATGCGCGCCGATGACCGCACCGCGGCCCAAGTGCACACCGGGGTTGATAATCACATCTGACGAAATCCACACGTCGTCATCGATGATCACCGGTTGAGATGCTGGGCGATGCCTGTCACTGATGCCGTGAAAGGCATTGTCCATAATTCGCACGCCGGGACCGATGAGTGCGCGGTTGCCGATGACGATCCGCTCGATTGCGGTAATCCACACTCCATTGTTGAGATAGGCATTGTCGCCGATGCTCAAAAGCGCGCCGGGCCCGATCGCGAGATATGTAGGGCTGGCCGGAGAATCGAAAAGAATGTGGTGCCCAAGTTCCAGCATTCCACTGCAATCGATAATCGGCATGGCTCCGCGAATGCGAATGCCGGTTCCCAATTTGTGGGCGTGTCGGAATGCCCAGCGGGCTCGAATGCGCGCCATCGTGCTCAGGTCGAGTCGCTCGGCGAGCGCTATGCCTCGCGTGACCAGCGTCGGGCGGTGAAGTGGAAACGACATAGCCCATCGATACACGAGTTTTGAGTTGAGCGATGCTCCTCAAACTGACTGATTCGTCCCGAGACCTGAGCGGCAAATTGTGCGCCGGCACCGCGCGATACCCAGCGGTCAATGTGATGGGGAACGAGGCGTCAAAACCAGGCTGGCAATGCTGAACATGAAGGAACTCGAAGAGGCACTCGGAGCTTGAAAGTGACGAACGTGTCGCGGGAAGAACGAGCGCGGGTAAATTTCGTCGTCGACGATGATGACATTGAGACCGTAAGGTTGCTCGCCGCTGTTGACTCGTTCCACCACGCCGCTGGTTTGTGAGGTGATGGAATAGGTGACGTCCGGGGTCGCGGCTGTCGCGAAGAGGCTGACTTGTCGACCCACATCCAAAGTGGTGTTTCCTGAGCCATATCCGTTGGTGTCGCCGTCCCCGTATAGCCCATACCCGACCTTGTCATGCACGGGCTTGAGTGAATCAACTCCTCGGTAGGCCACAATGGTGGCCCGAGCGGTGGTGTCGCTACTAAAGAGAAATTCAACCAGCGCTGGTTCGTTGGCCACCGCGAAGTGAGTGAAGATCCACGTGCCGTGATTCTGCAGTGCGGGAATGATGTAGGGCGAGTGATCAGTAGAGCGATTGTGAATGGGCCAGCCACTCAACAGTGCCCAACCTGGTGGAAGGCTGAGCGTACGAGGTCCATCGCCTTCATCAGCGTCAACAAGAGCAATGAGGAAATCGCCGGTCAGCCGTGGCTCAGGAAAGGGTAAGGCAAGGGTGGAGCCTCGCGTGAGCAATTGTGGCGGACTGGCGCTCACAAACGGAGGTGGAATGAGTTCCGGCTCGGGCTCGTGATTTACCCCACCATCAGTTTCGGAATTCGGGCAATCACGAATGCAGGCCCCAACGCTCGAACTTGCGCTTCGCAGATAACAGGTAAACCCCGCCGCACAGGGCGCGGTATTGGCGCACACCGCTGCGTTTTGCGGAATTCCCCCCGAAGTCGTGGGGTCCATACAGCCAAAATCGCCCTTTCCGCTGACGTCTTCACACTGAAGTCCGTTTGGGCAGCCCAACCCATTCAGCCCAGCGTCAGTGCCGCTGTTTCCTCCGCCCGTCGCCGTACCACCACCGGTGGCTGCACCGCCTCCGGCTGCTTCACCTCCGCCCGCAGCAGAGATGGAACCTGCATCTGGGGCTTGGCTACCTCCGTCAAACCCAACGCCGATTTTTACCTGGGGATCGCAAGCGCAGATCACCGCAATCAGAAGCCAAGCCTGATGAATTCGAAACACAGATTTCCTTTGCAACACAATCGAGGGAAAGAACAAGCCCCCAGATGAGACGTTTACGTCACCGTTCGTTCCATGAAGTGACGGATTTCTTCGGTGCCAACAATCACTACAAGACTCTTTAAAAAAAGGAACTTCAATGGCGAACCGCTTGTATCTGCTTGTCCTCGTCTTCACGCTCTCGGGTTGTTTGCAGACCCTGCATCGTTACCGTCTCTCCTTGCCCGAAGGCACCCGAGATGAACGCACGGCAACGCTCGCTCGTGCTTTTGTGGCCGCTGAAGTGCAGCCTGAGATTGTCGATGCTCACTTGGGTATGGTCGCGACCGAATGGCAAGCGCCCTATGGGAGCAATCAAGGCTCACAATGGATGCGACGTTGGGTCGCCGTGATCGCAGACTCAGGTGCAATCACTCTTCGTGCAGAGGTGAAAGTCTGCCAAGCCTTCGAGGGCTGTCACGAGCTCAATCAACAGGGAGGTCAAGGTGACGTCGATGCGCTTGAGGCCTTTGCGCAGCGTATTTCAGAAGCCTTGAATACGCCGGTATCGATCATCAGCTCTCAAAAGGGTTAAGGGCTTTGGCCCTTCGCCTTCGCCACAGCGAGCGCAGTCAGTTCATCGGTCTGCGGAGCTGTGGTCCTCTCCCAGCGGTGCAGGAGTCGTTCGGCGCAAAGTCGCCTGCGCCTTTTCCAAGTCGAGCCCATCTTCCCACCGTGCAACCACGACGGTGGCCACGGCATTGCCCACCAAGTTGGTGAGGGCGCGGGCCTCAGACATGAAGCGGTCAATACCGAGCAACAAAGACAGTCCACTGACCGGCACGCTGCCCACCGAAGACAGCGTAGCGGCAAGGGTCACAAACCCACTGCCTGTCACTCCCGCAGCGCCTTTCGAAGTCAAAAGCAGCACCGCCAACAACGAGAGTTGCTCCGAAAGCGTCAAAGGCACATCGAGTGCCTGAGCCACAAAGACGCTAGCCATGGTGAGGTAGATGCACGTGCCATCTAAATTAAACGAATACCCTGTGGGCACGACCAGCCGCACCACTGCGCCACTGCAACCTAAGTGTTCCAGTTTCGTCATCAGCGAAGGGAGCGCTGATTCTGATGACGAAGTACCCAGCACTAAGATCAACTCTTCTTTGAGATAGCGGACGAATTGAAAAATCGACAACCCCACCAAACGAAGAACGAAACCCAACACACCAAAAACGAAGAGGAGAGAAGTGGCATAGAAGCTGGCGATGAGCAGCGCTAAGTTGCCCAGCGTCGCCACACCATGCTTTCCGATGGTGTAAGCCATGGCACCAAAAGCACCTAGCGGAGCCAATCGCATGACGACGCCGATGATCGAAAAGAAGAGACCAGAAGCCTGCTCGATAGCGCCAAGCATTGGTTTGCCTCGTTGACCCAGCCCGGCAAGCGCAAGGCCCGTCAAGATGGCCAGCACCAGCACTTGCAAGACGTCACCAGAAACAAAAGCCCCGACAAAACTTTCGGGTACCAAGGCCAAAAGGTGTTCCACCACGCCGTGGGGCCGAGCAACGCTCAACGTTTTATCGAGCGAACTGGTATCAAGACTTGAAACCGTCGCATGCAGCCCGCGACCCGGCCCAACCAGACCCACCACCAGCAAGCCCAGACCCAGTGCAACGGTAGTCATCAGTTCGAACCAGATGAGCGCCTTGGCACCCACCCGGCCAACCTTCTTCAAGTCGCCCATGCCGGCGATGCCAGCGACCACAGTCGTGAACACGATGGGGCTAATCAACATCTTGATGAGTCTGATGAAGCCATCGCCCAATGGCTTGAGCGCGATGCCCCATTCAGGGCGAAGCACGCCTAACGCGATGCCAAGCACCACCGCGACCAAGACCTGAAGGTAGAGCGTCGAACTGCTCTTCGAAGTTGAAGTCACTGGCAACGGCTTGAAGCACAAATACCTGAAGAACAGTCAGTGCCACTGACACAGCCGGTACCCAACGGGCAATCAGCCCCGCCACCTCCACTCATGCCCGTGACGAAGAAGAGCGGAGACGCGACCGTTTCAAGGAGCACCTGATTTCCAAAACCACCTTGTGCATCGTTGGTAAGGCGAACCCAAGGGTTGGCGCTGCGCTTACTGGCTGTTATCGCCAAATTAGCCGCGACAGCGTTGATGGAGACAATGAGGAAGTCGCCCAGCTGTTCCTGAGTCAATAGCCCACCTGCGGTCAAATCAACCACGATTTGAGTGCCGCCGCAGAGTGAGGCGAGAGTCTGCTTAAAGCAAAACACCGTCGGAGAATGCATTCCGTCATTGAGGGTGAATGTTTCTCCATCGACGAGCGCACTGCCCAAATCGGTATTGATGGCCCCTTGGGCTTCCAACAGCGGCTGCGCGAAACTACAGCTCGCATTGCAACTGCCACAGCTCAAGCTGTTCCCATCGTCGCATTGTTCCTGCGGCGCATTGACAACACCATCACCACACACGCTGCCGGTGAGGTTGAGCAGCGTCGCGCACGTCGCGTCACACCGGGAACAATTCGCCTCGCCGTAGGGGCACGCCGTTTCTGTCACCACATTCCCATCGTCACAGGCCTCAGTGGTCGTGCCCTGTTGGTCGCGAAAGCCGTCTCCACAGACGTTGGCCTGACACGTCGGCAAACAGTCATCTAAATTTGAAAAGTTTCCATCGTCACACGCTTCGCCAGCCGGCAGGTTGACGCGGTTGTCTCCACACGAAGCAGGGGTGCAATCAGCATCACAGTAGGCAGAGTCGCCACCGGTGTCGCATTGCTCTGAGGCCGCGAGATTCAAGATTCCATCACCGCAGCGAGCGGGCGAACAATTGGCGTTGCAACTGACCGAATCGCCGCCCGTGTCGCAGGTCTCGCCGCGAGCCATATTCAGTGTCGAATCGCCACAAAACGCGACGGTGCAATCGACGTCACAGGCGGCTGTTTGTGCACCGCCTAAAACGTCACATTGCTCGCCCGCTGAAGCATTCACAATTCCATCACCGCATCGACGTGCCGTGCAGTTTCGGTTGCAGGTGGGTGATTCACCATTGGTGTCACATTCTTCTACGCCTGGCCGCAACACTCCGTCGCCACAGATGCCGAGCAAACATTGGTTGGTACACGCATCGTTGTTCACGGTATTGCCGTCGTCGCACTGCTCGCGAGGGAAGCCGCCATCGGGGTTGAAGTCGACGAAAGCGTTGCCGCACATGCTGCTGTTGCGACACGTTGGCGAACATGAATCGCCGGCAAAAGTGTTTCCATCATCGCACTCTTCGTTCAGCCCACCGTCAGCGAAGACCGCATTGAGTTGGCCATCGCCACACAGTTCAATGCCTTTGCAATCTTGAGAACAACC
Source organism: Archangium sp. (assembly GCA_043753955.1). Taxonomy (GTDB): domain Bacteria; phylum Myxococcota; class Myxococcia; order Myxococcales; family Myxococcaceae; genus Archangium_A. The sequence continues at coordinate 5,930 of JAYUVR010000222.1, read as the reverse complement.
GTCGCCTGAGAGCACATTGCCGTCATCGCAGCGCTCATTGAGGCCGCCATCTGCAGAGAAGGGGTCGAACAAGCCGTCACCGCAGACTTCTTTCCCCCGGCAATCGGCTCGGCAGCCATCGCCGGACAACCAAGCGCCCGTGTCGCACACTTCACCGGGGTCGAGATGTTCGTTCCCGCATCGTTCCAACAAACAGGTCGGGCCACAGCCGTCACTTCCGTCGCGGTTGCCATCGTCACATTCTTCATTTTGCCCATCTGCGAATTGATCGACCACATGGTCGCCGCAGCGCTTCAAGAGACAAACTGTGGAACAGCGAGGCCCTCCATTCGCACTGGGGCCACCGTCAGGTGCGCCGTCGTCGCATTCTTCCCCGCTCCCATCAGGCGCCGTGTCAATCACCGCGTCGCCGCAGACAGGAATGCGGGTGCAGTCTGCACTGCAAGCATCGTTGCCAGCGATGTTTCCATCGTCACATTGCTCGCCGGGGTCGAGTTTTCCGTCGCCGCAAGTGCTGTCGACTGGAATGCACTGCGCTCCACCGTGCGTGCATTTGCTGCCTTCAGCGCAGACCAGGCCGCTTGAACACGTGGTACTCGCGGGTTCGAAACACCCGGTCATCGTCAACAGCGCGGCGCAGATTTGAAATCGGAGCAGAGTCTTCATGTCAGAACTCGAAGGCCGCGGTCGCACCGGCGACAGAAGGGGTGAGAAGAGGGGCAAAGGTGATATTCGAAGCTTCGAGTCGAGTCGTCTTGCGATGCGCGACCGGTCGGCCGAGGTAGAACAATACGGCGCTGGTGGCCATCACTCCGCCGCCGACGGCGTAGAGGGCAAAGGCGCCGTTCTGAAGGTCATTGGCAGACTGCCGCGCTCGTGAAAGTTCAGGAGTCAGATTGCAACCCTTGTTGACCATATTGTTGGCCGCACAGTCGGTGACGCCGCGATCGAATTGTGAAAAAGCCCCGCGAGAAAGAAGATGTAATGCGACTCCGCCACCGACCATGGCCGCGCCGGCGCCCAGCACGATCAACGGAATCGCGGGGCTGTACGCGCGTCGATATTCGAGCAGCTCTTCACTCTTGTATGCGGTCAGTTCGAAACTCTTTGAGTCAGTCGCCAACAGCAGCATCGAACGCTCGTCTGGAATGAGCCCGTCTTTCGACGCCGTCAAGGTATGCGAACCTGGTCGCACCCAACCCGACCAAGCGCCGGGGGCAAGAAACAGAGCTCGCCCGTCGAGGCGCACCTGGGCTCCTGCGACAGTGCAACTCACTTTGATTCGGGCGAGCTTTTTTTCACTCGCTGCCAATTCAAGTTGAGCCCGGGCATACATACCTTCATTGAGCGGGTCGGGGCCAAACGCGATCGCGGCCGTCAGATGTTCGTGCGCTTCGACAGGTTCATCGAGGTTTGTAAGTGCCAGGGCCAAATTAAAATGAATGGCCGGGTGAGCCCAGGCGGAAAGCGCCTCTCGATAGGCATTCGCAGCAGCCAGAGAAAGCGATTCTTTGAGCGCCGCGTTGCCTTCTCTAAATAACACCATCGCCTTTTGCTGCCGCTCAGGAGAGACGCCGGTGGCCCAAGGTTTTGCCGCTTCTTCAGCCGCCCATGCAGGGAACACCACCATCAACGAAAGCCCCAAAACCATGAATTTTTGAGTCGTCATCGCGCGAGTTCTTTTAAGGGGAGGGTGGTGTTCCAGCCAGTGAGGCGAAAGTCAGTCCTCGCTCTTCAGTAACGACTCCAATGATTTGTTGGGGTCTAAATACTCGCCAAATTTTCGCACCAAGTATTTTTTCGCCTGGCCTCGAAGCAACATGCCGGGGTCATTGGCTTCGCCTGCGATGCGGCTGGGTTCGACGGCAAGATTGCCATCGATGGTCACCCCCATGGCCTTGCCTTTCATGGTGGCGGCGACGCCATTCCATGCAGAGGTGACTCCGTACTTTCTGTTCCAATACGATAACAACGCTTCGACACGTTTCTTGGCATCGTCGAGGGGCAGCGAATTGGGAACTTCGAATTTGATGAAACCCATGGGTGCTTTCCTTTCAGGTACGACGCGCTGTCTGGTGCAGTTCCAAAACGATATTGCCTTCTTTAAAAAGTCGAACTGCGCCTGAAGTCTGACTCACCACCAAAGCGATGCATCGGGTCGACGCAGTGATGCTGGCTGCGGCGGCGTGGCGGGCGCCTAAGCCCAGCGGAATTTTAACATTGTCATCGGTGGCTGAAAGATATCGACCGGCCGCGAGCACCACACCGTCTTCGCGAATGATGAAGGCGCCGTCGAGCACTGAGAAATTTTTGATCGCCTCGCGAATTCTCGGGTCGAGCACATTGCGCTCGCTTTCCGACAAACCTTGAAACGGGTTGATGGTGAGTTGACGACTGGTTTCCATCACCGCGTTGTGGTCGCCGATGACGATGATGGTGCCGATGGGGTGGCCTTCAAAGCCTTCTTGCCCAATCTGCAGTGCGAGTTGAATCATCGCGTCAACCACTTGTGAATTGAACTCATCGCCCAGTTTGACCCCCTCGATGGCCAAGCGATCATCGAGCGAGCCACCGATGCGCATGGTCATCATGGTGTCGAGGTGTCGACCGATGCGCCCGGTCAGACACAGGACCGCGTCACCTTCTTTGAACGCGCCTTGAGCCAGCGCTGAGACGATGGCCATCTTGACGCGTTCGGTGCGCGAGTAGTCGTACGAAGGAATGACCAGCGCGCGCTCTTTCTTGGCGATCAATTCTTGGCCGAGAGACTCGCTTGTGACTGCGTAGAGCAATTTTTTGCGACACTTTCGCCCGCGCAAGTCATTGGGCGGAATGATGATGTCGCCGATCACCAGCAGGTGATCGACTTCGGCTTGGCTGGCCAAAGTCAGCGCGCTTCTTAAGAATTCGCGATCGAGTCGCCCCGTGTCCGACATGAGATCGCGATGTTACGACTGTACAAATGATTTCAAAGGTTTATTTCATTACAGCTTGACTTGGCCAGCTGAGATCTCCATAGTGCCGGGCCTTCATTTCTTGCCCGCTGAGGAGCCATGTCAGAAAAGGGACACCTGTCGCAAAAGGATCTGAAGCGCTTCAAGAAGTCTCTCGAAGACAGCCGAAAGGCCATCATCGAGAACGCGCGGAAGACGATGGAAGAAGAATCGAACTTCGATACCGATGATCTTCCTGATGAAATTGATCAGGCCTCGAGCGAATACGCGCAGTCGATGGCGTTTCGTTTGAGAGATCGCGAGAAGTTCTTACTCAAGAAGATTGAGAAGGCCCTTCACCGCATTGAAGACGGCAGTTTCGGCGTCTGTGAGCGCTGTGAAGAGCCCATCAATATGAAACGGCTCGAAGCCAGGCCGGTCACCACGTTGTGTATTCGCTGTAAGGAAGAGCAGGAAAAGAAAGAAAAGTCGTACGGCTAAGCAACCGACCTTTCCGAAGTGTTCGGGAAGGTCGGTTTCTCTTCTCTAAGTCAGCTCGACGCGCACCAATTGGCGGCCAATGAGAAATTGATCTCCATTGTCGACAAAGGTCGGAGCGCCGAGACGCAAAAAAGTGCCATTTGATGAACCGAGATCGCGCAGGGTCAACTTCTCTTGCTCGACATTGATGATGGCGTGGCGACCCGAAACAAAACCGTCGGTAGGAAAAGTGATGTCGCCTGCTTCTCGCCCCACCTGATTTTCACCATCTTTGAGGGGAAAAGCCGAGCCTCGCAGGCCGCCTTCAAGCAGTTGAATCAGTCGAAAACGATGCCCTCCATCAGGTGAGCCCCAAGCCGTCGCGCCATCAGGAGCGGGGTTCAGCGAAGGAATGGGTTCGACCACCAGTCGCTGTCGACCCACGCGAATTTCGCCGCCAGCGGGCACTTCGCGATCAGATCTCAGACGCGTAAAAACGCCGTTGCCCCCGCCGACATCTTCGACGGCCAGTCGAGTGCCTGAGAAGAAAAGGCGCATTTGGGTGTCAGCGACGAAGGGATCATCGGCGATGGCAAGGTCGCCGATTCTCCCACACAGCATGATGTCGCCACGCATGGGGATGATGGATTCTGGTCCTCCATCGGCGCGGACGACCCGAACGGCGACGCGGGGGCGATTGGCAGAAGACATGGCTCTGCCCGCATACCATGTCCTGCGCCTCTGGGGTAAATCGGGAATCTAGAGTGGCCTTGGGTGCCCAGGCGTGGAACAGTCGCCAAACGTGGCAGCTCCGGATGACTACATCGGCACGACTGTCGCCAACAAGTACCGCGTCGAGCAGATGATCGGCGAAGGCGGTATGGGCAAAGTCTACAAAGCCGTGCAGCTGGCTCTGGACAAACCGGTAGTCTTAAAAGTGCTTCGGCAGGCGTTGCTCTCAGACGAGCGGACCGTGGCGCGTTTTCAGCGGGAGGCCAAGGCTGCAAGCCGGCTCAACCACCCCAATTCAATCAGCGTGCTCGACTTTGGCCAAGCCGAAGACGGCGCCATGTACATCGCCATGGAGTACGTGCAGGGAAAAGACCTGCACTACTTGCTTTCGCGCGAGTGGCCCCTGGCCGAGGCTCGGGTGATTCGGTTGATGAGCCAGGTGCTCTCGGCGCTCGCCGATGCGCATACTGCAGGCGTTATCCACCGAGATCTCAAACCCGAAAACATCATGGTGGAACAGCGACGAGGTGAAGCCGACTTCGTCAAGGTGCTCGACTTTGGCATCGCTAAAATCGTCGATGGAACCAACGATGAAGGGCCAGCGTTGACGCGTGCTGGTTTCGTATGCGGCACTCCTGAATACATGTCGCCTGAGCAGGCGCGAGGGGCACAGCTCGATCATCGAAGTGACTTGTACGCAGTCGGGGTGATCATTTACCAATTGGTCAGTGGGCTCTTGCCCTTCGATTCTGAGTCGGCTGTCGGTTTTGCTACCAAACATCTGACAGAAGTTCCGCCTCCTCCGAGTAAACGGAGGCCTGACGCGCGTGTTTCACCGGCGATGGAACGGTTGATCATGAAGGCGCTGGCGAAGAACCCTGATGATCGCCCTCAGACGGCCGAACAATTTCGAGCAGAACTTTTGGCTATCGAAAAAGAACGTCGTGCCGCGGTAGGGGCTCGTCGCTCGAATGCCAGCAGCCCATCGGGTTCGCGCGAAGAGTTGCCCATTGATCAGCAGCAGACGCGCCTGAAGTCTCCCGCTTCGCCTTGGGCGTCGAACGATCTCACCATCAAAGATACGGGGCCTGTTGTCGCGGCTTCGTCTTCTTCGGGTTCTTTCGAGGAAGACACGACGCCTGGCGCTCGCAGTCGAGGTGCCTGGCTCAAAGCAGTGGGTGCGTTTCTGGTGTTAGTCGCCGTCGGTGCTGCGGGCGCCTTGGGTTGGAAGGCGATGCAGAACCCCCAAGAGCCGGTGGTTGTCGTTGCGCGCATTGAAGCGTCACCTGAGTACGTCGTTCCTGCGGGGAAGCGTCGACCTGCAGATGCAGTGCGCATGGCCGCAGAAGGCGATGAGGCCTGGCACAAAGGTTCGATAGATGCAGCGCTCTCTCGATATCTCGAAGCGTGGCTGGCAGACCCACAGCCTCAGTTGGCGCTTAAAATTGGTGAACTCTATTTTCAAAAAGACATGCAGCCTGAAGCCCGCGCGTGGTGGGGCCGCTATCAAAAAGATATGCCTGAGGGGAAGGCGCAGCCCTACATCGAGCAGATGTTGCGACGTTAAATCGCCTCGACCTGAAGTGTCTGCTGCCCCACTCGAAGACGATCGCCTGGCTTTACCATCCGCTCGCCGGTGATACGCACATAGGTGCCGAGCCCGCCTGAGAGATCTCGAATCATGGCTCCATCGGGAAGCGGCGAAATTTCACAGTGTCTGGGTGCTAGACCTTCGTCGTTGGGGTAGCTGAAATCACATTTGCCTTGGCCTACGGTGAGTACTGG
>JAYUVR010000221.1:0-4947 GCA_043753955.1 Archangium sp. | reverse complement strand
GGTACTTTCTTTCCCAGCCACGTTGGCCACTTGGGTGCCGGGGATGGCTGGAATTCAGCGCGCGTTGCAATCGAGCCAATGGGTCTACAGCGGCTTGTTCGTGGCATTGATTATCGCTTTTGCCTACTTTTATACCTCGCTGACCTTTCGAGCAGATGATGTGGCTGACAACATTAAGAAGCAGGGCGGCTACATTCCGGGCATTCGGCCGGGTCGGCAGACGGCAGATTTCATTGAACGAGTACTCAATAGACTGACTTTTGGCGGAGCACTGTATTTGGCGGCCATCTGTGTCATTCCGACAGTGTTGGCGAATGTGCTTCAAGTGCAGTTTTACTTTGGCGGTACCGCATTGCTCATCGTGGTTGGGGTTGCGCTCGATACCGTGCAGCAGATCGAACAACACCTCATCAGTCGAAACTACGAGGGCTTTGCAGGCCCACGCGGCCCTCGCATTCGCGGCCGCGTTCGCAATACTGCGACGGTGTGAGGGAAAATCATGCATCTCGTCTTTTTCGGACCGCCTGGAGCGGGGAAGGGTACCCAGGCGCAAAAGATTGTCAGCGAATTGGGGATTCCTCAGGTTTCCACGGGAGACATTCTCCGTTCTGCGGTGTCAGCAGGAACTGCCCTTGGACGTCAGGCGGGGCCACTCATGGCTGCGGGGAAATTGGTTCCTGACGAGTTGGTGATTGGCATTGTTGAGGAACGGCTTCGAGAGCCCGACTGCAGCAAGGGTTTTTTGCTCGACGGTTTTCCGCGCACCATTCCTCAAGCAGAGGCCTTGTCAAAGGCTTTGGAAAAGATGGGAAAGCGTATCGAGCATGTGGTATCGCTCGAGGTGCCTGATGCAGTCATTCATGAGCGAATGAAGGGTCGGGGTCGAGCAGATGACAGCCCCGAGACTGTGCAAAATCGACTCGATGTCTTTCGACAGCAGACGGCGCCGTTGAAGGCGCATTATGAAAAGTTGGGGCTACTCCGCAGCGTGAATGGGGTGGGGTCGCTGGACGAAATTGCAGCAGAAATTCGCAAGAGTATCGGTCGTTAATGGGCCGCTTGCATCCATCTGGGGGAGGTGGTAGTGGCCGCCCCTCCTACAAGCCCTGACAAGGGTTTGTGTCGTTGTCATGAGGTTTTGATTGGCGAAGGAAGATGCAATTGAGGTTGAGGGTACGGTGAAAGAGCCGTTGCCCAACGCCATGTTCAAAGTGATGTTGGAGAACGGTCACGAGGTGCTCGCGCACATTTCCGGAAAGATGAGGATGCACTTCATTCGCATTCTTCCTGGAGACAAGGTCAAGGTGGAATTGTCACCTTATGATCTGACTCGCGGCCGCATCACCTACCGCGCCAAATGAGCAGTTTTGATTCGCAGTTCGCACGAGGAACACCATGAAGGTCCGACCGTCGGTCAAAAAGATTTGTGACAAGTGCAAGGTGATACGCCGTAAGGGCGTCATTCGGGTGATTTGCCCGGCGAACCCTCGGCATAAGCAGCGCCAGGGCTGATTTTTAGCTCCAGACCAAATTCTAAGAGGAAACGAAACACATGGCTCGTATTGCAGGCGTCGATCTCCCGGTGCAAAAGAGAGTGATTATTTCACTCCAGTACATTTACGGAATCGGTTCGAAGACGGCTCAAACCATCGTTGCTACAGCCGGCATCGATGCGACGACCCGGACGAAAGATCTGACCGAAGAGCAAACCCGAAAGATCCGAGAGATCATCGAAGCCGACCACAAGGTCGAAGGCGATCTTCGTCGTGAAGTGACGATGAACATCAAGCGCCTGATGGACTTGGGTTGTTATCGTGGGTTGAGGCACCGTAAGGGTCTGCCCGTTCGCGGTCAGCGAACGCACACCAACGCGCGCACCCGCAAGGGTCCGAAGCGCGGCGTGCAACGTGTCAAGCCGGCAGCTCCAGCAGCGAAGTGAACTTCCACCGGCCCCATGTGAGTGGGGTTGATCACCTGTAGGGACGGAAAACGAAATGGCCGAAGAGACGATCAGTACACCTGCTGCTGCCGCTGTTCCTACCGCACCTGCGACCACTGAAGGCGCTGGCGATAAGAAGGCGAAGAAGAAGAACAAGAAGAACATCCTCAACGGGATCGTTCATATTCAATCGACGTTCAACAACACGCTCATCACGTTCACTGATATTTCGGGCAACGTGATTTCGTGGTCGTCGGCTGGTTCACGTGGCTTCAAGGGCTCGCGCAAGTCGACTCCATTTGCAGCGCAAGTGGCTGCCGGTGACGCGGCGGCGAAAGCGATGGAGCACGGGTTGAAGAACGTGCAGGTGCTGGTCAAGGGTCCTGGCGCAGGTCGTGAGTCTGCATTGCGCGCGATTGCGGCAGCGGGGCTCAAAATTTCTCTCATTCGCGATGTCACCCCCATTCCTCATAACGGATGCCGTATGGCCAAGCGCCGTCGCGTCTGAACCGACCTTTACCCTGGAGAACTGACTTTGGCTCGTTACACCGCAAGCGTTTGCCGCATCTGCCGACGCGAGAACCTGAAGATGTATTTGAAGGGCGACCGTTGCTACACCGACAAGTGTGCCATCGAGCGCCGCCCGTACCCCCCTGGGCAGCATGGCCAAGGCCGGGTGAAATTTTCGAACTACGGCGTGCAGCTGCGTGAGAAGCAAAAGGTCAAGCGCATGTACGGCCTGCTTGAGAGCCAGTTCCGCGGGTATTTCCACCGTGCTGCAGCGGCCAAGGGCAAGACCGGTGAGACGCTGCTTCAGATGTTGGAACTGCGTTTAGACAACGTGGTTTTCCGCATGGGTTTTGCTGACACCAGAGCCGAAGCGCGCCAGTTGGTGCGTCACGGACATTTCATGGTGAATGGCAAGCGGGTCAACATACCGTCGTTCTCGGCAAAGCCGGGTTCGGTCATCGAAGTGCACGAGAAGGCGAAGAAGATTCTTCGTATTCAAGAGGCCATCGAGACGGTTGATCGCCGCGGTATTCCGCAGTGGCTTGAGGTCGACAAGAAGGGTTTGAAGGGTTCGATAAAGACCGTTCCGAACCGTGAAGACTTGACGATGCCCATTCAAGAACAACTCATCGTCGAATTGTATTCGAAGTAATCGATGATGCTCGGCAGGCGAGAGCAGGTCGTGCCAATTGGCCGATCTGCTTTTGGTGTTTCAAGAGACTTTTTATTTTGCGAAGTCGTCCTCCCGTCGCGATGACGGGTACGTTGGTGGCGACAGCATGCGAGGGCAGGACACATGTCAGATACAGCTTTGATGGCGAAGAATTGGCGCGATCTCATCAAACCTCGAAAAATTGAGGTTGATTCTGAGAGCACGGGTACCTACGGCAAGTTTGTGGCCGAACCGCTTGAGCGTGGTTTTGGGACCACTATGGGCAACTCGCTGCGTCGAGTGCTGCTGTCTTCGCTGCAAGGTGCGTCGATCACCACCGTGAAGATTGAAGGCAACGGCGGCTTGGTGGAGCACGAATTCACCACCATTCCTGAAGTGTCTGAAGACGTCACTGACATCGTCCTCAACTTGAAGGAAGTGCGTCTGCAGATGCACACCAACGAAGCGAAGACCATTCGCATCGAGGCCGAAGGGCCGAAAGAAGTGACCGCAGGCGATTTGATCACCGATGATCAGGTTGAGGTTTTGAACCCCGGTCACCACATCTGCACTTTGGCCGAAGGTGGCAAAATTCGCATGGAATTGACCTGCCGACGTGGTCGCGGGTACGTGCCGGCGCAGAGCAACAAAGTCGCAGGTTCGCCCATTGGCGCGATCGCGATCGACTCGCTTTTTTCGCCGGTCTCGAAGGTCAACTATCTCGTCACCAACGCGCGCGTCGGTCAGCAGACTGACTACGACAAGCTCTCCTTGGAAGTGTGGACTGACGGCTCGGTGACTCCGCAAGATGCGATCGCCTACGCGGCGAAGATTCTCAAAGAGCAACTCACGGTCTTTGTGAATTTCGAAGAATCAGATGAGCCAGTGGCCGCTGAGACGCCCATGGCGGAAGCCAAGCTGAACGAGAACCTTTTCCGCTCGGTCGACGAGTTGGAACTTTCGGTTCGCAGTGCCAATTGCCTGCAGCAGGCCAATATTCGCACCATCGGTGATTTGGTTCAGAAGACCGAAGCGGAAATGTTGAAGACCAAAAACTTTGGCCGGAAGTCGCTCAAAGAGATCAAGGAAATCTTGGCCGAGATGGGCCTCTCCTTGGGAATGAAGTTGGAAAATTGGCCTCCCAAGACTGTGGCAGTTCCGGTAGTGGCATTGCCTCCGGCCGCGGCGGCTCCGCGCGTCTGAAGTACTCAGGGTGCATTTCGCGCCTTGGGGTCACCAAAATCTGTTCGACCTCGAAGCGAGCAGGTTATGTCCATCGGGTACCTGGTACGGCCGCGATGGTTGAAAGTAGAGAATCGTCATGGAACACAAGGTTGGTAATCGAAAACTGCAACGCGACACTGCCCATCGCCTCGCGATGCTGAGGAACATGGTGACGTCGTTGATTGAGCATGAGCGAATCGTCACCACGATTCCGAAGGCCAAAGAGGCCAGGAAGATGGCAGAAAAGGTCATCACCCTGGGTAAAAAGGGCGGCCTTCACAATGTGCGTTTGGCTCAGCGCATCGTGAAAGATAGAAAGCTGCTTCAGAAACTTTTTGGTGAATTGAAGACCCGTTATGCCTCAAGGCCAGGTGGCTACACGCGCATTATGCGTGGGGGCTTTAGAAAAGGCGACGCCGCTGACATCGCTATTCTTGAGCTGATGGATCGCCCAGATGCCGCCCCGGCAGCTCCTGAGGCCGCCGCCCCTGTTGAAGCCAAGAAGGAATAGATTTTAAGAATTGAGCATTCGCCTTGGCTTCTTCTTTGGAAGCCAAGGTGTTTTTTTTAGTGCTCGCGATTCTCGGTGGGCACGCCAGAACGCAGCAACCTCACCTGTGCT
>JAYUVR010000220.1:0-28960 GCA_043753955.1 Archangium sp. | reverse complement strand
CGCAGCTCCGCAAAGTCCTTCGCGCCAAAGGCCATTTCCCGAACGATGAAGCGGTTTTCAAACTGCTCTACCTTGCTCTTCGCAATGCTCAAATGAAATGGAAGGCTCCCGTTAATTTGTCCCGTGTTATGTCTCATTTCGCTGTCATGTTTGGAGAACGCCTCCCGTCTGACGTCTTCCGTCTTCCACAAAATTTCTGACACTCTCCGAGGACGCCGTCTGGAATGATGCAATGGAAATGCGGCGTCAACTGCAAGGCGCTTCCAAACCACTGAAGGTATGAAATCGCTCCGGCTACTCCCCCCGGAGTGCCCAGCTTTCGGGCCCTACGCCGTGGTAGGCAAACAGGCACCTCAAGAAGCACCCCAACACCTCCCCCAGCAGCTTGGTGTCTCTGGCCAGCAGGTACCGAAGTCTCTTCGGGAAAGACAGCACCCACTGACGCACTGGCACCCGGGGCACCACTGCCTCCACCAAGTGTGCGGCAGCCTCGTGTGCCCTTCGCGCCGTGCACGAGGGGCACAACCCTCGGCGCTTACACGAAAACTCCACCAACGACTCATGCCTGCATTCCCTGCACACCACTCGAGCAAAGCCCAACCGCAAATCTCTGCAGGCAAGGTACTTCTCGAATTCATTTACTACGTAGCGCGACAGCCCGTACCCGTCGGCGCTTCGCTCCATCGGCTCGGAAAAGAAACGTCGCCAGATGCTCTCTCACCACTCGAAGTGAGCGTCTTTTTAAGACAACTCCGCCACAATTTTTTCGGACACGTCCCACAGTCGTTTCGCCAGCGCCGGGTCGTTCGCGTCGGGCCGAGCCTCAGCCACATTACAATCAGCGAAATATTCGCCCGAGGTACCGGCAACCGCAGGGCTGGTAGCCACGTACACTTCGGTCGCCGCTCCCTGAGAGACGGTCTTGAGGAACAACGGCCCACCCAGGCCCCAAAAGAATTTGAGGACGGGATTCATGTGTCGGCTCAGATTGGTATTGATGACTCCAGGGTGAACTGCATTGGCTGTCTTTGCAGTGCCTTTGAACCTTCGCGCTAATTCTTTTGCAAAGAGAAGATTGGCCATTTTTGATTGACCGTAATTCCCCCAGCTTTTGTAGCCCTTGTCCCCAGAGAGATTGTCGAACTCAATGCCTGCTTTGGGCGCCATGTTGTGCGCTCCGCTGCTGAGCAGCACCACTCGGCTGGTGTCTGTCAGTTGCTCGAGGAGACCGGTGACCAACATAAAATGACCGATGTGATTGGTGAAAAACTGCGACTCGTAGCCGAATGTTTTTTCTAATGTCGGCAGGGCCATGATGCCCGCATTGCAGATGATGCCGTCGAGTTTGATACCTTCACTTTTGATGGCCGCCACACAGGCCCGCACACTGCCGGGGTCAGACAGCTCACACGCTAGAGGAAGCATCGAACCTTGCACCGCATCGCAGGCGGCCTTGGCTTTTTCGAGCGTTCGAGCCGTGGCAAGCACTCGGGCTCCGCGCATGACGAGTACGCGTAGCACTTCTTGCCCCAGCCCTGAATTGCAGCCGGTGAGAAGAAAGGTTTTTCCTTGAAGTGAAAGCCCAGCGGTAACTTCTTCAGCAGTCGATGCATAGCCAAAACCGCTTGGCCCTTTGGCTGCGAATAATCCTAACAGTGACATGACGTGTTCAACCTTTTCTTTGAGGGAATTTGTTTAAGTGAAGTGAGGCAATGACGGGCCTTTGAAGTGACGACGAAGGCCTCCAAACCAAACCAATATCAATAGCAGACACGTTCCAATCAAAGCCAAACCCGCGAGCGAATTGGGAGGAAGAGACATCATCACCACCATGAATGCAATCCATAGCACCGCGACAATATTGAGCGCGGGTCCCCACCGGCCCAGAGTCCAAGGGCCTTTTCGCGGCCAGCCCCCACGACGAGCCAGCAGTGCGAGCAATACGGGAAGGCCATAGCTTGCGTAGAGGGCGACGGTGGAAAGAGCGGCCATCACAGAGAGCGCATCAGCAAAGAGTGCGAGGGCAAAGGCCACCACCACAGACACCCAGACGCCCACGTGAGGCGTTTGCCAGCGCGGCGAAACGCGAGCCAAATGGGTTGAAAAAGGTAAGCCTCCATCGCGTGCAAATGCATACAGCATGCGCGAATTGCTGGTGACGGAAGCCAAGCCACAAAACCACATCGCCCCGACGGCAACCCACACCAACGCTGTCCCCAATTTCCCTAACGCTGTTTCCAGCACGAAGATGAACGGGTTTGGCGCCTGCAGTGCCGAAGGGAGATTTCCGATGGCAAGGGTGATGCCGAGCAACATCACATAGCCCGCGATGGCACTGGCAATGATGGCCATCAAGATGCCCTTTGGCGCATTGAGCGCAGCGTCTTTGGTTTCTTCTGAAGCATGCGCTGAAGCGTCATAACCCGTGAAGGTCCACGCGGCTTGAAGGAGCCCCGCCAAAAAACCAGGGAGCAAGACGCCTTTCTGCACAGGCGCGGTTTCGAGCAGAAAAGACAACGGTTGTCTGGGTGCAAAGAGAAAAACCGCGCTCACCATCAGAATGACGCCCGCCACGTGGTACCAAGCAGAGACCGTATTGAGCGCCGAGACTACTTTGACGCCCACATGATTGAGGACGGCGTGACTCAACAAGACCGCAGCATAAAGAGCCAACACTGCACCTCGTGAACCACCCAGGCCCACCAGCGGTGCCAAAAACTCAGCCAGCCCGAAGTCGATAGCCGCAGTAATGGCAAATTGACCTAAGACGTTGAGCCAAGCGGTGGCCCACCCAGCGCCGGGGCCGCCGAGAATTGAACTCCAGTGGTAGAGGGCGCCGGCGGTCGGAAAAGCCGATGCCAATTCAGCCAAAGAAAGCCCGACCACCACGGTGAAGAGCGCCACGATGGGCCAGCCGAGCAACATCACGCGCGGCCCGCCGGCGGTCAGGCCCGTACCGTAAAGCGTCACGGCGCCGGTGAGAATCGAGATGACCGAGAAACTTAAAGCAAAGTTCTGAAACGCGCCCATGTCGCGCAGCAATTCTTGTTTGTACCCGAGCGCTTCGAGCTCGCTTTGTGACTCAGCGGCCATCGGCGACCCGCCAGAGGTACCAACTGGCTACGGTACGATACGGCCGCCAGAGCTCTCCCTCGGGCAGCATCTGTTTAGCCGTGATGGGTTGCTTCAGTTTGCGAAGCATGGTGAAGCCTTTTCTCACTCCAAAGTCGTCCACCGGGAATACGTCGAGGCGACCCATGCGAAACATCAGCATCATTTCGACTGTCCATCGACCCACGCCTCTGACTTGGGTGAGCTGTTCGACGATTTCGTCATCGAGCATGAGATTGAGCGCTTTGGCCGAAGGAACGGTGCCGTCGAAACACTTGGCCGCGAGGTCCTTAATCGCCAACGCCTTGGCTTGCGAAAGCCCACACGTGCGCATGGTTTCAATTCGAGCTCGTCGCAGCCGATTGATGTCGGCTACTAGACCGTTGCCGAAGCGCGTGTTGACGCGACCTAAAATCGTTTCGGCCGCTTTGCCGTGCAGTTGCTGGTGGCAGATGGCGCGCACCAAGGCTGTAAAAGGGTCGAAATCGGGTGAAGGTTCGAGTTCGGCCGGGCCGACCCGTTCGATGACTTCAGCCAAACCAGGGTCAACAGTGGCTAGCTTTTTCTCGGCTTTGCGCAGTAGACGACGGAAAGAAGGCTCAGGCACGCGGCGCACTGTACCTGCCGTCGCGCTTTTGACCCCAATGAAGTTCGAGTCGACCTATATAGTCTTAAGCCCCTCATGACCCAGACCGCCGCTCCCCGCATTCCCGGTCGAATTCTCGTCATCGATGACGATCGCTCAGCCCGTCTTTTACTCGAACGTGTCTTGGTCCGAGCGGGCCATCATGTGACGTTGGTCGACAACCCGGTGCAGGGGCTTGAAGCCATTGCTCAAGGGGGGTTTGACCTGCTCATCACCGACAAGAATCTTCCTGGCATTGATGGACTCGAAGTCTTGCGTCTGGCTCGCGAGAAACAGCCCGCCATGCGCACCTTGATGGTGACGGGTTTCCCCACCAGCGAGACGAAAGCGCACGCTCGCGAACTGGGCGTTTTTGACTACGTCACGAAGCCTTTCGGCGTGCACGACATTCTCGATATCTGCGACGCAGCTATTCGAGCCGGAAAGGACAGTTAACGTGAATGCCCGCGTCGTCGTCATCGACGACGAAGCTCCTGTGTGCGAGTTGCTCGGCAAGGTGCTCAATCGCGCCGGCTATGAAGTATTGCCCGCTGGCACAGGCGAGGCGGGTCTGTCATTGCTCGAGCAACATCACGTGACGTGTGTGATGGTGGACAAGCGACTTCCGCAAATGGGAGGCCTTGAGGTGGTAGCCACCGTGCGGCAACGCTGGCCTCGGGTGGGCATCGTCTTGATGACCGCGCACCCTCAGCCCTTTAACTTGGCGACTGAGCGGCCTGATGTGGTGTTGGCCAAACCCTTTAAGAATTTGAGCGTGGTCGAACATGCAGTGCGCGAAGCCATTGATGCGCATGCAGTGAAGAACCCTCTTTACACTTTTAAGGAACGCGTCGCGGCGGTGATGGCTGAGATGACGCCGGGTCGGCGCAAACGGGAATGACGACTGACGCAATTGGTGTCAGAGACTTGTGGTTGGCGTCAGGGTCAGCACTTCTGGCCACGGTGGCGCTCGCGTTGGCCCTTGGCTCTTGGCGCATCACTGATGAAGCACCCACCACACCCACAGTAGCTTCGGTCAAACAATCTACGGGTGAAGTCAAAATACGGTTGGCTTTGACGCTGGGGTGGCACGCTGTCAGGCGAGGCGAGTCGGTGCACGATGGTGACGCGTTGTTTGTTCCTCCCGGAGCTGACACCACACTTTCTTTTGTCGACGGTACTGAGCTGGCCATTGATGAGCGTTCTTTGGTGGTGGTCGAACGGCCGCGAGCAGGCACCCGTTTGGTCACTTTGCGCCAAGGCGCCGTTTCAAGCCGAGTGGGCGTGGAAGGCCTGACCTTGCAGACGCCAGTGGGCGAAGCTCGACTCGCTTCGATGACCGAGGCGAGGGTTGAACTTCAAGGCGAAAAGCTCGAAGTGTTCGTCAAGCAGGGCACGGCGAAGGTGAAGAGTGAGAATGGCTCACAAAAAGCAGTTCTCGCAGGGCAACGTGTTTTGGCTTCGGCCCAAGGCGCAGCCGAACTCCCTGACTTTGGTGTGAAGTTGCTCAGCCCCGATTCACAAGCGCGATTCCCCTTTCGCGGCAAGCCTGCGGCAGTCACGTTGCAGTGGGAGGGTGAGCCTGACGGGGCACGGGTGCAAGTGGCAAGAGATCGTCTTTTTGCCTTCGTCGATTTTGAGCGACCCGCAGCGGGTGCGAGTTTGGTCCTCGCAGCACCTTCGAAAGGCGTCACCTGGTGGCGATTGGTCGACATTGACGGGCACCCGCTTTCCGAGGCCAGACGTTTCACGTGTATAGAAGATGTAGCGCCCATCGGCATGTCTCCGCGGAATGGAGAAGTGATGTTGGTGCCTTTGGGCACATCAGCATCATTCGCGTGGACGCCATTGCCTGGCATCAGTCGCTATCAGTTCGAAATTTCATCGACTCAAACTTTCGAGACGTTGGCTGTCACTGAAGTCACCAATGGGGCTTCAACCCGCGTGACGCTTTCCTTGAACGAAGCAGATTGGTACTGGCGCGTGCGAGCCGCTGATGAAGCGAGTTTAGGCATGCCTTCTGTGCCCTTGCGGTTTCGCATTATTCACAAAGGTATTCCTGATGCGCCTGAGTTGCTGAACCCTGAGATTGAGGTGACGCCCTGAAGTGCGTCAATGCATGGGCGTTGGTGCTGCTGGTGGCATCAACTGCAGGCCATGCTCAAAATGCTCGCATCGTGCTGAGGTGGAAAGAAGTTCCCGGCGCTTCAGCGTATGAGCTTCAAATCGGGAAAGATTCTGCCTTTCTTGAAGTGGTGTTGCAGACGCGCATCACCACCGCAGGCTACCGGTGGGAACAGTTGCCAACCACCACGCACTGGTGGCGTGTGCGCAGTTTTGATGGCGAGAGCCGGGCGAGTGAGTGGAGCCCTCCGCGCACCATCGCAGTCGATTCAGCCGTACCCGGCTCACTCAAACCGGCAGACGGAGCCACCATCGTTTGCGGAGGAAATGTCGCTTTTGAGCTTGAAGCTTCACCTTTGATTAAGGAATACCTGGTCGAGCTTTCGAACAATGCTGACTTCAATTCGATTCGCACCCTCAAGTCTTCGAGCCCTTTTTTTGAAGTGCCTCCTTTAGGCGCTGGTCAATGGTGGTGGCGAACCCGAGGCATCGACATCAAGGAAAGGAACAATGGCCCGGGGCCCGTGCGCACGTTTACAGTTCGAGTGGGCGCGCCAAAATTGAAGCCGGTGCCCGACGTGACCCTTGGTGCGACCCAAATTTTCTTGAGTTGGACTGCAGTGGGCTGCGCCAAGAGTTATCTAGTTGAGGCTACTCAAGATGGCAGAGACAAAATTTCTTTCCCTGTCGAAGAGCTCACGTTGGCCTTCAAAGCCGGAGTCGCAGGCGAATATCGCTGGCGCGTGGCAAGTGTTGACGAACGCTCGACGCCGGGGGAATTCAGCCCAGAGAGTGTATTTCGAGTGCGGCTTCCGCAGGTCTCTGGGCGAGTGGAAACAGTGTCGTTGCGCGCTGAGCTCTCGTGGGCGCCGGTGCCCACTGCGGTGAATTACAAAGTCGAATTGCAGCGCTTGAATGACTCGGGCGTGGAAAACGCTGTTTCTGTGAGTACGGCCAACCCTTCATGGCGTTCGGCTGAACTTGTTCCGGGTCAGTATCAATGGCGGGTGACGGCTAAAGATGCGCATGGTCACATTTCGGCCCCTTCTGAGTGGAAGACGTTCGTGCGCTCGGTGGGGGTGCCTTTGGAGCAGGTTCGTTGGCTTGAACCTTTGGGCGACGCGGTGGTTGCGATTGATGCGCAGGTCGACTTGGCCTGGACCGATGTGCCTTTGCGGGCGGCTTTTGAAGTCGAGCTCGACGGTCTGGTGAAGCGGGTGACCCTGCCTCAATGGCGCACGATGCCGTTGAAGGAAGGGGCTCACGTGCTTCGGGTGCGAGCCGTGGGGGACAATTTTCGCAGCTCGGCATGGTCTGAACCGCTCGAGTTGCACGCAGGCATTCCTCCGGTGGCTCGAGCTGAAGTCGAGCTTCTGGGCGAATCGGTGTGGGTGCGTCTCTTTGATGCTCACGGAAGAATCGTCGAAGGCGCCCAACCCACCTTTCGAGCTGGGGGGGGGAAGTTGACCCAGATGGAAAAGGGCGACGGTTTTTGGCTGGTGTCTTGGAAACCGCCGCCATCGGGAACAGATGTGTTGTCGATTGAGGAACGCGATTTTCGCTCGGAGCATCAATTAAAGCCGCTGTTGAGCTCTGTGCTGACTTTGGCAGCCCGAGCTGGCGGCATTTTCAGCCCAGGTGCCGTTGCTTCTCCGACAGTGCAACTCGATGTGACGACGCGGTTGCCTTTCTGGCGACACCGCTTGGGAATAGGGCTTCGATTGGGCGCATATCGTGCAACCAGTTCGCTGAGCCTCGGAGGCGATGTACTGCAGGCGAAAGCATGGCTTCTTCCTGTGTCATTGGTTGCGGCTTGGCATCACCATGTCAGGTCTTTTCAATTGAAAGTGGGCCTGGGGCCGGCCATTCAATTCGCCTGGCTGCAAGTGCATCGCGATACGGGTTTTGAGGTGCTGGCTGGCTTTGAAGTATTGGCTGGTTTGTCTCGACGCATTGGCCCTGGGCGCATCGATGCTGAAATCAGCTATTTGTATTCTCGGCTTGATTCGACATTGGCTCGACTGAACGCGGGTGGGGTGGGCGTGCGTTTTGGGTATGCGATTGATTTGTAGAAGCGCGCTGGCAATGGGTATTCGAGTACGCTGCACAAAGGCGGGGGGTCATTCGTGCAGTGGTCACTGCGGAGCCAAATAGTCGGGTTGGTCGGCATCATGCTCGTCGCGGCGATGGGCGTGTATCTCGCCTTGGCGACCAGCGTGGTGAGCGCTGACAAAGAGGCCAGCGTCTATGACGCGAATGCTTTGGTGGCGGGCACTGTCGCTCAGCAAATTGAACGTACCGTCGATGGCATTGCCGACAAGTTGAGGTATTTCGGTCAAGAGTACGAAATCACTCCGGGTGATGCTGAACGTCGGGCGCGAAGTCTTTTTGACGCCGACGAAGCCGTTCTTTCATTGGAAGTTTTCAAGCGAACGGGGGCCCGTTTCGAGCGCTCGTTCTTGTTTGTCGACAACAAGCGGCTCGCTTCGCTCAACCTCACTGCTGATGACCTCACGGAGGCTCGCAAACGCACTCCTGCGCCTTTGGAAGCGATGCAGAAGGCGGGGGTGGTGTTGCAAAACGCGTCGCTGGCACCTGATTTGGCCTTGGTGCGCCTTTCTTCAACCACCGCCGATGGGAAAACGGTGGTCATCGCTGACTTACGGCCTGAGTGGTTGCTCTCGGCTGTGTCTACCAGTCGAGTCTACAAAGTGTTTCTCGTCGATCGCGTGGGCCGTGTGTTGGCGCACCCCGACAGTGAACAAGTCATCAGACGAGAAGATTTATCGACGCTGCCAGTCGTACACGACGCCTTGGGTGGGAGGTTGGCGCGAGGCACCAAAGAATATGAAGTGGGTGGCGTTTCAAAAGTGGCAGCCTTTGCCCGCGTCGACAATGGCGTTGGTGCCGTCATCGTCGAGGTGCCCCGCGACGAAGTGTTTAAGGCCACGCGCGAACTGTCTCGTCGCTCTGCGCTTTTTGCGGTGGGCACGGTGTCTCTCGCCGTGGCACTCGCCGTGCTTTTAGGGCGACGAGTGACGCGGCCTTTGCGCGAGTTGCAAGAGACGCTGATGGTGATTTCACGCGGTAACTTTGGCGTAGAGGTGCCTATTGGTGGGCCTGCCGAAATTCGTTCAGTGGGCTTAGCCCTCAATGAAATGAGTCGAGAATTGGTCAGACGCAGTGAGCAATTGCAGATTACCAACGCCCAACTGGTTCAATCTGAGAAGTTGTCAGCCGTAGGTGAATTGGCTGCCAGCGTGGCCCATGAAGTCAAAAACCCCATGGTTGGCATTGTTGGTTTTGCGCAATTGGGGCAAGAATCGAGCGACCCGGCGGAAATTCTCGAATATTTTAAGCTCATCGAACAAGACGCATTTCGCGCGAATAAGATTTTACAAAACTTGCTCGAATTTTCTCGGCCTCCCGAGATGGAACTCGAGATGCTTTCACCCAATGAAGTGGTGCAGGGTGCAATGGCATTGTGTGTTCATCAACTTCAAATGCAGGGCGTTAAAGTTGAGACGATGCTGGCGAATGCGCTTCCTTTAATTCGAGGAAATTCAAACCAACTGCGGCAGGTGTTGCTCAATTTGATGCTCAACGCAGGGCAAGCGATGGAAGGCTCGCCGAAGAGAAACATTACCGTCACGACGGCTCAGCCTGAGACTGGCTTTGTCGAAATGAGAGTGGCTGATACGGGCCCTGGGTTGGAAGACGAAGTGAAAGAGAAGCTGTTTAAACCCTTCTTCACCACCAAGCGTCGAGGGCAGGGTACGGGCTTAGGTCTTTCCGTGTCGCGCAGCATTGTAGAAGCCCACCGAGGTCAAATACGAGCTGAAGGGGTGGCCGGCTCAGGAGCCACCTTTATCATTCGGCTTCCCGCGGCGAGCGCGGGTTGAGTTTTCAGGGCGAAGTGATGACCTTCTGCCCTTCGAGAAGGAGCTCTTCGCTGCCCTGATGCACCGCCACCCAACTGGGGGTGTTTTCGCTGCGAGCCCACATCGCCTTTTGATTGTCGACACCCAATTCAAGCCACCCTTTGGGTTTGTCTTTGAATGCATAGTCAATGCGCATTCTCACGTCTGGATTTCCGGTTTTGGGCAACTCGCCTTGACTGAGCACTTCAGTGACGATGAGGCGATTCCATATTTTGTCGTGCCAATTCTTGGCCATCTCTTCTGGCTTGTCTGGGCTGGTTGCGCGAGCCACTTTTGCAGTGCTTGCGGTATCAGCGCCTGTTTGAACGAAGGTGGCTGACTTTTCTTGGGCCTTCACGGTGAAGGTGTCGAATTCAACGGGTTTGAACACATGAAGTCGTCGATCGACCAGCACCTGCGAATTGGGGTCGAGCTCGTTGAAGAGGCTTGAAGAGACAAGAAAGACTTCCCCTGATTTTTCATCGAGCGCGTAGTTGCCGATGAGGCCGCTCACAGGCTTTGAAATGGAAAAGCGATGGGCCATTCCTGCGACTTGAAGCTCGAGTTTCCGTTCAGTGTTGGTGAGCCCAATTTCTTCAAGCTTCGCTTGAGGCAGTTTTCCTAAAGCTCGACTGGCCTCGAAAGGGGTCAGCTTTGTCCACATGGTGTCGGCGCGCTCATTGGCAAAGACGGTGCGATCTGGTGCAGGCTCCATCGGTTTGGGAAGTATGCCTGCGTCACCGCGGCCACCGTCTGCTTCGAAGGAAGGTGTACCGCCGTCAAAACTGGGGCGCTTTCCGGGCAGAAAAGCCAAGGTCACCCGCATTCGGTCTTTCTTTTCAACACTCACAAAACGAACGCCATCTTCGTAGCGAACGCGCTCAAGTGAGTTTTTGGTCGCATCGACCACCACCACCGATTCATTCTTGGTTGTGTCTTTTGGCCGTTGCCAAGTGGCATAGGCGACGATGAGCCCAATGATGGCCAGACCGCCTTGAATGGCTGCACCGCGCGCTTTCACGACTGAGTCTCCTTGCGAATGGGGGTGATTTTTTTGGCCCGTCTGCGAGCGAGAAAGCCGATGCCCAATACAGCGACGGGAGCGAGGAAGGTGGTCCCATAAAACCAAACCGTGTCTTGCTGACGGCTGCGAGCCAAGGGCACATCGACCTCAGTGTTGGTCGTGCCAGAAAGATGTTCATCGCCCAGCAGCCACTTAAAGCCATCGACCACCAAATATTGATTTCCTGGGAGTTGATTGAGCACCAAGTCGGCCACCGCATCTGAATCACCGAGAATCAATGCGCGCATGGCCTCTTCCGTCTTGTTTGAGGCTGAGCGACGTTCGACGGCTGCCACGACACCCCAAGCCTTTTTGGTTTCGCTCCCATTTGAATCGAATTCAAAATTTCCGTTGGCGTCATTCCACGAGTCAGGCAGCGAGCGCACCGCGAAATCGATGTTGAGGTCTGCGGCATGCGAAGGCAATTCATCAAGGCCCCCGGCGCCTAACATCAGCACGGGCACGTTGCTTCTGCCCAGGTGGGTGACGGTTGGGTGAGAACTAAAGGTGCGGATGCCGATGTTGATTCGGTCAGCCAAGCCTGGCGGCGGCCGCACATTGGCAGTACCGCGCTCTTGCGCGACGGCTTGGGCAGTAAACGTAAGGCCAAAGGGCTTGAGCAGCTCATCGAAACGGAGCCCATTTTCAGGGTCGAGTGCAATGAAGAGCCGCCCTTTGTTTTGTGCATACGTTTCGATGGCCTTGGCTTCTGGTTCACTGAAAGGCGATGAAGGGCCAATAATAAAAATAGCCGCCGCGTCTTTGGGCACTTCTTGGCCGAGGCCTTCGGCCGTAGTGAGCGTTCGCACTTCGAAATTTTGATCCTTCAATGTCTTCGAAAGAATTTCGATGGTGGAGCGTTGATCCATCTCGTTTGTGGGCTCTTGGCTTCGCTCGCCATGACCACCGGTAAAGTAGATGGTGCGGCGCGCTTGAGCGACTTGCAGCAAACGCTTCTGAACTTCGCCATCGAGGCCGCGCAGTTGAGTGCGGGCTTTCTCGATTTCAGTGCCGATGTACATGGTTTCTTTCCGGGCTCCCTTTTTGAAGACGATGGTGCCATTGCCGCTGATGCCCATGTCTTTCGCTTTGAGTGGTTCGAGTGCGTGGTCCAAGCGATTGACATTCAATTGGTTTGACACCGATTCGAGTTCTTTGAAGTAGCCCACTACCGCTTCAGCAACATCGCTCGCCGGCGGGAAAAACAAATACACTTCAAAAGGTGCATCGAGGGATGCGACCAATTTTTTGGTGGCCTCACCTGCTTTGGCGACGCGGAAATATGAAAAATCAACCTTCGAATCGCGCTCCGTAGCGACGTATTGCATTGCGAAAGCAAAGATGAAGGCAGAGGCGAGGCCAACCCCAGACAACATGGCCTCGAGTATTCGCCCATCTTCCAGTTTCGGAGCTTTCGCCATGGTGGAAAAAGACAGTTCCATCAACAGCGTGGGCAACAAAGACAATGCCATGAGAGCAGGCCACAACGCAGACAGTATTCCTGAGAGTTTCGGCCATTGTGCAGACAGGGGGCTGCCAGTTGCTTTCGCGAAGAGATCTGATTGCAGGGCGTACAGTGCAAAAGCAAACAGAGCCAAAAAGGCGAAGGCAGAAAACAGGCGCTGTACTCGGCGCAGTTCACCGTGTTGACGGCCCGAATAGAGCGCCCGCGAGCTCGCGGCAAAGAGGAGAAGAACTGTACCCGCTCCTGTCACAACCAGGCGCGCAGAAGGGGCCTCAATAATGCGTTCGCCTACCCAGGCGAGTACCAAGCCGAGGCCAAGAAGAATCGAGTACTGCATGGTTTACCTCCACCTCCGCGCTTCGAGCACGCGAGTGGCGGCGAAGAGCGAGAGAAACGTCACCAGACAAAAGTAGACGACATGTTTGGTTTGAATGAGGCCGTTGCGAAAGGCATCAAAGTGGTTCCACCAGGCGAGCGCGTTAACGATGTCTGTCATGGGGCGTTCGGTGACTTTGGTGAGGAGCCAACAGGTGGTCAGCGCCAAGACCATCACTCCAGACAGCACTGCGGCAAGGACCTGGCTTTTCGTCAGCGCGCTCCCGAAAGTGCCGATGGCCAACCCGCAGGCGCCCACCAACATGAGACCCAAATAGCCGGCGAAAATATGGCCGATTGAAACCTTGCCATAGAGCGCCACCAATATCGGCATGTACGCGGTGGAAGTGAAGAAGAGACACAAGAAAAGAAAAGAGGCGAGAAACTTACCAAGCACAATTTCGACATCGTGAATGGGCGATGAGTACAGCAAAGCCAAGGTGCCCGTTTGTCGCTCTTCGGCGATGAGTCTCATCGAGAGGAAGATGGCGCCCACCATGGTGATGCCTGAAGTGAGGGTGAAAAAGTCGGCCAGCACTTCAGAAGATTTTTTTGCAGTACCGGGCACCGCGAAGGCATTGAAGAGCAACCCGTCGATGAACAGCATCACGGCGATGATGAGGTAGCCGCTCATGGTGCGCAGATAGGCTTGCAGTTCGCGGCGGGTGATGAGTGAGACGTTGTGCATTTTAGGCCGCCTCCTTGCCGTGCGTCAGTTTCAAGAAGATGTTTTCCAAGCGGGTGGTGGCTTTGTCGACTCGCAAGACATTCATGTTCGCTTGCACCAGTGCTTTGACGATGGCTGGTCGCAATTCGCCTTGACCCGTGACCCGCAGAGTCACTTCGCGGTCCAATCTCAATACAGTGACCTCGGTTACTCCGGGAACGCTCTTGATGATTTCAATGGCCTGAGGGCCAGAGCCTTGAATTTCAATTTCAACGGTGCCTGCGCTGCCCAGTAAATGAGACAATTCGGCTTCGGTGCCCTGAGCGATGATTTCGCCTTGTTGAATGACCAGGTAGCGGTCGCAGATTTGACTGATTTCCCCCAAGATGTGGCTTGAGACCAAGACCGTGTGTTCGCCTTTGAGCTTTTGAATCAGCTCGCGCATTTCGACGATTTGCACAGGGTCGAGGCCGCTGGTGGGCTCGTCGAGAATGAGGAGTCTGGGGTTGTGCACCAGCGCTTGAGCCACCCCGACGCGTTGACGG
Organism: Archangium sp.; assembly: GCA_043753955.1. Lineage (GTDB taxonomy): Bacteria > Myxococcota > Myxococcia > Myxococcales > Myxococcaceae > Archangium_A. The sequence goes on along the minus strand of JAYUVR010000220.1, from coordinate 15,065 downwards.
TAGCCGTGCGAGAGGCTGGCGATGATGTCGTCTTGTCGTTCGAGAAGGCCCGTTTTTTTCATGGCGTCTTGAACTCGGGTTGAGAGCTCAGCACTGGTGACGCCGCGGAGCTGAGCCACGAATTCTAAGTACCCCGCGATGGTCATCTCGTCGTACAGCGGAGGCGTGTCGGGAAGAAACCCGATGCGTTTGCGGATTTCATGGGGGTCCCGGGTGACATCGAAACCGTCGATCAACACTCGACCGCTGGTGGGTAAGAGCACGCACCCCAAGACTTTGAGGGTGGTCGATTTGCCGGCCCCATTGAGGCCGAGAAACCCAATGACTTCGCCCTTATCGATGCTGAAGGAGAGGTCGCGAATGGCCGCGCGTTCTCCGTAATATTTGGTGAGGCCTTCGACCTTGATCATCGACGCAGTCGTCTAGTCTCTGGCTGATTCAAGTCAAGGGTGGTGCGCTTCTCGTCACTGGGCGCGACGGCGGTGAAGTGAATCGGTAGAAGGTTCTTCATGGTTGACCCTGCCTCCGCACAAACTCCGGAGCTCCATGCTCATGCGTCTTCGACCATCGATGCGCATTCCTTGGCTGCGGCGCAGCGGCCGAAAGATGCGCGCTATTATGTGTTGGTATTCGATGCTGATTCGACGCGCATGTTTGCGCTTCCACCCACGGGTGATGTGCTCATTGGTCGGGCAGACAATGCAGACTTAAAGCTTCAAGATGCGTCGGTTTCGCGGACTCACGCGAAGCTTTCTGTGTTGGTGACTGGGGTCAGGCTGACTGATTTAGAGAGTCAAAATGGCACCTTGGTCAATGACGAGCGCGTGATTGGAACGTGCATGTTGCATGCGGGCGACGTCATTGTGCTCTCAGGCACGACGTTGGTGTTTCATGCAGACGCTCGAGCAGGCACGAGTCAGGGAATCATTGAAGCGGTCGCGTGGCGACATCGATTGGAACAGGAACTTGATCGTTCGTTGCAGTTTCAGCGTTCGTTGTGTTTGGTGTCTTTCAATTTAGGGCTTCGGCCTGATCGCGCTCGGGCGGCCTTGGCCATTGAGCCGTTGTTACGACGAATGGATTCAGCGGCTTTCGTACAAAGTGAACTGGTGGTGTTGTTGCCTGAGACTGACGTCAGTGGAGGTGAGCATTTCGCTCGCCGCGCGCTTGAGACTTTGCGCTTGGTGCACCCGCAGGGCAAAGCGGCTGTGGCCAGTGCTCCTCGTGATGGTTCTGATGCCGAGACGCTGCTGGCGAGTGCTCGGGAAGCGTCTCTCAACGCGCCTGAAAGTGGAGTGCAGCAGGCGGGAAATCACTTCAAGCAACTTGAAGTGGGCCCCCATCGGGTGGTGATTGCAGACCCGGCGGTGGTTCGGCTGTATGCCTTGGCTCAGCGGTTGGCCAAGTCTGAGCTTACGGTGCTGATTCATGGCGAAACGGGCTCAGGGAAAGAACTGCTCGCGTCGGCGATTCATTATTTTTCAGCGCGGAAGAACGAAAGAATGTTGTCGCTCAACTGCGCGGCGTTGTCCGAAAGCCTGGTTGAATCGGAACTCTTCGGGCACGAAAAGGGCGCCTTTACAGGGGCCGCGACGCAGAAGACTGGCTTGCTCGAAGCGGCTCACGGGGGCACGGTTTTTCTCGATGAATTGGGGGAACTTTCGCTTTCGATTCAGGCGAAATTGTTGAGAGCGGTTGAGACGCGAAAGATTACCCGGTTGGGTGATACGCGTGAACGTGAGGTCAATATTCGGCTCGTGGGTGCGAGTCACCGTGACTTGGAAGCCGAGGTGAAAGCAGGGCGTTTTCGGCAAGATCTTTTCTTTAGGCTTTCGGGGGCCACGTTGGTGTTGCCTCCGTTGCGAGATCGACGCAGAGAATTGCCGATTCTGGCGCGCATTCTGTTGGCTGACGCTTGCACCAGGGCCCATCGAGCTGAGCTTGAGATTACGTTGGGTGCGATGGCACAGCTGGCCAAGTATTCGTGGCCGGGCAATGTGCGCGAATTGAAGAATGCGATGGAATATTTTGCGGCGGCTGTCGCTGAAGACAGGCTCGAAGCGTGGCATGTGGCTGAGCGTTTCTTTAAGGACGAGTTGCTCGCAGCGGCGCAGGTTTCGGCGGTTCAGGTTGAAAAGCCGAGTCGCACGTTTCGGCCTCTTGCGGATGAGGTGAGGGAACTGGAGCGGGCTCGCATGCAGCAGGCGCTTGATGTTTTTCATTGGAATCAGACGCAGGCGGCAGAGGCGATTGATATGCCTTTGAGGACTTTTGTGACCAAGTTGAAGGTGTATGGGTTGAAGCGTGGGTGAGTGATATTTTTTTGGTGGTTCGAGTTGCAATTGATGTTGTGAGGTTAGTACTCAGACGACGGGAGACTTCGACGAGAAGAGTGCGTCACCTGCGTCGGCCATGCTCGTTTGTATTTGAGTGCCTTCTATCGCCCCACTCCCATCCTCGCCCCATGGGCGAGGGGTGTGCTCAGACGCCGCACGGCTTAGGCCCGGGGCCCAAGAGGTCGAATGTTTCGCCGGTCTAGGGACACACAATACCCCTCGAAAGAGAGACCATCTGCGCCTTCGTCTCGACGCTTTGGTTTGCGCCGGCGCGCCCGCTCAAGGTGTGGAACCTGCATCGAGCGCATAGCTTCCCCTATTGAGTGGCTGAGATCATTTCTAAAGCCAACGACCGATTGTGGCCAAGAAACCATCGGCGACGCCTTTGCTTCTCTTTGTTTGCTGGCTCCAACCCCGATTGGGGCTAGCCCGTACGAGAGGCGTTCCACACCTTGAGCGGGAGTGCCGGCGCAAACCAAAGCGTCGAGACGAAGGCGCAGATGGTCTCTCGTTCGAGAGGTATTGTGTGTCCCTAGACCGACGAAACATTCGACCTCTTGGGCCCCGGGCCTCAGCCGTGCGGCGTTTGAGCACACCCCTCGCCCATGGGGCGAGGATGGGAGTGGGGCGATAGAAAGCACTCAAATACATACGAGCATGGCCGACGCAGGTGACGCACTCTTGCCGTCGAAGCCTCCCGTCGTCTGAGCACCAGCGCTCACAACATCGCCGCTGGATCAACATCAATGACAACTCGCACCGCCGAAGGAATCTCACTCATCTCGCGTTCCACCGCATCAAGCGTCTTAAACATCGCCGCATGCGTAGGCGCCTTCAAAACCAACTGCCACCGAGTCTTCCCCTTAATTCTCGCAATCGGAGCCGGAGCCGGGCCCAACAGCCGCACACCCTGCGACGGAGGCGGTAGATGATTCTGAATCACCCGCGCCAACCGCTGAGCCACTCGAGCGGTCAAATCAGCCGATTCACCATCAACCCGCAGCACCACCATGCGAGTCATCGGAGGCCAAGCTAAGAGTTGCCGCCGCTGCAATTCTTCTTCCGAAAACCGCGCAAAATCATTCTCCAACATGCGCGCGATGGGTTTGGCTTCAGGGTTGTAACTTTGCACCAGCACGCGGCCCGCATCTTTCCCGCGGCCTGCGCGCCCTGCCACCTGGGTGAGCAAATGAAACGTCCGCTCGCCAGCCCGAAAGTCAGGCAAGGTCAGCGCAGAATCAGCCATCACCACACACACCAAAGTGACTCCGGGAAAATCGTGGCCCTTCGCCACCATCTGCGTGCCCACTAAAATATCGAGTTCGCGCCGAGCGAATGAAGCCAACATCTCGGTCAGCTTTTCCGTCGATGAAGCAGCATCGCGATCAAGCCGAGCAATTCGAGCGTGAGGAAAAGCATCAGCCACTTCGGCTTCAATACGTTCCGTACCCACCCCCAATTCCAACAGCGGCCCAGTACAAGACGGGCAAGCACGGGGTAGGGGGCTGGCTTTACCGCAGTAATGGCATTGCAACTGCCGCGACGAATGATGGTGCGTGACACACACATCACAATTCTCACAGCGCAACGACTGCCCGCACACCTCACACACGATGTACGTCGAATGCCCCCGCCGATTGAGAAACAAAATGACCTGTTGTTTTTTGTCTAACGTCTCACCAATGGCAGTACGCAGCGTCGGCGAAAGTATCGGAGGCTCGGTGCCGCGAGTCTCTGGAGTCCGAGGTCGTTCAAGTCGAAGGTCTACCAACTCAAGCGTCGGCATCGGGCGATCATCAACTCGCCGCGTGAGCGTGACGAGCCCATAGCGCCCCTTGCGCGCATTCTCATACGTTTCAAGAGAAGGGGTCGCGCTCCCCAGCACCACCAACGCATTGGCCTGCTTCGCACGGACCACAGCGAGATCTCGTGCTTGATAGCGCAGCTTCTCTTCCTGTTTGAACGAGGGATCATGTTCCTCATCAACCACCACGATGCCCAAATTTTCCACCGGAGCCCAAATGGCACTCCGCACTCCCACTGCGAGCCGAACTTTTCGAGACCGAAGCGCCTGCCAATGTCGCAATCGCTCTCTGTCTTTGAGTCCCGAATGCAACACCGCCACGTTTTGCCCAAAGCGACTCTTAAAGCGCCCCACCAACTGCGGAGTGAGGGCAATTTCAGGCACTAAAATCAACGCCCCTTTCCCCAGCTCAAGCGCCCGCTCTACCAAACGCAAATACACTTCAGTCTTGCCACTGCCTGTCACTCCATGAAGCAAGAAGGGCGAAAATGAATTCGTTTCCAGTGCATCACTCAGCACCTGCACCGCGACCTCTTGTTCAGCAGTCAACGCTTCAGGTCTCGTCTGCTGCAAACCTTCCCTTACCCCCACAACCACAGCCTCTTCTTCGAGCTGCACGAAGCCGCGTGCGACCAAGCTCTTTAGGTGCGACTTGGCTCCAGGAATGGCGTGGGCCAATTCTTCAACTGGCGCCCGCCCACCCACCGCCAAGAGATAACTCAAAGCCGCATGCTGCGCGGGAGCTCGAGTCAGCAGTTCCAACGAGGCCGCCGCAAGCGCGCGCGCAAAAATAAGCACATCACCCTTTGCCTCTTTGCCGTCTTCGGCAGTGCTCAACCCCGGAGGCAACGCCGCTTTGAGCGCTTCACCCAGCGGATAACGGTAATGCTGCGCCGCAAATCGAACCAGTTCCACCACATCGGGTGGAAACGCGGGCTCGAGATCAAGAATTCGCTCGATGGGGCGAATCTTCCTCAGAATCTCGGGCGGTGGTGACGGAGCAGCCGCCAAATAGAAACCAAGCGCAATAGATCTCCCGAACGGAATGCGAATGCGCTGCCCCGGTCGAAGCTTTCCTTCCAACGAGGAAGGGACCGCATACGTAAATTCCCCTCGCAACGGTCGACCCACGGCGACCCAGGCAAAAGTGGCGCTTGAAGACTCAGTCACCGAAAGAGCCGTCAGAATTTCACGTGCGAGAGATCTGCTTTCGCGTTGGCATTGAGCACCATCACCCGAAGCTGTGCTTCATTGCCCTTGTAGACCTCGAGTACTCGAGGCCACATTTCACCCGTCGCTTGAGACGTAAAATCAGAAAATCGCACGTCCCACTCGGTGCCCGAATCATCGGCAAACTTGATGCGCGAAGGAAGAAATTTATCTTTGTAGACCCACAATTGCGCCTGATTTTCCGCCCGTTGTCCGATGACATAACTGACACTTCCGTTAAATCGCGCCAACGAAGCTTGCTTGAGATCAACCTTGAGCGACGCCAGATGTTTGGCCACCGCTTCTCTCGTCGCCCCCTCATCACCCGACTTCAGCGACAACACTGCACAGGCTTGATTGAGCGCAGCCATCAACGCCGGCACTTCACCACCTTCAGAACGCCGCTTTCCATTCGCCGAAATCGCCGTCACCACCTTGGTCGACTCAGGTGATGACAATTCAAGCCGACATCTCCCGGGGAATCGAACGGCCAGCGAAGCGTTGAGCATCAACTCGCCACTCACCCACGAAACGCCCATGAGGCCGGCCACTTCTCTAGCGAGAGCAGGGGAAACAGAAGCAACTCCCTCGGCTTTGAGTGATGAAACAGTCAACTCATCGCGCTGATTGGCAAAGCGCTTGAGTATTCCAGACGGAGGCATGATGTAAGCGACGACCAACGCGAGCAATGCGGTCTTCATCGGAGGCCTCGCGTGGAAAACATGAAAGACTCGGTGCTCATGACGCGTGACACATTACTCAGAGGCATGCCCAAGCCGTAGTAGAGGTTGACCCACAGTGAGAAGAAACTTTGCGCTGTTATCGCTGATGTCTTCGCTGGCCTCAGCTCAGGCCGTGCCGGTGAGCCCTGATCTCCGCGACTTGCAACACTCTCGCAACATGGCCATGGGCGGCGCATTTGAAGCCATGGGCTACGGTGCTGAAGCCGTCGGCGGCAACCCCGCAGCCATCTCGCTGTACAAGCGATACCAAATCGAAGCGACCGGTTCGTGGGACATTCCTTTGGGCTATGGCTTCGGCTCATTGGCGGTGGCCGACTCGACCAATGCGTTCTCAATGGGCATTTCATACACTTTCGCCACTTTTGGTGGCAGCGAGCGAAGGTGGGCTCACCTCAGCACCGCTGCTTTTGCCTACGCCATCGGCGATGTCGTGCATCTGGGTTTGGCAGTACGGCATCACTTTCTTCTCGGTGCGACGAACACCAATTCAGTCTCGATGAATGCGGGCGTGGTGGTGAGACCCGTCTCGTTTTTGACCTTTGGCTTTTCTGGGCACAATCTCATCTCGGTCTACAACAAAGACGTCAGTCGCTATTTCGTGGCGTCGATAGCAGGTCTCTTCGGAGGGCAGCTCTCGCCTGCCTTTGACTTCAGAATGGACTTCAACGAGCCGCAAGCGCGCTTTGCCTACCTCGCAGGTCTTGAATGGTTGATAGCCCAAGCCTTCCCACTGCGCGCCGGGTATCAATACGATGGCATCAGCAATCACAAATACCTCTCGGGTGGCATCGGCTGGTTCTCTGAAGGCAGCGGCATCGACTTCTCATACCGTCATGAAATTGGCGGACAAGAAGGCCAACTGTTGTCGCTGACCTTGAAGCTACAACTCTGACATCGCGTCGGGCGTGGTAGGTTGCCCCCACGTTGTCGCGCAAAAATCTCATCGGGAGAACGGTCGAACACTACACAGTCACCTCCCAGTTGGGCGGAGGCGGCATGGGCGCTGTGTATCAAGCCCAAAGCGCCGATGGAAAACGCGTCGCCATCAAAATACTCAAGGCCGCTGGCGTTCAAGACGCTGAGTTGGTGGCCCGCTTTCAGGCCGAAGCCCGCGCGCTTAAAGAACTCCATCACCCCGGGGTGGTTGAAATTCTCTCAGTGGGCCGGCTCGAGGACGGCACGCACTACTACGTGATGGAATACCTCGAGGGGCGAAGCTTCGAACAACTCATTTCGAAGGGCGCTCCCTTCAAAGTCGCAGACGTCTTGTCGTGGATGCAGGAAATTCTCGACGCTCTCGAGGTGGTTCACCAAGCCGGTGTCATTCACCGCGATTTAAAACCCGCGAATCTCTTTTTGAGTCGCACCGGCATCGGAGCCAAAGTGAAGTTGATCGACTTTGGAGTGGCCAAACAAACCGGAGCCGGTCGCCGCAACGCCCCCAAGTCACTCGATACGGCTTTTGTAGGCACACCCGAGTACATGTCTCCAGAACAAGTGAGGGGTCGTCAGGTCACTGCGGCGACCGACTTGTATGCTTTGGGCTGCGTCATGTTTGAAATGCTCACTGCCGTTCCACCCTTTGTCGACCGTAGCCCGGCAAAAAAGATGCTGATGCACGTCGAACAACCTGCGCCCCATGCTTCAAGCGTCATCTCGTCGATTCCCAAGGCCGTCGACGACATCATCGAATGGATGATGCGGAAGGAACCCACCGAGCGGCCTCCCAGCGCACAAGCACTCAAGGCTCGCATCGACTCCGTGAAGGCTTCGTTGGCAGGCAGTTCGCAAGAACACATCTCTATTTTCGATGCCGTCACGGACCCCAATATCCAGCTGGAAACCGCTCCCGCTGAACCCTTCAAACCCAAATTTCCAGCGTGGTGGGCACTTCTCGTGGCTGCGATGGGCGTACTGGCGGCAGGGTATTGGTACTCGAAATAAACGGCCTTCAAAGTCACTGACGTGAAGGTCGCAGAAGCTGAGCATCTCGAAGCACTTCGTCGACTGCTCCGGTCTCACTGAAGCGATAGACGCCGCGCACCTGAAGTTGAGCATCGATCAACGCGAAATAGCTCCCATGGACGACAGAATTGAGATCTACTCCGTCACCGGGATCCATGGGTTGCAACATTCCCTGCCGAATGACTTTCTCGAGCTCAGCGCGTTCTCCCCGCGCAAAGTGCCAACGCTCAAAGTCTGCCTTGTGCTTTTGCCCGTACGCCAACAATACTTCTGGGGTGTCGTGTTCTGGGTCGACCGTAAAGCTGACGAGTTCGAGTTGTGGCATCACCGCTCGACTGCGTTCCTGCAGCGTCGCCATTTTCGCAGTGAATTTGGGGCAGATATTGGGGCAGCGGGTGAAGATGAAGTTGGCGACCCACACTTTGCCTTTGAGCGATTCAGAAGAAAGCGCGGCCCCTGATTCGTTCACAAATTCAAAAGCAGGCACCGCTGAGAGCACCGGCAATTCAACTCGAGCAGACGCTCGCGGAGCCATCACGCGGTAGACGACGAGCGACAACAGCCCAAGCGCAAGTAACCCGAACCACAAAAAAGGTTTTCGATGCACCGCCACGGGTGGTGCAGACAGCCGCCTCGACTGCGGAGGGGCGATGCTCACTTGTGGCCGCGCTTCATGAGGGAACCCAGCACTCGGTCCATCCACATGTGGCTGATGCCGAAGTTCTTTTCCGCATCGCCAAAGTGATGCGCCAAATGGTGGGCCCGCAGCTTTTTTCCCCAATTGGTGAGCGGCTCTCGGTGATGCGTTGACCAGTGCAAAAAGTCGTACCAGAGGTAGCCAAACACCAGGCCCACCCACCAAGGCACGGTGAGGTCAGGGCGATGAATGAAATAGAGCCCAGCGCCGATGAGCGAAGCCAAGCCGATACTGACCGTCAACGGCATCACCAGGCGCGTGTCATCATCAGGGTAGCGGTGATGAAAGCCGTGCGCTGTCGGGCCAGGCCACGTGTGAAACACTTTTTTATGAATCCAATATTCCAAGAGCTGCCAGGTCAAAAAACCCAACGCCAAGAGAGGTATCGACTCGAAAGGCGTGGTGACTTGGGCATAGAGCGCGTACCCGAGCACCGAAGTGGCTACCGGAATCCAAAAAATGAAAGGGGTGGCCGGGTGCACTTTCGAGAAGAACTCGAAAAAATCACTCTCGAACATGCGGCCGCGCGTGTTTCGAATGTAGTGCTTCATGTCCATACTTGAGGCTCCTAGTCGAGCAGATGGCGACAAGGCAACATGACGACGCTTCCGTCAGTCCCCCGCCACGCGCTTAAAAGTTCTTTGGGCAGCTAGCAGCGCAAGTATCAAAAGAAATGTGCCTGCAAAAAATGGCGCTCCCGGCAACTGTATCGGCGCATTTGAACTGATGAAGTACCCGAACAAATTGGTAGCTAAAGGCGGCCCGACGATGCTGGTGATGCTGCTGACGCTGGCCAGGCCGCCTTGCAACATGCCTTGCTCATTGGGGGGCACCGCTTTCGACATCAAACCCTGAGCTGCTGGCCCAGCAACGCCGCCTAAAGAGCCAATGACCAAAAAGAGGTAGAGCAAACCGCCTACGGAAGCGGTTCCATAGAGCACAAAGACGACTGCCGTGATGGTGATGCCCAACATCAACGCGCGGCGCTCGCCCAGCGCCGGAATAATGCGGCGCACCAAGCCCCCTTGGACCACCGCTGCAGCAATTCCCACCACAGCAAGTGAAATGCCCGTGGCCTTGATGTCCCAACCGTAGCGGTGTTCCGTGTACAGCACCCAGACACTCTCGAGGCTTCGTTGGGCCACGCCGACCAAGAAGAAGGTGAACGAGAGCCCGAAGACCAAGGGGTATTTGGCCAGCGCTTTGAGAGTGCCAACAGGGTTGGCTCTGGCCCAAGAAAAGCGACGACGGTGTTCCAGAGACAATGATTCCGGGACAAGCAACAAGCCGTAAATGGCGTTGGTAAACGTGAGGCAGGCCGCGACGACAAAAGGAAAACGAATGCCTTCTAAAGTCGAATGGCCGGTCAACTCGACCAAGAAACGCGGCAGCGGCATCTCAACCGAGCCTAAAAAAGCCGAGAGCAGCGGCCCCGCGACGAAACCCAGCCCGAAAGCCATGCCGATGAGCCCAAAATTCTGAGCCCGTTTTTCAGGCGGGCTGACGTCAGCGATGTAGGCCGAAGCCGTGCCAATCGAGGCTCCGCATAGGCCCGCGACGATTCGACCTAAGAAAAACCAACCCAATGAGGGTGCGAAGGCCAACAAGACGTAGTCGAAGCCTGAACCAAACAGCGACAGCAACAACACGGGCCTCCGACCGAAACGGTCAGACAGGCTGCCCAAGATGGGCGAAAAGACAAACTGCATCAAGGCGTAAGCCGCTGCCAATACACCCACGTAGTAAGCGCCTCGCGTGGGGTCGTTGCCTACGAAACTCTCGATCAGCCGAGGGAGTATGGGGATGATGAGGCCCAACCCCAAAATGTCGAGGAAGAGCGTGACGACGATGAAACGTAGGCCTGCTTTGCGTGAGCCCATCGGTGGCTAAAGGCCTACTTCAATTGCCACCGTAAAGCTCACGTCGTCTTAACGAGGCAGAGCCAGCGGCGAGCCGAGGTCGGTGTTGGTGAGCAAGTCGCATAAGAACTGCACCGGCTTGTAGAGCCGCTGGAGCTTTTGGCTGACGTCGTGTTCAGGCCCTCTGTCTGCGATGGGGTCTCCCTTTTCGTCGCGCAGAACAGTGCCTTGAGCATCGCGCTTGATTTTCCATTCGCTGAACTTGTTCGCTGGGTCTTTGAGATCGTCGCCGATCGCTTGAATGAGATCTTGAGCATTGGCTTCAGAGCGGGTGATCGCTCCGATTTCGCTGTTGACCAGACCCGAAAGGAGGTCAGCATTGTAGCTGGTATCGCCACTGACCTTTCCATCGATGACGAAGGCTTTGGTGTGGAACTTCCGCTCTCCCATCGCCACGAAGATGCGGGCCGTGGGCACTCGAGCGAGCACATTTTTCCACGAATTGAGGAAATAGCCCTGGGTGATGATGCTGTCAGTCGAAGCAGGGCTGTTGGTGACGATGGAAATTTTGACGCCTCGTTTCGAGGCCTCTTCGAAGGCCTGAACCATTTCTTCGGTCAAAACCACGTACGGGTTTTCGATGACGATCTCTTTTTGTGCGCCCCGCATCAGGTGCAAAAGGCCAGGAGCCATTTCATTGTAGCGCTCTCCGACCGCAGCAGACGCCGCGCCGATTTGGTCGATGACTTTCACGTCTGCCTCGACGAAGGGCAGGTTGTCGTAGCGTTCGCGACTGCCTCGGAGTTCGAGATCATTGATCAATTCCAGCGCTTGCTCATTCAAATTGTCTAGCTCAGAACTGGACAATGGCTCTTTGCGAATTTCGTCAGGAACGCCGGGCAAAGACTGCAGGCGTTTAAGCGCATCATTGAGAAGCATCTCGGCAAAAAGTTTTTGTCTTGCAGGGTCTCTGAGCAATTTCTTATCTGCATCTGAAAGAGCAGGCCCACCCTTCGGCAGCCCCAAGCTTGCACGCTCTTCAGCGGTCAAGGGCGGGGCTTTAGTCCAACTCTCCATCAACGAGTACGACCCCAACATCTCAGTCGCATGTTTATTAAAATTGTAGAGGTCTGGTTTGATCAACTCCGTCGCGGGGCTGACCAGTTCTCGATGCAAGGCGTTGATGAGGCCGGTGCTTACCTTGCCTTTGATTTGAATGCTGTCATCTCGCCATGCAGTGGGTCCGTCTTTGGGGTCTTGATGGTACAAGCGAGCGACGTTTCGCCCTCCTGTTTCGCCTTCCATTTTGTCTGCCACGGCGAATTTGTCGTGATTGGCAGAAAGCAATTGGTACGACAAACCCCCCGTTAAGAAGTTTTCAATGCGGTTGGAATAGTCGTTGTAAACGCCCAGCGTAACAGGAGGTACGTCTTTCCCATCGATCTCGAGCGGGTTGACCAGTTCCTGAAGGTAATCGACACCCATGGTCGAGTCCGTAAATCCGTGACCGCGCGAGTTTGAGAGATAGTCCATGCCTCCTGTAATTTCGACGCCCTTGATTCGCGCGTAAAGCAACGCTCCGAGATACGCCTTGCCATACGAATCTCGCTCAATGGTGTAGTAAGAAAAATCGAACGTCTTTTTTGCCTTGGTGACGAGATCCCACTTCATATTCCACGACATCACGTTGTCGGTGAGTCGACGAACTTGGCCGACGCCTGAGGAGGTCGACGCGATCTGCTCAAAAGCGATATCAATGTTTCGGGGCGAGCCAAACTTGGCATAGTCAAATTTGGGGCCAGTACCCGAAGCGAAGAAAAGCTTCCGGTTGATCTCTTCGATGCTCAACGGAATGGGGTTCGCTTCTCTGTCCGCTCGCGTCCGAAGGACCTTGGGGTCATAACCGTCAACCTGCACCGGTGCTGGAGTCGCTGGCGGCGCGGCAGGGTCAGCCACTTTTTGCTCAGGAGCTTGTGAACTTGCGGGTGCAACGACTGATTTGATTCCTGAAACGGGCATAGGGGCTGGATCGCTTAGAGAAAGGAAATGGGGGCCTTATTCCTACATCGGCGCCTGCGGAATTGCATCTCGCAGTGAATCACTCAGAAATAACAGCTGGTTCCAACATTTTAAGCAGCCGCTCGGCTTCGGTTCCTGGTGGTCCATCGGGACTCAGCTCGCGCGCCTTCATGAGGGCTTCTCGGGCTGCAGAGACGTTCCCTTGCAGCTTCAGCGCGATTCCCAAATTCAGATGCACGGCGGGGTTTTGAGCATCCATCTCTTGCGCCTCTCGAAAGGCAGCCAGTGCCATATCGAGATCACCTGAGAGTAAAGCCTCCTTGCCTTTGGCGAGTCGGTGTTCGGAATCGTTCACCAGTTCGACTTCGACCAAGCTGCGACCCGCGAGCGTAAAAATCAACGTTCGCAATAACCCTGCCCAATAGAAGGTCGCTCCTTCAACGGCGACCACGGCTGCCAAAGGAATATCAGGCAACAGTTGTTTGCCTCGAAATTTGAAGCGCACTTTGGTGTAGCGGCCTTTCTTGGCCAGCGACACCACTTGCGCTCGCAACTTGCCCAGAGACGCTTCAATCTTTCGCGGGTCAATTTCAAAAGGCAGCGTGGGGGAAGACGCCTTGGGTGGTACAGGCGTACGACGAGAGCTGACTTTTCTGCGCTTGGGTCTCGACGGCTTCTTCGTGGCCATAGAAAGCACGGTAGCATTCATGACAGCCATGACGATGTACACAGAGTCACTCAGAGCATTTCTTAAACCCGTATTGACCTACCTCGATGATGAGTCTGTTTCAGAGATCATGATCAACGGTCCTAAAGACATTTGGGTTGAGAAAAAAGGCAAGCTCATCAAAGTCGATGCTTCATTTTCAGAAGAAGGGCTGCTCGGGGCGGCGCGCAACATGGCTCAATTTGTGGGTCGCGTTTTGAGCGATGAGCGCCCGCGTCTCGATGCCCGTCTACCCGATGGCAGCCGAATTCACGTGGTCTTGCCGCCCATCGCTCGCAATGGCGCGACCATTTCGATTCGTAAATTTTTTAAAGACAAACTGACTCCCGCCGCTTTGGTCGACTTTGGTTCCATCACCGCGCCCATGATTCGACTGATTGAAGCTTCAGTGATGCTCAAGCTCAACCTGCTCGTCTCTGGAGGCACGGGTTCTGGCAAAACCACCCTGCTCAATATTCTCTCTGGGCTAATTCCAGATGAAGAGCGCATTCTCACCATCGAAGACTCGGCTGAGCTCCAATTGCAGCAATCGCATTTGGTCTCCTTTGAATCGCGCCCCCCCGACAAGTTCGGCAAGGGAGAAGTCACGATTGGGCATTTGCTGATGTCCGCCTTGCGCCTCCGCCCCGACAGAATCGTGGTGGGTGAAGTGCGCGGGGGTGAGGCGTTTGACTTGATGCAAGCGATGAATACCGGCCATGGAGGTTCGATGTCGACGGTACATGCCAATACGCCGACCGACTCGCTGCGCCGCATCGAATCATTGTGTCTGATGAGCGGTATCGAAATGCCTTTGGTAGCGGTGAGGGCTCAGGTCGCTTCGGCCATCAAGCTCATTGTGTGTTGTGAACGTTTGCAAGACGGCACTCGAAAAGTCATCGCCGTGTCTGAAGTGCTGCCACTCAACGACAAGGGTGACTATCGCACGCAAGATTTGTGGCTGTATTGCCCGGTGTCCAAAGATGAAGAGGGCAGCATTGTGGGGTACCACGCGCCTACGGGTATTTTGCCTTCGTTTTTAGCCAAAGCCCGAGCGTATGGCTTTGATGATTTGACCGAAGCTTTTTTCGACCCGCGTACGTATGGAATGCCACCTCCACCACTCATTCATGGCTTGGGTGAAGATGTCATCACGCGTTGGGCCCCTTCACTCAAACATCGCGAGCGACATCTGCCTGACCCTGATTCGTTTGGAAGTGAATGGAAAACATTTGAGGCGAAGTTGAAGAGCAGAACGAAGCCTGCAGCTGTTCCAAGCGTGAATGCAGTACACCGCGACGACGCCACTCCAGTTCCCTCGCGAAACCCATTGCTGGCCAAACGTGCTCACGTAGACCCCGCAGCACAGACGGGGTTTGATGATTCTGAGCCAGAAGATGAGCCTCGAAGCGCCGACCGAACGACGACTGGCATTAGACCCAACCCACTCAATGCCCATCGACGGCCACCCCTCAAGGCACCTCCGAAACGGTAGGCGTCGAGGGTTGTCTCTGTCATGTGGGGCGTACGATGAATATTTGGCCTGCACCTCAAAAGCTTGTTGCCTCAAAACTACCCGCTTCATCGGCAGCGCAGGTCGCTGAGTTTAAGCGCTGGGCGAGGTTGCACGCGGAAGGTGAATCAGTGAGTGGGTTCTGGGCTGTCTGCAGCGACCTCCTCAGCGGCAAGGTGGGCGCTGCGCCACAAACACAGCATGTAATGCTCGA
>JAYUVR010000219.1:0-8085 GCA_043753955.1 Archangium sp. | reverse complement strand
CCCTGCGCTGCCTATCGCGCCCAGTTGCATTTGGAAAAAGGTAGGAACTTTTTCAGGCACAGAAACCGGAGGCGCGGGAACGCGTTCTTCAACCCGCGGTGGAGACGCTGGCTGCGCTTCGATTCGCGAGACCGAGGCCGGGTCGATCGCCAAAGCAAGGGTGAGCGCCAGCGATTCGGCCAATTCTCGACACTCAGTGGAAGCAGACGTGAGGGTGCGCTTTCGAGGCGGCGCACCTTCGTGCGAAAGTTCGACGTCTGCTGAACAACCCGTCTGCGTGCAATCAAAACGAGTCGTCGCAACGAGCGCCGCAGCATCAACAAAAGCAGAGTAGCCCAACCGCGCGACGACATTCCGCTTGAGCCAATTTTCATCAGGGCAATGTTGGGCCGCTTCAGTGCGTGTCTGTCGCAACGTCACCGCAATGGGCGGTTCTGAAGCGGCAAAAAGGACATGAGCAATGAGACACCAAGGCATCGGGCTCTGGCCCAGTAGTCCAGAGGTCATCACCACGCAAGGTGATGACTGCTGGGCCTTCAACCAACTGCTTTTAGACTCGAGTCGTGACTACTTCCGTACCAAGGGTTTGTATTTGATGCGCCGTGGCATCAACGCATCGGCCCCGAGACGCTTCTTCTTGTCTGCCTCGTAGTCTTGAAAATTGCCTTCAAACCATTCGACTTTTGAATCGCCTTCAAAGGCCAGTATGTGCGTCGCCACGCGGTCGAGGAACCATCGGTCGTGGCTGATGATGACTGCGCAACCGGCAAATGATTCCAGCGCTTCTTCGAGCGAGCGCAGTGTTTCCACGTCGAGGTCGTTGGTGGGCTCGTCGAGCAGAATCAGATTTCCATTTTCTTTGAGCACTTTGGCCAAGTGCACCCGATTGCGCTCACCGCCTGAGAGGTCTTTCACTCGCTTTTGTTGATCTCCGCCTTTGAAGGCGAACCAACTCAAATACGCGCGGCTCTGTACAATGCGCCCACCCAAGTCGAGTTGATCAAGCCCACCCGAAACTTCCTGCCACACCGACTGTTCACCTTGGAGCGAATCGCGCGATTGGTCGACATACGCGACCTTCACTGATTCTCCCACGCGGAACTCGCCAGAATCGGGCTTCTCATTGCCCATCATCATTCGAAACAGGGTGGTCTTGCCGGCGCCGTTGGGCCCAATCACGCCAACAATGCCGTTAGGGGGCAGCTTAAATGACAGCTCATCGACGAGCAGGCGATCTCCAAAAGCCTTGCGAATGCCCTTGGCTTCCACCACCAATCCACCCAGTTTCGGCCCGGGAGGAATGTAGATTTCACCGGTCGATTCGTTCTTCTTGTTGCGCTCGAAGTCTTCGCGCATTTGCTCATAGCGCTCGAGGCGTGACTTGCTCTTCGCTTGGCGCGCCTTGGCACTTGAACTGACCCACTGAAGTTCTTTGTCCAAGAATTTCTGGCGATAGCTGCTCGACTTCTCTTCCAGCTGAAGCTTCTTCTTCTTTTGATCAAGCCAGCTTGAATAATTGCCCTTCCACGGTACGCCTTCACCGCGGTCGAGTTCCAAAATCCACTGGCACGCTTCGTCGAGAAAGTAACGGTCGTGGGTGACGCAGACAATGGTGCCTGGGTATTCTTTGAGATGCTGCTGCAGCCACTGCACAGACTCAGCATCGAGGTGGTTGGTGGGCTCGTCGAGCAACAACAGGTCTGGCTTTTCGAGCAAAATTCGACACAGCGCCACTCGACGCTTTTCGCCGCCCGAGAGCTTGCTGACATTCATCTCTCCCGGCGGGAGCCGCAGCGCATCCATCGCCACTTCCAACCGGCGGTCAAGGTTCCACCCGTCAGCGGCATCAATAGCGTCTTGTAACTTCGCTTGTTCAGCCAGCAAGGTGTCGTAATCGGCATCGGGCTCGCCCAACTTGTTCGACACCTCTTCAAAGCGCGCGAGCAAGTCTTTGACGGGTTTGACTGCCAATTCAACGTTGCCTTTGACGTCTAACTTTTCGTCGAGCTGCGGCTCTTGCGAGAGGAAGCCAATTCTCGCTTTCGGGTCTGGGCGAGCGGTGCCCATGAATTCTGGGTCGAGGCCCGCCATGATGCGAAGCAGCGTCGACTTGCCTGAGCCGTTGGGCCCAATGACGCCAATTTTCGCCCCGGGGAAGAAGCTGAGCCAGATGCCTTTGAGAATCTCCTTACCGCCTTTGACTTTTCGGAGATCCTGCATGGTGAAAATGAAGTTCTCGGCCATGCGGGCCCGCGTACCCTGCGAGATGCCTCACTGCAACGGCGCTGTTTCAGTGCAGCCTTTCTTATCGTGCCGAAAGCGCACCGTATTCAGTCAACCCGTAGCCAGGCTCTCGATTCGCCGGAGTCAGCTTCTTTGCGTCGAGGGCTGAGGCCAAACACTTTCGGGCCCGTGCCAGGGCTCGCTCAGCCTCTCGCAACGCCCGAGCCGCTTCTTCGGCGGCACTGTCCGTTGCGCCTTCCAGCGCATTGGCCGCATCGGTCAGCGCATGCGCGGTGGAATCGATGACGGTAGCCGCGCGGAAACACGTGCGCGCTCGAGCCAAGTAGTTCTGCCAACGATTGGGTGACCCTGCAGTGGTCGAAGCCGATGGAGCCGAACGATGAGCGAAGTGCGTCATGGGAAGCACTGTGCCTGAAGGGTCTGACAAGTGACCTGAACACGCGTTCTTTTTGGGGTCCAAGCGGGAGCCACCCGACCTCTCGCCGATGAACTGGTTTCCACGAGTTTAAGACCTGGCTGCACGCAGCTTACAGAGGGTTTCCAGGAGCCCCGCCTCGCGCCTCAGTTGAATCAATTTTCTCGCTGACAGCCGAACGCCCGCTCACCAATGCATCACTCACGTAACGAGGTGTGCGAAATCACCGAATGCGCACGCTCTTCTGATTTGTCACCTCAAAAGGATGCTAGAGGCTCTCGTGCCTATGAAACCATTCGTGATGGTGCTCGCTTACAATGTCGAAAGGACGCTCGCGAAGACCTACGAAGCGATTCCAGATTCACTGAAGCCCGCAGTGGTCGTCGGCAACAACGTCAGCACCGACCGAACTGAAGAAGTGGCCAAACAACTTGGTTTGCGTTGCATCACACACGAGGTCAACGCTGGCTACGGTGGAAATCTGAAGCGGCTTTTTAAACTCTTCCTTGAAGAAGATGCCGATGTCGCGATTGAGATTCACGGAGACTATCAATACGAACCGAGTCTCGCCGACCTCATGATTCAGTACATCGCGCGTGGTCACTACGATTTGATTCAGGGCAATCGCATTCGTACCAGGCAAGAAGCGCTTCGTGGAGGCATGCCCCTGTATCGCTGGTTGGGAAATCGTTCGCTCACCCTGTTTGAAAACCTTTGGTTTGGGACCGCTTTTGGAGAATGGCACAGTGGAATGCGCGCTTATTCAAAACAGCTCATTCGCTCGATGCCGATGGATCGCTTCAGTGATACGCATTCTTTCGCATCAGACATCATGATGGAAGCCGTGGCCCAGGGCTTTCGTGTGGGCGAAGTACCTTGCCCGGTACGATATGAACCGGACAGCTCGTCGGTCGATGTCCCTGGTCTTTTTAAATACACGTTCCGTACCGTCAAGTCTGCTTTTCGCTACCCACCTTGGCAGCGTTGGTAGCAGCGGCTGCACCAGCGAGCACGTAGCTGATGTTCAGCGGCCGCATCGGGGCCATCTTGTTGGTGAGCCCGGCGCGTCGTGAAGACGCGCCCTTCCTTGTGACGGGAAAAAATTCTGGTACATGTTGCGAATGATAGAAGGCGTCGTTGTTTCTCCTCGTCGTGTCATCGCTGATGATCGCGGCAAAGTGATGCACCATCTCAAAGCAACAGACCCCGAGTTTGTGAAGTTTGGCGAGATCTACTTCTCAACCATCTTTCCCGAAGTTGTCAAAGGCTGGCATCTCCATCGCGAGATGATCATCAATTATGCGGTCCCTGTAGGGATGATTAAACTTGTTTGTTATGACGATCGCGAGGGCTCAAAGACAAAGGGAGAGATTAATGAAATCTATTTGGGCAATGACAACCATGTATTGGTAAAAGTGCCTCCTTTTGTCTGGAATGGCTTTAAATGCGTGGGCTCGGCCATGGCGGTGGTGGCGAATTGCGCGAGTATCCCTCATGACCCGAATGAGATTGTCCGTCTTGATCCCCATAAGAGTCACATTCCCTACGACTGGGCCACCAAAGATCGATGAAGCCCAGGCTGCTGGTGGTCGGAGCTTCCGGCCTTGTGGGGACTGAAGTGATGCGAGCCGCCTCAAGGTGGTCAGCTTATGGCGTTGCACGCCATGTCGGAAGCTTTGCTACCGAAGAAATGAACTTGTTGGACTTAAGGGCGATTGAGCGCGTGGTTGCTCGAGTTGACCCTGCTGCGGTCGTCATCGCTTCAGCCTGGCCTTGGGTAGATGGTTGTGAACAAGACCCTGCACGGAGCGAGCGAGAAAACGTGTCCACCGTGCAAAATCTTCTTCACGTTTTGGGGTCATCAGCGCGAGTCGTATTTTTCTCGACCGAACATGTCTTCGACGGAACGGCAGCTCACTACGATGAGTTTACAGAAGCGCGCCCTTTGAGTGTGTATGCCAAGCACAAACGCATGGTGGAAGAGATGCTGCTGACTCGCGGGCACAGTGTCGTTGCGCGAACGAGCTATGTTTTCGGAAGCGAGAGTCGACGAAAAAATTTCATGTATCGGGTTATTGAAGCGTCTGAGCGGCAGGTACCACTCAAGGTCCCCAGTGACCAAGCAGGCATGCCCACTTGGTCTTCCTGGCTGGCTGCATCTTCACTCGAGTTACTCCACCGGGGTTTCGAAGGCGTAGCGCATCTGGTTGGTCCCGATGTGCTCACCAAGGCTGAATGGGCGCGACTTTTGTTGGAAGCGCTCTTGTTGCCGAAGATAGAAATCCAAGAAGTTCCCTGGCAGGACTCAGGTCAGATTGCGCCCCGACCTGAGCGGGTACAATTGTTGTCTACAAGGCATGAATTGCATCATCCTCCCCTTGTTGAAGTACTGACCCAGCAACGCGCAGCGTTCCTTTCGAAAGAGCAATAGTTCATGGCAACTCGTATTCCTCAATGTCGCATCTGTGGGCAGGACCAACTTGAACCCATTCTTTCTTTGGGCGACATGCCACCGGTGAATAGTTTTCTGTCTGGTCACGCTGACATTGCCAACGAAACGAAAGCACCCTTGGCCATTTGCTTTTGCTCAACGTGCTCACACGTTCAGTTGACGCATCAACTCGACCCCAAAGATGTGTTTACTGATTATATTTATTTTTCATCGATGGCTGACACTGTCGTGCGTTGGGGAAAGCAGCTTGCAACCCAATATGCAGTTGAGCTCTCGCTGAAAAAGGGGCAGTTGGTAGCCGAGGTGGCCAGCAATGATGGGTGTATTTTAAAGCCCTTCCAGACCCATTGCCGGGTATTGGGAGTGGAACCGGCAAAAAACATTGCTGAAACTGCCAACAACGAAGGCGTGCCGACGGTCGCTGAGTTTTTCAACCTCAAGATGGGCCAGAAGTTACGAGAGGAACACGGCGTTGCCGAACTCATTATCGCCCGCAACGTGTTAGCGCATGTTCCCGACTTGGTTGATTTTGTAAAGGGAGTACATCAATGGCTTTCTGATGACGGTATTTTTCACGTCGAAGTGCCTTATCTGAAGGCGATGGTTGAGCACCTTGAATTTGACACCATCTATCATGAGCATCTCTCCTATTTTTCCGTGACCGCTCTAGACCGGCTGTTCAAAGCGGCGGGCATGATTCTATGGGATGTTGAGGAAATTCCGCTCCACGGAGGGAGCCTTATTGCCCGAGGCAAGCGACATGGGGCGGCGAGGGCATCAGTTTCTGCTGCCCTGAAGATGGAGCAGGCTGACGGGTACACCGCAAGCCGTAAGCTGCATGAATTTGCTGCGGGTACGCGCAGGCTCCAGACCGAATTGCCAACCTTTTTGCACGGCCTCAAAAAACAAGGTTCGCTTGCGGCGTATGGAGCGGCTGCCAAAGGGGTGGTGCTCACCAACTATTGCCGCATCGGTCCAGACTTGCTGACTTGGGTAGCCGACCGCAGTCCATACAAACAGGGCAAGTTAATGCCCGGCATGCACTTACCCGTGGTGGGGCCGGATCGCGTTCTACAAGACAAACCCACGCACCTGTTGGTGCTGGCGTGGAACTTTTTCGATGAAATCGTACGGCAGCTCGACGGGTACAGGCAGGCGGGCGGAAAATTTGTGGTGCCGGTACCCGCTCCCCAGGTGCGCTAATGGGAATCAAAGCGGTCATCTTGTGCGGCGGACAGGGCACACGAATTCGAGAAGCCAGCGAAGCAATGCCGAAACCCATGTTGCCGATCGGCGGTAAGCCGATGGTGTGGCACATCATGAAGATGTACGCGGCTCATGGCATCACTGAATTCGTACTGTGTCTGGGCTACAGAAGTTGGGTAATTAAGGAATTTTTTCTCAATTACCGCGCCATGACGAACGATGTGGTGCTGACGTTGGGCAAGAATCACGCAGTTGAGGTGATGGGTGCTGGAGAAGAAGATTGGAAGATAATTTTGGCTGAGACAGGCGAGGACACCATGACGGGCGGCCGGGTGGCGGCGGTTCGTAAGTATTTGGAAGACGACGAATTGTTTTGTCTGACTTACGGCGATGGAGTGTCAGATGTCGATATTACCAAGTTGATTTCGTTTCATCGAAATCATGGAAAGATTTGTTCGGTGACCGCGGTGCGGCCTCCAGGCCGTTTTGGCGAAATGCGTCTAACAGAAGAAATGGTTTCAGAATTTAACGAGAAACCTCAGGCGACCGAGGGCTTCATCAACGGGGGCTTTTTTGTCTGCGACGCCAAGCGTATTTGGGATGTTTTGCCTTTCGATAAGAAACTGACACTTGAACAGGAACCGATGCGTCAACTCTCAGCGAAAAGTGAACTTCAGGCATTTCGACATACGGGCTTTTGGCAGCCCATGGATACTTTACGTGAATTTACTCTTTTGAATGAGCTATGGGGCAGCGGAAGAGCTCCCTGGAAAACATGGAAGGACGGGTTGTGAACCTCTCGCCCAGCGAGCTTCGTGCGGCATACGCAGGCAAAAGAGTGCTGCTCACCGGGCACACGGGGTTCAAGGGCGCTTGGCTTACGTTGTGGCTCGAACAACTCGGTGCAGACGTGACCGGCTTTTCGCTCGCGCCTGAGGCCGAATCGCTCTTCAATTTTGCAGACGTGATTTCATCGTGTACTCATCTCGTAGGTGATGTGCGTCAATTTGAAAAAGTGCGCGAGGTGGTGGCGGAAAAAAAGCCCGACATCGTGTTCCATCTGGCTGCGCAGGCTTTGGTTCGTAAGAGTTACAGCGAACCCCTCTTGACCATCGAGACGAACATCAATGGAACTGCGCATGTTCTCGAGGCGATTCGCGTTACCAGGCAGCGATGTGCAGTCGTCGTCGTGTCGAGTGATAAGTGTTACGAGAATCGCGAGTGGGTGTATGGGTATCGAGAAGACGATGCAATGGGCGGTTTCGACCCCTATTCCATGAGCAAGGGAGCCACTGAATTGGTTGTCTCTTCATGGCGCCGCAGTTTTTTCCCCCCTGACAAATTAGCAGAACATGGGGTCGCGCTTGCTTCCGCTCGGGCCGGGAACGTTATCGGTGGTGGTGATTGGGCTGTCGATCGAATTGTTCCTGACTGCATTCGTTCTCTGAACAAAGGGGCCGCAATCGACGTGCGGAACCCTCGCGCCGTTCGTCCGTGGCAACATGTTCTAGAACCATTGGGCGGATACTTAAGTGTAGGGCTGAAGTTGTTGGGCAGTGCTCGCCCGCAAGACTTTTGTGAGGGTTGGAATTTCGGACCAGATGTTGGCTCGGCGCAGCCGGTGTCAGCCTTGGTTTCAATGCTGGTGAAAGCCTGGGGTAAGGGGAAATGGGTCGACCAAAGCGACCCCAAGGCACCTCACGAAGCCTCGTTGCTGCGACTTTCCATCGACAAAGCCTCTGCCAAATTGGGTTGGCGCCCGCGATGG
>JAYUVR010000218.1:0-2730 GCA_043753955.1 Archangium sp. | reverse complement strand
CATTTGGGGCACGGCTTGTCGCTTAAGAATTTCATGTAGTACTGCTTCATTGATTCTGAAGCGGTCGAATTGAAGCTGCGCCAGAGTTTGTTGACCAGGCCTTCCCATTCCATCTTCCAGCGGGCATCGCCCCACTTCATGTTCAGCTCTTTGCCGGCGCTCCCGTACAACACCACGTCGGTTTGCTTCTTTGGCAGTTTGTCCCACGGAGTTTCCAGATCGATGTCGAACGCGCGCGCCAGCGTATCGACCAGGTCTGCCGTCCACCCTTCGCCGCGGGCGACGCCCGAGGCCCAGACTTCGACGGCCCCATCTTTTATCGATCTCGTCTTGTCGGGAACGATGAGATCCGGGTCCATCTCGGCGCGCGTACCCAGACCGCTGCATTCGGTACACATGCCAAGTGGGTTGTTAAAAGAAAATGAAGCCGGAGTGAGCTCGGGGAAAGACAGCCCGCATGAATGGCAGGCGTTGAGCTCACTCATGGTCCTGTCGGCCGTGGGGTTGCCCGTGCCATCGGCGACAATGAGCACGCCTTTACCTTCTCGGAGTGCCTGTTCCACAGAGTCTGTCAACCGAGGGCGGAGATCAGCCTTCAGCACCAATCGATCGATGATCAACTCGACGTCGTGCTTCGATTTTTTATCGAGCTCGATTTTCTCTTCCAAGGAACGAACTTTTCCGTCGATTCGTGCGCGCGTGAACCCCCGTTTCAACGCGTCGACGAGGAGATCTTTATGCTCTCCTTTTCGATTCACCACGATGGGCGCGAGCAGTTGTATCTGGGTGCCCGCGGGCGATTTCAAAATCTCTTCAACGATTTGCTGAGCTGATTGTTTGCCGACTTTTCGGCCGCATTGATGGCAGTGCTGCACTCCGATGTTGGCGTAGAGCACGCGTAAGTAGTCGTGCACTTCGGTGACGGTGCCGACCGTCGAGCGCGGGTTATTCGAGGCCGCTTTTTGCTCGATTGAAATGGTGGGAGAGAGGCCGCGAATGGTGTCGTAGCGAGGCTTTTCCATCTGCCCCAAAAACTGGCGGGCGTAGGCGGAGAGCGATTCGACGTAACGGCGCTGGCCTTCAGCGTAGAGGGTGTCGAAGGCGAGGGAACTCTTGCCTGAGCCCGACACCCCGGTAAAGACGACCAGCTTCTTCTTTGGAATGTCGAGCGAGACATTCTTGAGGTTGTGCTCTTTGGCGCCGCGGATGCTGATGAATTCGGGTTCGGCCATGGGAAGCCCTGGAATAGCGCCGACGAAGCGCCGGCGCTTTCACATCGCCCGGAACGCGTGTTCAGGTCAAGCTGTTCTTCACCCCTGTTTGGGCAGTGCGAGTTCTCGCGCCTTTGCAGCACGTTTTTGAGACAGCTCTACTCCGACAGCATCGAGGCCGTGCTGGTTGGCGACGGCGAGCATGGTGCCCAGGCCGCAAAAAGGGTCAACCACCGTGCGGGTGGCCGTGTGCTTCACCAAAAAGGTAGCGATGGCTTCACAGGCTTCGCGACCCATGGCGCGAGCCCAGGTCATTTCTCCAAGTCGAGGGAGCACGTCTTCAAAGGCCTGCCCCTTTTCGAGCCGCTTTCCTCGGCTAAAGCATTGGAGGTGCGCATACGCGG
Source organism: Archangium sp. (assembly GCA_043753955.1). Classification (GTDB taxonomy): domain Bacteria; phylum Myxococcota; class Myxococcia; order Myxococcales; family Myxococcaceae; genus Archangium_A. The sequence continues at coordinate 1,115 of JAYUVR010000218.1, read as the reverse complement.
GTCTGCCAAAGGTGATGATGCCCGGCGGCGCGCGACAGATGACTTTGTGCCAGAGACAAAAACTGTTTGCTGCTTGGGCGCCTAGGGAAACCAAGAAACTTTTGTCGACCCAACGGCCATCGAGTTTGACGTCGGTTTGATAGAAGATGGCGATTCCGTCGTCGCTCAATTGGCGGCAGATGAGGGCAGCAGTGTCGATAAACCATTGGCGCCAGCCGTCGAAACCCAAGCCTGGAAGCTCGGAACTGTCTGGAAGAGACGTGACGATCGCAACTTCGGGACCGAACTGTTGTTCAGCCAGCCAAGGTACGCCGTCAGTGTTGTGAATGTCTCGAGTAGGCAGTGGTGTCCTCGAGCCGAGAAGTAGCCGATCTGCCTCCAGTGCGGGCGAATTGATGCTCAGGACGATCTCTCTGAGAAATAATGAGGCCTTTGGGGAACTCGAACATGCCGAGGGTGTCAAGATGCGCCATGGTTCGCTCTTTTTTGTGCGCTTTGTTGCTCACCACGTGTGCCACGGTTCCTCCTGGTCGCTTGCTCGTTGTAAAGACAGATCACGGTCCTCTGGCGGGGTTCTCGCAAGATGGCCTTCGTGTGTTTCTCGGCGTGCCTTATGCCGCTCCACCCGTGGGAGAGCGGCGATGGCGACCCCCAGCGGAGCTTGAGTCTTGGACTCAGCCACGTGAAGCGACGCGCTCAGGGCCTGCGTGTATGCAGCCTCCTGTCCCCGGGGTGGATCATGTTCTCAGCGAAGACTGCCTCACACTGAACCTTTGGGTACCGGCAGGGACCAAACCGCTCCCGGTGATGGTGTGGATTCACGGCGGTGGTTTCTACACGGGGTCAAACAGCGACGCCCTCTACGACGGTGCGAAGCTCGCGGCGCACACAGGCGCGATTGTGGTGGGCCTCAACTACCGACTGGGGGTGTTCGGTTTCCTGGGGCATCGCGAGCTCGGTACCGCATCGGTCGGGCTCCTTGATCAGCAGGCGGCACTTCGTTGGGTACAACACAATATTGCCGCCTTCGGTGGCGACGCGAGCAACGTCACGCTCTTCGGTGAATCTGCCGGGGCATGGAGTACTTGTTCTCAACTCGCAATGCCGGGCAGCCG
>JAYUVR010000217.1:0-3573 GCA_043753955.1 Archangium sp. | reverse complement strand
CAGGCTGCTGAAAAGGTTCGAGTTCTCTACCGAAAAAAGGGTTTTCGAAGCGCTGAAGTCAAAAGCGAAGCGGTGTTGCTTGAGGGCGGAATGACGGCGGGTTTTGTGGTGCGCGAAGGCGAACCGAGCCGGTTGAGAGCGATTGCTGTTTCTGGGCAACCGGGTTTGCCAATTGCACTGCTGATGGAAAAGTTGGGTCTTCGGCCTGGTGACGTACTTGACTTGACGCGTTTCGATTCAGGTGTCGATGCAGTGCGTGCGCTGTATCGCCAAAGGCACTATTTCCGAGCGCGCGTTGAAAGCCCTGAAGTGAGCGAAGAGGGCAGAATCGTGCTCCCGGTCGTTTCAGGCCCACGTTACGATTTGGTGTTTAGCGGAAACAGGGCAATTTCTGACAGTGGGCTCAGGCGCGTGTTGGCTTACGACGGTGAAGAGACACTCGATGAATCTTTGGCGCAGCGGCTCGCACAACGCATCGAGCGGTTCTACCGTTTTCGGGGTTACCACGACGTACGAGTGCGCCCTTCTGAAGTACGTAAGCCCCACGCTTTCGAAGCGGCATTGGGGTTTGTCATTGAAGAGGGAACGCCCCTGCAAGTTGAAGCCATTGATTTTGATGGCCCCGTTGCCATCGCCCCCAAAGAATTGAAATCGCTTTTGCAGCGCGTGATGCAAAACGCTGCATCTGAGGTTTCATTTGAACTCCGCTCGATGGGAGACCCGACCGATGTCGAGGGGCGAACGAGCCCCGTTTTTGCCGACGCGCTTCCCTCGCCCCCGATGGATACGGTGTTGGTCGAGACGGTCTGGGGTGATGCAGCGAAATCGATGACAGCGCTCTATCGAGAACGGGGCTACCTCAAAGCTTCCGTGAATTTCGATGGCGCTGAGATTCGTGGGCAAAAGGCGCGCGCTCGTTTTGTGGTGGTCGAGGGACCCCGAGCCTACTTTCGTCAGCTTCAGGCGGTGGGGTTCCCTGATGGTTTTGTCTCAGACGCACTGAAGCCCACCCTCGAGGGAACACCTTTTAGCCCCAGTGAGTTGCAAACACTTGAACGCAAGGTCAGCCGTGAACTGGGCCGCCAGGGCTATCTCTTCTCTGAAGTCTCAACTGAGTATTCGCTGGACCAATCGGGCCAACGCGTTGACGCCGTGCTGAAAGTAGAGCCGGGCCCCCAAGTGAAGGTGAGGGCGGTGTTGGCAGTAGGGCAAGTGCGTACTGCCGAAGAAGTGATTGCATCACAAGCGACCATCAAGGAAGGCCAGCCGCTCGATTCAGAGGCGCTCTTTTCGACTCAGGCGAATTTGACCAATTTAGGCATTTTTCGCAGTGTGCAGGTTGAGATGCTGTCACCTGAGCGGCCTGAACCGCTCAAAACGGTGGTGCTCAAGGTGAAGGAACGCCCACTGTATTCTGGCGAGCCCTTTCTGGGTTACTTTTGGGCCGAAGGTATTCGAGGCGGAGTTGAAGGCTCGATCAACAACATCGCTGGTCGAGCCATCACTTTAAGCGGGCGAGCTCAGGGAAATCTTTTTTTCACCTCGTATCCAGCCTTGTCGCGCTTGGTTGACCTTTCTGATCTCGAGCCATGGCAACAAATTGGCTATCGCGCCAACTTAGCGCTCGATGCCCGCAGTCTCTTGCCTGCTCATCTCGGCTTGAGGCTCGACCTCATCGGCGAGCGCGTCTTTCGCCCTCAGTTTCGATTTTCTCGCGTCGCTGCAGTGCCCACCATCGACTGGTCGAAGAGTTTCCACATCGGTGCATTTGAATGGATGAACCCCAAAATCTCTCTCGCCCTTCAGTACGAACTTGAATGGAGCTTTGTCGAGCGTGTGGGTACTGCTTTGGCTTCAGTACCTCCGACGAATTCGGTTGATCAAGCCCGACTGCGTTTCAATTTTGGCGAATTTACGCTTCAGAGCGTTCGCTTCAACCCCACTCTTGATCTCCGCGACAGTGCGCTTAACCCAACCAAAGGCCTCTTGCTTCAGGGCTCTACTGAACTGACTGGGGCACTGTTTGCACAGAATGATGAAAGACCTGCAAAATCTGTGGTCGTTAATTTCTTCAAGGCGAGTGCGCTGGCGACGGGCTACATTCCCTTCACTGAGCGAGTTGTGCTCGCACTGTCTGCGCGAACCGGCCGCATTTTTCCGTTGAGCAAAGGGTCGTCGACTCCACCGGTGAGACGCTTTTTCCTCGGAGGGGCAACTTCAGTGCGCGGCTTCAATGAAGATCAACTGATTTCTGAAGACCTTCGCACACAGTACAGACAAGAAGTTGCAGACTGCCAGATACTGGCCTCGAAAGAAGGTTGTTCTTCTGCGGCAAAAACCATTCTGGCCGGTCAACAGGTGCCTTCTCAAGGAGGCGAGGTCTTCTCCGTTTTTAAGGCTGAACTCCGATTCCCCGCATTAAGTGTGTTCGATTTCGGAGTGTTTTTCGAAGCGGGCAATTTGTGGATTTCTGCGCCTAATTCTGTAGGGCCTTTTCGGCCTGTGTCTGGCATTGGACTGCGCTATGTCACGCTCTTTGGCGCGCTCGCGCTCGACGTTGGTTACAACATCGCTGCCGATACAATCATCAATGAGCCTCGTGTCGTGGTGCATTTCAATATCGGGGTGTTCTAGCCGTGCCAACTCATGGCCTGTTCTATCGTTTGGTTCGAACCATTGTGTCGGTGGCTTTGGGTTTGTTTTACCGCATTGAAGTCGCTCGAAGAGTCAACGACCTGAGTGGGCCTGTGATGTTCGTGGGCAATCACCCCAACAGTTTGATCGACCCAGCGATGATTTTTGTCATCACCGATCGCCAGGTGACGTTTCTCGCCAAAGAGCCGCTCTTCAGAGTGCCCCTCTTTGGCTGGTTGCTCCGGGGGCTCGGTGTATTGACTGTCTTTCGGAAAGAAGATCACCCCGACTTGATGACCAAGAATGAGGGGACGCTCGAAGCTGCCGCCAACGCCCTGACTGACCAAAGGGCCATCACCATTTTTCCAGAAGGCAAATCGCATTCAGAGCCGCAATTGGTAGAAATCAAAACGGGCTGTGCCCGCATCGCTTTGAAGGTGGCCAAGGCGGGGCACGCGATTCGCATCATTCCCGTCGGGTTGACTTACGCGCAGAAGCATCGATTTCGAAGCCCTGTACATGTCGAAGTCGGCGAGCCCATTTTGGTAGAAGCAGTCACGCAGGAATTCGCTTCTGAGGCAGAATCTGAGTGGGTGCGCACTTTGACTGAAAAAGTGAACGCTGCGCTCCATGGGGTCACGCTGAATCTCGCAAGCTGGGAAGATCTCGATTTCATAAAGACTGCTGACCACCTTTTTGCACTGCGCAATGGTCACCGAGAAGAAGACCCAGAGCGGCTGCGTGTCTTCGCCCGAGGGGCTTCGATGTTGCGCCTGGCCGACCCTGAACGATTCGATGACTTGAAAGAAGATGTGTTGTCTTTTCAATCACGACTCGACGTTCTTCACGCTCAACCAGGAGATCTCCCGCTTACTTTTGACAGCAGAGGGCTGTTCGCCTTCGTCGGCCGAAATGTTCTGGCGATTGCCTTTGGCTTTC
>JAYUVR010000216.1:0-20402 GCA_043753955.1 Archangium sp. | reverse complement strand
GGCTCTCATCGCGCCCCACTGAAGGATTGTCGGCAATCTGGCCCCATCTTGACTTGATGCTGCGCCATGACGCAGTGGTATCGAATTTTTGGCCGTACCTACCCTCCAGCTCGTCGAGCTCTTGAAGAGTCTGCACGATCGCCTGCTGCGTTCCCTGCGCTTCGGCGTTCTCTCCCCTAGCTCGCTGAATCCAATGGTTTCGCAGCAGCTGACTCAATTGATGGAGAGAGCGAATGTAGGTCGTACCCACCATTTCACTCTGGCGAAACTCAACATTCTGATTCACCTCGTAAATGACTCGAATCAAGAGCCCTATCGTGAGGGCGACGACCAACACGCTGGTGGTGATCAGCTTTGTTGAATATCGAATTCGGCTCAAAAATTTGGGTTCAGGAAAAGGTCGAACCGCTGTCGAACGAGGGGAGGCTCGAACCATTTCCAAAATCTAAATTGAAGTCTGAGGTTAATCACGATTTTTGGTGACTTTCTCGCTCGGCCAGGCTCGCACGTCAGCCTCGACTCACCCAGCTGCGCGCCTCTTTGGAGCGAGGCGACTATTCTGGCTTCACCAGATGCCGCCCAGCTATTGCGGTGGCAATGATGCGCACATTGACGAACTTGCTCTTCTCGAGAATGCCATTGACGACTCGGTTGGTCATCGCTGGAGGCGCATAGTACTCGATGGATTTCTGAGCCACCGGAGCCAAGCGTGCGCGCTCGAGATCCGCATTGATGGCTCCCCGCATCCAGCCATAGGCGAGATCATTTCGTTGCGCTTCAGGAAGCGCTGCCGCTTGCTGAATTTGTGACGAAGCGGCCGCTGGCCCTTCCATCACCGCCTTGGCCACGCTCATCAGTTCCGCTTGCGGTTTCCCACCGGGAGCGAGGTCCGCAGGGCGACCACCAAAAGCAACGTAAAGACCGCCTGTGGCCGAGGTCACCCATTTTTTAAACTGTGCTGGGTCACTCGGAGCTCGAGCCATGCCCTCGGCAATCATGACTTTGCTCAAAACGGGCATCGCGTAGCTCATAAACGCCTTCTCGTCGATGCCCGTACGCTTCATCACCATCTCTCGGAAACCTAAGAGCGAAGCCGCGCTGACGTACCCACCGACTTGGTTAAACGGCGCGTAGGTTTCCATGAAATTCTTGACCAGATCTGAAATGGTCTCGGGTCTCCACGTCATGCCTTTCCCGGCGGGGAGCGGTTTGTACCCGCTGTACATTCCATTGGCGAGGGAGCCGTCAGCGCGAGCCTTTTGGTAGTCGTCGTACTCGCTCTTACGAGGAGGCCGAATTTGTGCAGCGGTCAGCCCTTCTTTTTTCCAGAGCGGCTCAAAGTACGTTTCATCGGCTTTGGTGAAAGGGCGACCTTTCGCTTCTTCAAAACGCGCTTTGAAGGCGGCAAAAAGTTCGGCCCCTTCTTGGTTTCCGAATACTTCTTTGAACGAATCGACATTGTTGGGGACGTTCATCGCAGCGTTGAGAACGATCAGTTTGTGCTCTGCACAATACGTAGCCCAATCGGAGTCTTCTCGGGTGTACGGCTCCTTTTTGATCCAATCTCGGTAGAACATCAGCGTGGAGTTGAGATCGGGCGTGAGAAGCGGGTCATTCTTGTAGTCCGGCGGGAAAATCACGCCCTTGTTCAAGACCGCATCAACGGCCACCAAACTCTTGTTCAGCTCGGCCTGACTGACGCCTTCCATGGAAACAATTTGCACGTTGGCGGGGTAAGGCTTCCCTTCATCAACCCCCCAGGTCTTGTTGTGATAGTTCTCTTCTGCGTTTGAGGTGTTCCCTTCGCCTAAATACGTGCCCATGTGGGTGCTGCCCATTTCAGGTTTCAGCAGGCGTAGCGCCGCAGCATCGATGGTCGCGGTGTGTTCCTCAGGGTGGATATAGGCAATGAGGGAATAAATAGGGTCATCTGGCCCGATGCCCGATTCTCTGCGAATCAGTGCATCCATCTGGGCGTTGGCGGCAGGGTCCATGTCTTCTACGGCAATCAGCCGCATTCCAATTTTCCCGTCGCCCAACTCATATTGCATGTCACGAACGGTAAATGACTTGGTCGTGCCATCTGGCTGTGGCAGCGAAATGGTGGTGGTTCCCAACTTCGACATTTCGATGTTGCCTAAGTGTTCCAGAGCAATCTGCGTCAACGAGCCACCCTCGATGATGCTCGGTGAAGTGGAATGCATGGGAGGAACGCGAAGTGGAACGACGACTAGAGCTTCGACAGGAGAAGATGTTGAAGCTGGAGAAGGCGAGACGGGAATGGCTGTCGAGTGCCGGGGGACCTGCTTCGGCTTTGATCCCGGAACAGGGGGAGCCCACAACGAAGCAATTTTTATTTCGCTCGGCTGGCTCTGCGTTTCGAAAGAAGACTCCCGTGATTGCACGGTGTGTGTAGAAGGCTCAGAGGGAGTGCGAATACGCTTGGACATGAAAGCTCACGAAGATGAGAACACGAGAGTTACTCTGGCGCAGCTTCTGCGGTCAATGAGTCAGATGAGCATGAGCTGAATTGATCAATTTCAACGAAGTGCCAGCGCTTATGGTCGTTGCGCGACTGGGGTTTTCAAAGGGATTGATTGTATTGCCTTAACTAGGTTGGCTATAGGGATGCAGATGTACAAACGGTGTCTGGGGTTAATCTGTGTCGGCTTGGTCGCTTTCGCGGGCGAACGCAGCGCGAAAAAAGTCGAATATGAACGGTTTCGCTATACAGGTTTCGGCATTGCCGACTCGAGCCGAGACAAGAAAATTGTTGAGACTTTTAACCTCGTTCTCATTTCCTACCTTCATGGAGATGAGCCCCAAGGCCAATGTCGCGGAGCGGTGGGCCTGATTGTGCGCGACCCCCATTTCGACCCTAACAAGGTGTCACGCGGCCGGCTGCCTTCAGAAATATGAATTGAAAGGCACACGCCTTCAAAAGAAATGCAGCGTGTCTCCACTTACGAGACGCGGCGACGGCACCTCCCGGCGCGGCATTTGGTTTTGCGACCCGTGAGGTGGGAAGTACCGCATGCGCCGAGTCATCATTGCCATTTCGTTTGCTCTTTTGGGGGCTTGTTCCAACCTCACCCCAGCGTCCCCATGTACTCTTTCCAACTGCTCTGGCTGCTGTGACGCTTCCGGGCAATGTCAGGTCGGAGTGGACAGCCGAGCCTGTGGGCATGGGGGAAATCAATGTGATGTCTGTGTTGGCTCCCTGCAATGCAAACAAGGCACCTGTGTAGACGGGCTCGTGAACGCCGGTGGAGGCATGGGCGGAGGCGGAGGAACTGCGAGCGTCGGTGGTGGCAATGGTGGGGGCCTGGCTGCGGGGGGCGGAGCTCCCGGCGGAGGCGGGACAGGTGAACAGACAGGTGGAGGCAGCGCAGGAACAGGCGGTGGAACGCCTCCCCAATGCACCGGCGAGTGCAGCATATTTCAGCCCGAGTGGACCGCCTCGCCCAAGACGCAGCCCCCGTATGGCTCTGGTGCGTCGCTGGTGACATTTGTCGACAATGAAACCCTGGTGACAAGCATTGGTGTCCTCAGCACTACGGGAGGAGGTTCACCGCCGTTTATTTTCGATGGGAACATTTATGTGTACGACGTCAAAGGCACACCCTTGCGTAAGCTGACGACGCTCAGCCGAACCGCTGAGTCGCTGGCCGTCTCATCCGATGGAACATTGGTGGCCGCAGGGTCCACAGCGGGCGGCGCAATTCACGTGGTGCCTACAGATGGAGGCGCAGTGACGGAACTGCATTATGGCGTCAGCGTTGAGGCCTTGGCGTTTTCACCAAGCGGTACCTCACTTTACGCGGGCGGAGGTCAATCGTATTTCGACGATACCCATTTGACACGATTCGACCTCGCAACGGGTCACTCGATTGATTCTATGGACATCAATTCTTGGGGCGTTGTGGGCATTGTGCCTTCTGCTGATGGCACTTCCGTGACGATCGCCTCTGACGGCAGCGGTGAGAACTCCCAGAATCTGCTCACCGTCTTTCGAGCTACTGATTTGAGTGTGCTCTCAAGCAGTTCTGCAGAACTCATCGTTTTCAAAAAGGACCCGCGCACGGGGGCGTTCTTTATGGCCACCGAAACGAAAGTGATGGGCGTTGAACTGGCTGGAGCACACATCATTGCAGCAGCGCCCCACCCCACGCTTCCGAAAGCAGTGACTTTGCATTCTGACGGAATGTTGCGTCTGGTTGATTTGGCAAAGCGTCGCGTAGAAGACGAGATTCGCGCCAACATTCGAGCGCGAGATGTGGCGATTTCTCCTGACGGACGCTTGGTGATTGCCGTCGGCATTGAGCCCTCACTGGCGGCCTTCTCGCTCACTCCTGGGACCCGACCCCGGCTTCCGCCTGAGCCGCCCTTGTGCGGCAACGGCGTGAAAGACCCCGGTGAGGCCTGCGATGGAGCCATGGCTGGGAGCTGTACCGACTTGGGTTACGCCTCGGGCAACTGGACCTGCAAGACGAATTGCACCATCGAACGGTCAGCGTGTGTGGGTTTGCGCGCCGGTTGGAGTTGTGCGGACAAAAGCCGTTCGGATGGTGTCTGCGATTGCGGGTGTGACGCGCAAGACCCCGATTGCGGACCGGCAGCCACCGCATCAGCCTGTCAAACATCAGCCTGCGAAAATGGAACCCAGCCCGCCCTTGCCCAACCATGGACGTGTGCCATTGACGGGTGCACCAACGTGAGCCTTGAAGGTCGCTGCAACGGTTCAGTGCTTGAGGCTTGTACTGCCGCGGGCGCTCTCGAGCAGGTGTCGTGCCGCAGTTATGCAACTGGCTCGAGCACGACGGGTGATTACCAGCAAGGAACGTGCGTTTCGCGCCTGGGAGCACCGACGTGCGAAGTGCCGCAGGGCGAACCGTGCACCATCAGCTTAGGCCAATTGAAGCCGCTCTTTACCTGCCGTGGCGCAGGGGCCGCTTGCGTGTATTCCCGCGAAGCAGGAGGCGCATGCGTCACAGGGTTTCAGAGTTGCAGCACTCAAGAAACCGTGTGTCTGGGCTCAGACAAGTTGCGCTTGGCTTGTAATGCCGGGCAGCCTTTTGTGTATGACTGTTTTGCGCAGGGCGGCCACTGTCAAGACGGCGGTTGTATCGATTTGTGGCTCGGTGCCCCTTGCGGAGATCACCTCAGCTGCCGTGCGGGGATGGCCTGCGTCGATGAAAAATGTAAATAATCTGCCTCAAATCGAGCTTGCCAAACCAGCCACGTCATTCCATCCACTTGCCCACCGCAGGCCTAACCATGCCCAAGATGCGCGTGCTCGAATCGCAAACCGCAGATAAAGCGTTCCGCCGTTCACCTGGATGATTAGGTCTGACCCATTGGGCTTGGCGTTCCATCCGAAATTCAGTGGGTCAAAAACCGTGCTCACAGTTTAATGACTAAACGCCATGCCGCGGACTCGTCAAGAAGAGTTGCCCTCGGGTCTGTTACGTCAAACTTACGGTTCAGTACCGCAAATGCTCAGTCCCAGTTGATGACGTCCGTCAGCTCGCTCATGATTGCGTCACGAATGCGCTGCTCGAAGTCCTCGCGAGAGGGGTTGTCTGCGTATTTGTACGCACGATTGAGCCCAAACGCGATGCCCTCTTCAACGGCACGCGAAATGATGTCGTACGATTTGAGCTTCACAGTCTCGACTTTGGTCTTCATGACAGGTGCACCATCGCCACCCATTGTACATGGCATCGTGAGCAAGCTGTAAAACACAAGAACAACCCTGGCAAACACGGCGGAGGTCAGGAGCCGAACCCGGCGTCGTAAGCCCACTCTGTTGAAAGCATGCACGGCCGTGTCGCATGCGGCGAGAAACCGAGGGCCACGGCCAGCCGCCGGCCTTTTCAGTGGCCCCGGCCGTCGGCCCCGTCAGGGTGAGTGCTGGTCACGACCGAGCACTCGCATTGCGCGCGAAAGAGCGGTGCGAGAACCAAGTAACCACAGAATTAGCAAGGCCAGTATCAAACCAAGCACTGGTCCCAGAAGAAGAATCGGAGCCGCTACGAAGGTAGCGCCTAAGCCTCCGAAGAGGTCGAGCACCGCTCCCCAAGTACCCTCACCGGTATGCTCTCCCAGAGTCGAACCTTTCTCGAGCACATCAGCCGCCCATTCTTTCGCCCAAAGCCACCCAAACCAAGGCAGGAGTGGAAGGCCAGTTACGCACCACAGGGCCATCAGCCATCGACCGTAGGTTGCACTCTGATTCCTTCCCATTGTCGAATCGTAGCCCCCAAACGAACCAAAGCACTCAACAACCTGCGGACGTGAGTCGAGTCGATGCCCTTCCAATCCGAGCTCAGGTCGGTCGACCGCCTTGAGCGACCGAAACGTGTAACCCAGACACGTGCACTGCATCGTTGGGAACTCGCCCTGCGGCCGCGTCGTTCCATTGCCTGGCTCGATTTTACCGTGAACGGCGCGTGAGCTTCTGAAGTGTAGCGGGAACCCGCACGGTGAGCTGCTGCTGCGGAGCCGAGGTGACCGTAACGCGTTCCGTAAAAGCGTGAAGGTCTTCTCCCATCGAGAGCGACAGGGCTACCAGGGTGAATTCACCGGGCATTGCAGCTGACGGGCGTCCATGCGGCAGCACTCGGTGAGCCTTTTTGAGGGCGCGATACCCCTCGAGGGTCTCGGGACAAGCGACGATGCCCGGCACCAGCACCCCCGAAATGAGCAATGGCTCACCGCGCGCGTCGACGAAACGCACGGAAAGAGTGACGCCGCCGGAAGGCTCTGTGACGTCGAGCCGAGTCTCCTGGCCAGCCACCAAAGTCACTTTTTCGGGCAGCGCTTCGAGGTGCCCTGGCCCGAGCTCGACCTCTACTTCCCAAGACCCTTCTGGCGCAGTGAGCCGGTAGAGGCCCTTTTCATCTGTGAACGCAGAGGGAGGCCTGGCGGTGTTCATTTCGGGCTTGCGAAGCGTCAGGGTCGCACTCGTGGCTGGCTGTCCGTCAGCGAGCACGATGTGACCGGTCAATCGCGCTCCGGCCTCCAGCGCGATGACGAGTTCATCGATGCCTGCTGCAACCACGGCCTCTTTTTTCACATAGCCTTCGGCCTGGGCGATGACAAAGCCGTCTTGGTCGCTGCTGAACCCAGGCACCGTGGCCATTCTATTGGGGTCTGTCAGCAGCTCCGTGCGCCCGTCGGACATGGTTTCGATGATGCCTTGCACTGGTTTCGAACTCTTCGCATCGACCAAGCGCATCTGTACTGAGCGGGCCGGCTTCAAAGCCACAGTCCCGAAGTCATAGACTCCGCCCACAGCATGGCCGGGGTATTCCAGTTCTCGCAAAGGGTAGCCTTCAGCCTGAATCACGAGCCTGATTTGGCCTCCGATGAGCGGCACCCTGAATGACCCGGTGCTGGTGTCGACTTCTTTGCCGTTGACGTGAAATTGATTCAATGGCCGCCCTTGCGAGTCCACCACGCGTCCGACTGCAAAATCTTGCGCAGGGAGAATCAACTTGAGCCCCGATGACCCGGCCACGACATTCGCTTCCGTCGTACCGGACAAGCCCCGAGCGGTAACTCGGTAGGTTCCCTCTCGCAAGTGGCGCAGCTGAAATCGGCCTTGGTCGTTCGTCGAGGCGTGCTTCTGTTGGCTGATGGCGGCGAACAGCTCGCTGGGCCGCATCCCCATCGGAGATGTTGCCTGATTGAGAGGCTTGGCATCAACGTTGACGTCAGCGAGCGGGAGGCCACCCGTGTCCACCACCACGCCCTCCGAGTGAAGCCCTTCGGAGATCACCAGGTGGTGCTCTCGGCGCTCTTTCTCTTTGATTTCGGTGGTCAATTGCGCGCGAAAGTCACCTTCAGTATCGGCGATGAGAAGGTATCGACCGGCTCGCAGCCCTTTGAAGGAAACACGGCCCAGACGATCGGTGTTCGCATAGCGGCGATCCATGAGGGGGCGCCCAGGGCCCATGAACTCGTTGCTCTCAACCGTCACTTGCACCTGCGCAGGGCGATCTCGCTCATCGGTGCAGATGACATCGAGTTCGCCGCCCGCCTCAAAGGCAAGCTCAATGGCGGCATTCGGGGCAGAAACAATTCGCTCGGTGACACCCCACAGTGGATGAGTGGCGAACACGGTGTAGGGACCAGGTGCCAGGTTTGCGAAAGCGAAAATGCCATCAGGACCGGTGGTCTTCACTTCGGAACTGCTCGGGCTGGCGGTTACTCGCACACTCGCCAGCGGGGTTCCCTCGGGAGTCACTACGCGGCCCCTGAAGGGAGCTTCCTTGCGCAGCACGAAGTCTCTCTCTTTCACCTGACCGATTTCGAAGTCGACTGCCTCCTCGATGGTTGGTGCAAACCCGGTTCCCGAGGCTTCAATCGGCTTGCGAGTTCCCTGAGAGCCGGCAGAAGTCGTAAATAGTGGGCCGAGACGATACCGCCCCGTGCCATCTGTCACAGCGACTGCGCGATCTCCCTTCACCTGGGCATGAGCCACTGGCTGATTCAGGTCATCTCGCACCAGCCCCGTGAGCCAGCCGGCCGGCTGCAGCTCGACAACGACGGGCTTTACCCCGAGTTCCATCGCTTCCACCACGACCTGGCTGCCGAAGTCACCGAGAGAAACGATGAGGAGCGCTGGGCTACGAGCCGGAAGTTCCAAAGTCGCTTCTCCCGCATCGCTGGCAGTCCAGGCGCGATGATGGCCGCCCTCCATCACTGTGATGGCCGCACCACTGGCTGGCTTCCCCTGAGCTAACACCCGAACCAATTGCTTGGTTGGCGCGGTAAGCACAAGCTCCAGGCGGTTCCGATGGGACTGACTGCTGGTGACTCTGATGTCGCTTTGGAGGTGCAGGTGCGCACTCGAGCCGTCAGCCCCCAGAGCGACGATCGACAGGGCACTCGAAGGAAGGCTGCCGAAGTCAAACGATCCATCCTCCGTCGTTTGCACGTCGAAGTACCTCGGAGCATCTGGAAGGAAGGCGGTCACCCAGGTTCCCGCGAGAGAACCCTCGGTCAAACCCACCACCCTGCCGGAAACGGCTGCGTCGCTCTCGAAAAAGACGTCCACTTCCTGCGCGCCAGATTGGGCATTCTTGGCAATCGCGATGTGGCGCTCGGTTGAAGCCCACACCCGATGAATGCCTGGTTCCAGACCCGTGAGCACATAGGTCCCATCTTCTGCCGACGTGGTTTGCGCCACGGGTGGGGCTTCGCCTCGTCGGCCCTTCACCCAATCGACCACCTGCGCAGCGGCCTGTGCCGTCTCGCACTCGGCTGTGAAGAAGGTGCATTCGCCCGAGCACGGCGACACCGAGAGGTCTTCTTCCTGATCAACCCTGACGGCCACCAACTTGGCGCCGACAATGGGGCCGTCAGCGTCGTAGACATGCCCGCCGATAGACTGCCCCCCGGTGCCTTGGGGTGTGCTTGCGAACAGTGCCTCACGAGAACGCCTGGGGCGGGTTTCACCGACCGCTTTCAGTTTCGACGACGGTGCAGGCTCGGTTCGAAAGAAAAAAAGAAATGCAGCCATGATGCCGAACGCCCCGATGGCCACCAGAGCAGGTCTTTTCAACAGCCTATTCAAAGCGAACCGTTCGGAGTCGCGAGGTGTGAGTCATCAGACAGAAGTCTAACATTCTTTCAAAATACCCTTCCATTCTGGCGAGTGGGCTTTCGGAGAGCGGTGAGCGAAATTTGATTGAGTGATGCCCGATGCCGCTGAGGTTGTGTACGGCCGATGAGTCAACCCCCACGCGGCAAGTCTTTCGACAGTGAAATGCACTATTGAAAGTGAAAGGCGCCTCTTCTCTCAAAAGAGCATTTTCTCGTCTTAACCATTGAGAATGATTTGAGGTGGCCGAGCACCGCCCATTGGTCTCTGACTTGCTTTGTGTCTTCTCACTCTCGCTGAGAAGGCCGCCATGAAATCGCTCTTAAGACTCATTCCATTCCTTTCTGCAGTGCTCTTGACCTCTGCGTGCGGCGTGCCGCCGGAAGACGGTTCAACCAATGAAGATGAAGCTGGCGACAGTGCAGTCGACACGTATCAAAGTGAGCTCCTGTCGTGTGTGAGTAGCCCGTTGGGTGCTGGGGCCGTGGGTTCCAAGACCAACCCCAAACTCACCATTTCTGCACTCATTCCCGAGAGCCCCACGGTGTTACGCGTGACTGGTTTCGACATCACCAATGGCACCAGCAACCCTCCGTCGTTTAATGGGCTGGTCTCTTTTGGAACTGGCTTTGAATTGACTGGTTCTTTCGGCAACCCTTCGCTGCTCGCCTACATCACCAATGTACAAATCAGCGCTTCTCTCAATTCTATTCTCATCAGTGGATCTCAACGTGGCACTGACCTCATTTGGCGCCCGGTGACTTCAACCATCAACCTGGGCAAGGGCACCTTTGCGAGTGCTTCTGGTTTTGGTTTCGACAGAATGACTGGCATCACGCTTTCTCCAAACGTGATGGCCATCAGCGGAGCCACCTCGACCTTTCTCCCTTCCACAGCAAACTTTCACTACGACGGTCAATGCACCGCCAACGCGTCAGTGGTTGGCACGACGGGAAGCATCACCCTGAATGCATCTGCTCCGGGCGCAAAGGGAGTCACCTTTTACATCGATGGGGTTGCGGTCAAGACTGACTTAACGGCCCCTTTTTCAGTGCCCTACAACTCAGTGGCATTGCTGAATGGTGCGCACCAAATGTGGGTGAAGGCCACCGATGAATCGAACAACGTGGCTGTTTCTCCCAAGACTACCTTCACGACCAATAATGCGACCGGAATTATCGTCACCGCTTCAGTCACTGGCACGGCCGGCAACATTACGCTCTTAGCGACAGCAGGCAGCCCGTTTCCTGTAACGGAGGTGAGTTTCTTCTTAGACGGCAGCCCCGTCGCCGTGGGCACGGACCCAACGGCTCCCTATTCGATGATGCACGACTCGAGGCTGCTCACCAATGGCACACACACCTTGGTGGCGAAGGCTAAAAACACGCAAGGCATTCAACGGGCCTCAACCGCCTTCTCGTTCACCACTGACAATGACTTCACTGGGCCAACGGACGTTGCGGCGATCGTCGTTCCCTTCACGGGAGGCTTCAATTTCTACGGCACCGTGGGAGTACCTACAGATGTCGTCAAAGTAGACTTTGTCGTTGATGGAACGGTGCTCAACACCGATTCCGCTGCGCCGTACAACGTGTCGTACAGCACTCGAAAATTCACCAATGGATCGCACCAGCTCGTGGTTCGCGCTTATGACGCAGGTGGTGCATCTGCCGATTCACCCATTGCCGCCTTTATCAGCACCAGTGACTTTGATGGCCCCGTTGTCAGCGATCTCAAGGCCTCGGCAATCTCAGGGCTCATGGCACTCAGTGCCACTGCGACGGATGCCACTGGTGTCTATAAAATGGAATTCTTCGTTGATGACAAGCCAGCAGGCTATGACACCGCCGCTCCCTGGGCGATTGGGTGCAACACTCGGTTGCTGACCAATGGAACCCATACACTGTATGTGAAAGCCACTGATTCTTGGCTTCAGACGACCACCTCAGCAACTGTTAATTTTGAGACCAAAAACGATCTCGACCCCCCGACCAACGTGAACCTCACAGTCTCAGGTACCAAAGGGTTTATTACATTCACGGCCACTGCTACCGATGCTTCGCCTCTGTCTTATGTCCAGTACTACATCGATGGATTTTACAAAGGAAGCGACGCGATAGCGCCATACGCCTACCAATACAACTCTCTAAGTCTCACCAATGGTGTGCACAAGGTCAGAGCGCGGGTCTTCGATTCCTTTTCTCAATACACTGATTCACCTGAAATTGACTTCACCGTGAGTAACTAACACTTCAGGCATGGCCGGCCATTTGTCTATCTTCTTTTTCCCTCTTTTCTGCTTTGGGCTGTGGGCCTGTAGTTTCGGAAGAAACCAACTTCGCTATCGAAGACGACGTCAATCAAGACAAACAAGCAACCATCTGTGGACCAAAAGACGATTCTCAGTGGATCAACGACTACAAATCATAGCGGCCGATTGCATTTTTAATTGGGCTGAAACCCAATAGGCCGACAGTCTGAAACCTGCTGGTGCTCAGAACGTGGTCGGCGATGGGTATGTCTACCGATATTATTTAAGCACCAAGACTTTCATCGGTCTCAATCTGACCACCAATCGCATATTCTTTAAGGGCCCCGACGGTATCCAACAAGATCAAGGCTCGCTTTCCAGCTTCAGGATCACTGCGGGTTGCGAGTAACGCGTCGTGGTTTCAGGGTTTCGAGAGGTGCGGCGTCAGCTGTAAGGCGCCGCCGAAGAGATCACTCTTCGCTCTGTGCTACCGACATTTGAATGAAGAAGCGCTGGTTACTTGATTGTCCAGAGTGCACCTTGGTTTGATAGGGGTTTGTTGCTACCCGTATAGGCGTTGTAGAGGACGAGATCTGGTGGATAGGGAGAGGAGGGAAAATTCTGCAGCAACTCCATGGTAACGCCATACGTGGTTGCGTGGCCTAGGACGTGCGAATTGCCACTAAAGAGCACCTGATCAATGAAGCGACCGACCACCTTGGTTTGGGGTGTGAATCGAAATGAATACTGGTTGGCCGTTGTCAGACATGTTGCTTGCCCGCTGACCAATGTTCCGGGAAGGCACAGTTCGTACGTCGAACCCGCTTGATAGATCTCGATGACTTCACTGCTTGATCCAGTGCACGGATGGACCGGTGAATCAGAAAGAGATGTCGGCTTGTAAATGCAGTACCCGTTTGGGTTCGAAAGGCGAAAACGACCGAGTGGCGTGACAAGCTCGTCTTTGGCGGTAGCGACTGTTGGAGTTCCCGCAGTGTCGACCTCCTCGCTGTTTGAGAGAGGGCCGCAAGCGTTGAGCGTTGTTCCAAGAACTGCAGTTACAAGAAGATTTTTTAACATTTCAATCTGCTCCATTGGCAAATCGCTCCATATGAGCGACTTTGGAGCCTCAAGCACAAACGCGGCCACGCCTTGTGTTGAGCGATTGCAAACGCCTACGAGAAACGTGAGTGCGATGAATCCTCAGGTTTAGGCAAATGGTTGCTTCAAATGGGCCAAAAATGGCCAGGCTACCTTGTCATTCTCGAGAGGAGGCAGCACCAGTGGCCCTGGATCGCTCCATTGGCGCTCTGGCAGTCAGTAACTCATCTCTGAAATTGTGACTCACGAATGTCATTTCCCTTGCGCGGGGAGTTCGTGTCTTCTGGCGTTTGTGGAGATCGACAAATGTTTATTTTACTTGGCGTTCCCATTCATGCATTGAGCCAATTGGCGGTGGATTTGTCGGCCGCTTTGCAACTGAAGCACATTTCCTTTCGGCAGAGCCTTCAGAAGGCACTCGATTCAAAATCGACCTCAGCAAACGTTAAAGACATTCGGCGGTTGGCCGAGTCTGGTCGAATTATTCCCGATGAGAGCTTTATGGAGTTGTTGGATTCAACTTTATCGGATCATGGTGTGGGAGAAAGCTGTCTCATCACCGGGTTTCCACGGTCGGTTGCTCAAGCGACCCTGCTAGAGGAATTTATCAAGCAAACTGCAAGACGTCTTCGTCGAGTGCTATGGCTTGAGATGACCAACGATGAGCTCCTGGCCGAGATCACTTCAACCACACAGATTGATCGGACCACGGCTGAGCTTAAGGTCTGACACTTCCACATTCGCGCCCAGCCGCTCAAAACATTTTACGGGCAACAACATCTCCTTGCAGAGCTTCACGGTCCAAGTGGGCGTGAAGAACTTCTTCAGGCTGCTCGAGAGGCCTGCCAGCAATCGTAACACTCGTAGGAGCAGCGGCTTCCATTCCCTCGCTGACATTAACATCTCGCATGAGGAGGACATTTTCCCTGCGCGACAGGTTTGGAACGATACCGACTGGACCGCGGATTTTTTTTCAAATCTCGCAACTTCCGGCTCGATGTACCGATACCTCATTTTTGAAATCATTTTGCACTCGAAAGGTACAAGTCATGGACCCGCTCAAGAAGGCGTACGAGAACGCATCAAGAATTGCCAGCATCAACAGGGAGCTCGGTCAGGCCGATCAGCCTGACTCCCATCTTGGGGGCATCAAAGTCGACCCAAGAGAAGTCACCAATGCGGCGTTTTTTGCTCGTGAAGACGGATATGTCTCGAAATCAGAAAAAATCGCTTTGGCACAAGGTTGGGACCGGGTGGCACCCAATGCAGCGCAGGATGCCAAAGATGCTTTTGAAAAAGTGTCGAACAAGTATGGCCTGGGATCACCTCAACTTTTGACTGCGAAGCCTCCTGCGTCGCTCGACTCTCTCGACGAATCAGCGCTCAAGGGAGATCTCAAAGCGTTTTTTACTGAGAACGGGCCCAATGGGGGAGGCAGTCTGGACGTCTCGTCTTTCAAGTATAAAAACGACACTTATTACGTGGTCGATATCGAAGGTGAATTCAATCGGGACCTCGCGATTGGCACACCAGACGGCACGATTGTCTTCAAAGAGACTGAAAAATTTAACGATTAGACCTCTGTTTCCAACGCCCTCGCTCATTCATTGCGAGGGGAAGGGCGAAGACGACTGCGTCCTCCTTGCGACTGTTGGAGTTTCCGCAGTGTCGACCTCCTCGCTGTTTGAGAGAGGTCGCTATCGCTCCATTTGCGACTTTTGAGCCTCAAGCACCAACGCGGCCATGCCTGTGTTGAGCGATTGCAATGCTGCGCAGCAACGAATGCTGCGCAGCATTTTGCGGACTGTCTCAGGGCGCGACGTAGTCAATATCTACTGTCGCGTCAGGCACATCAATAGCGCTTGAGTTGACTCCGACATAAACCTTGGTCCACCCGTCAGGCACGATGAACCAACACTCTCCATCCATGTTGCAAAAGAAATGCTGATTGCTCGCCGTGGGCGGGATGGCGTCAAGGCGAATCAAAACAAACATTCTATTGGTCTTCACTTTAAAGGGACTGCCCGGCACCACAGAGAATGAGGCGAGCTGAGCAATGTCCGTCGACTTTACGAGGGCCCCTGTAAAGTGTTGGTGCTTCAACACGCCCTTTGTATACGTCTGGGTAACAGTCACGCGGGCGTCGCTTTTCACCAGCACCCCTACGTAGGCTTTGGTTGCCGACTCAGGCACTTCGATAGCGCACGTTTCGACAGAATTGGCTGCGGCAGGACGGCAGTCCCACAACGTGGCGGTCGAGGCAGAATTGAAACGAATGTACAAATCAGCATTTCCAGTCCCCTTCATTTCCACGGTCAACTGAGTTCCTCCCCCCACAGTAAGGATATCCAATTGGCGAATGGCTGAAGAAGAGCCGAAGTCATAGGTGTTGGTTTTGGAAATGTTACCCCAAGGCTTGGGAGTATCTCCGGTGGGCGTGGGCCTGCCCGCTGCCGGGCCATAGTAACGAGCAACACCTTCTGCATCGCGAGCGGTAAATGTTAACGAGCCAGTGCCGCCATACGGAGGGAAGTCGTAGTGCATGATGGACGCAGAATCGTAGGTGGTGAGACTGCGCCAATTGAAATCTTCGAATTCCATGCCTGTATTCTGATTCGCGTGCTCATGGCGGAAGCCGAGAACGTGACCCAATTCATGACCAAGAACGTCTTTAAGCGGGTGACCTGCCGTAGAACTGAATGCGGTGGAATCAATGTTGAGTACGCGATCGGCCTTGGTGTCACTGGGGAAGAAAGCCGCTGCGGTATAGGGGGCTCGGAAGACGAGCAGCACTGGAAAAACAACCTTGGTGTTTGAAGCAGTGCAATTGCTGTCCTGCGAGGGGACATAGGTAAAGTTTACCTTCCCATATTTCTCCCAGCCCAAATCAGAGGCCTGGCGCATGGCCTCAACAACTTGAGCTTTAGTGGTGGTTGTGAAGGAATTGCTGACGCAGTACGTGAGTTCCATTTTTTGTATGTCATTCCAGCGGGCGTCTTTACCTTTCACGGTATGGACGGTCAGCGCGCTGTCACTCGAGTACGTCCGCAGCCAATGATCGCGAAGCGCTTGTTCCGAAGTGATGCGAATGTCGCCTTCGATGACATAAGCCCCATTTTCTCCTTCCTCTCTCGGCGTCTGGGTTTTGAACGTTTCAAAAGAAAGGAGCTCGGTGTTGGTCGACACACTTGTGCTCTTCACCGCATCGGGCGCGTCGGCTTCGATTCCAGAGCCACACGCGGTCAGCAAAATACTGGTGATGATTCCCACTACAAGAGGAGGCCTCGACGTAAATAGTTTGTGCATTGCGCGGGCCCTTGTGCAGCCGCCGTGCCCACCCCGAATTTGCGATTTCAGAATTGAAATGACGGCACTTCCACAAGGTGCATTTCACAAATGAAATTTCAAATCTGAAATAGTGGAAGCTCTATGCTCCACCGCTGATCAATTATTTATCAATCAACGATGAACAATTTCGCACCCTTTGGGCTTGAGGACCGGTGAGCATCTTGGTCATCGGCGACCTGGTAACTCATGCCCGCACTCAACACGAAACTCCGACCGTCACGCAGCTCGGTGATGAGTTCGCCTTCGAGTACCAGCACCACGTGGCCTCGTTCGCACCAATGATCCGCCAGGTAGCCGGGGCTGTACTCAACCATGCGCACACGAACGTTGCCCACTTCGTGGGTGCGCCAGTACGCGCAACCCGTTTCTCCTGAGTGCTCTGTTTTGGGCACTGATTCCCAGTTCACCGTTTCAAAGCCGACGTTCTCAATCTTCATGAAGACGGCCTTTACCCTGAGTCAATGTCACCAGCGGAAACTGCAATGTTAAGGAAATTCTTCGCTCAGTCGTTGTGAGAGGGAATTTTTCTGACTCCCACAGGTTTGGGGCCTCGCAATTTTCAAATTTGCTGAGGAGATTCCCATGCGTTTCGGCGTTGTTTTGGCATGTATTGCAGTGGTCAGTGTCGGCTGTGCGTCTACCCAAGAGTCAGCAATTCGACGGCGCGATGCCATCCGCAGTCAGCAGCAAGATGGAGGAACAGCGGACCTCTCGACCGCTCGCTCCCAGTGAGGGTTTTTGAAGCCACTCAGATGAGCACTACGGCCGCGCCCAGAGGCATCAGCTCATAAAAAGTGCGCATCTCTTCGGGGTGGAGCACCACGCACCCCCAAGAGAGTTTGAAACCCCGAGTAGCTCCATCCCACGGCTCATTCCAACCATGAAAGCCAATGCCACCTCCCAGTTTGGTATTCTGCGGAGTAAGCACTCGGCGTTTCCATTTCTGACTGATGTCATCTGCCTGTTTTGAGGTGATAAGCCCGGCGGCCAACCCTCTTTGTGCATCGAAAGCATTTGGGTAGCTCACCTTCACCCAGGCCGGGCCAAAGTACGCCGCGTACGCCCCAGCGAATGGCCCCGTGCTTCGTTGCACCACGAAGTACAGGCCGCGGGGTGTCTTGAGGTCTCCGCGCTGCTCTTTAATGCCCTCAATCTGACCTTGGCCCACTTCCCACTCGTGGGTCAGCTTCCCCGACTCAAAGCGCACCGCTCGATGCGCTCCGACATCGATAACGAGCAGCACCGCCTCGCGCGCTGGTACCAACAAGTGTTCCTTCCCCCGCGCGAAATCTTTCGGCGGAACACCGTCGATGGTGACTTTGACTCGGCTGCCGCGACCCAACCGCTGCCCACGCATCACGCGTTCGTCTGGCTTGACCTCGATGGACGTCACCCCTTCCACCACGGTGCGCACCTCGCGAACTTGGTGATTCTCGTAAAAGCAATGCATCACTTCGACTCGAGCGCCCTCGATGCTTTGCACCAGGCCCGCGGCAGGCGCTGAAGCGGGTTCTCGACTGGGAGGCGCACTGAACCCATCGACCGGAACCGGACAAGCACTGACATAGGCATCAATGCGCGGTGTGGAAGCGAGGAGCACAAGCGAAAGAAGCACCATCAAGGAAGCTTGAAGCCGTCGAGCGGAGGAAGAGGGAAAAAGATTGGCAAATCAATACACACTCATGAGCACAACTGTCGAGCAATGCGCAACGCCATCGTCATCACCGTGATTTGAGGGTTCACCCCGAGACTGGTCGGCACCACGCTCCCATCGGCGATGGTGCAACCCGGTAAATCCCAGCACTCGCCATTCGAATCGACGACCGAATTCTCTCTCGACGAGCCCATGCGACAAGTACCCAACGGGTGCTGACTGCCGCATTCGAGATCTCGACCTCTGACATGTTCCAAATCGAGTGTCGTCAGGCGATCAGCCGTAATGCCTCCCAAACCCAAGATGGGCAGGAAAACTTCTTTCGCCCCGGCGGCAAACCAGATTTCAGCCATCAATCGCATCAACTTCGGCACCACCGCTTTGTCCTTCTGGTGCATCTGGTAGGTGACGAAGGGCTCTCGGCCTGGACCTTTGCGAACGACGCCTCCGCCTTCGTCATGCACCATGCCGCCAAACACGCCCAAGTGACGTATTTGTCGAGCCCGTTCAAGGTGCTTGGGGCCAATGCCAGGCATGGTGGCGGCTAAGACTCCGGGAGGGAGAAACATCGAAGTCATGTTGAAACCTTCATGGTCCCACTTGTCTGAATACAGCGATTGCAGTGCCCCTCGCCAACCTTCCACTGCATCATCGAAGCGACCCATCACTCGAAAAGCGGGGTGCAACGTCAAGTTGCGACCGACTTGTTTGCTGGAACGGCCGATACCCGAGGCCATGGCCAACAAAGGCGTATGGTACGCGCCCGCCGCCAACACCACCCGCGGGGCATACACGGTCAGCTGCGCCCCCGGAGTTCCTCGTTCACCATTGAGCAACCGCCCCACCACGCCATTGGCTCGGCCATCGGCATGCGTGACGCGGTCGACAAGACAATGCGTCCACACCTGCGCACCGTGTGCAATCGCATGAGGAAGCCAGGCTAAATCTGCCGAGCGCTTGGCCCCGTGAGGGCAGCCGAAATTACATCGCCCATGCCCTTCACACCCTTCGGTATTGCGACGCAGGGGCTTAAAAACGTGGCCCAGCTTGGTCGCACCCTGAAGAAAGAGATTGGTCGACCGACTGCGCATCGAAGCGGGCACTTCTTCGACATGTACCTTCTGTTCGACTTCGGCGAAGAAAGGTTCCAAATGCGCTTCGGTCAACGCTGTTAAACCGCGCGCGGTACGCCACGACTCGAGCACGCTTGCGGGAGTGCGGAAGCAGACGCCTCCAGTCAGCGCTGAAGAACCACCCACACACTTCCCCATCATCACGTTGATGACGGGCGAATCGCCGATGCCCACCGCAAAAGTTAAGCCCGCGTCACGCCACATCGCTCGCATCTGCTGACTGGGCGTCATCTTGCCGTAGTCAGCGGGCGTGACGTGCGTGCCCTCTTCAAGCACCACCACTCGTTTGCCTGCTTCGGCCAATACGGCGGCGGCAACTGCTCCTCCAGAACCACTGCCAACAACCACCACGTCTGCGTCGAGAGTCAGCGGTCCCCGGTGCGTTGCTCCGTCAAAATATCCGAGCATCATCGGCGCAGCGCCATCGGGAAAGTCGATGCACCCAAGTGTCCCACCTCGCGTTGAACATCAGGGTGCTCGTAATAAACGACACACAAAAAAGCCTTCACCGCGAGTACCGGAGCTGACGCAAACGACGCTTCCATTCGCGTCAGCGCCCGCACCCGCTCGCCCACACTGAGCCCACGCAAGGGTTGCAGGTGACCAATCAACAGGGGCGCAATGAGACTCACCACCACAAGTGAGAAACGAAAAATGAAGCGTGCCGAAGGCCCAGCGCGCTCAAGGTAGTCTTCCATCTCAGTCATCAACCAATCGATTCGCTCTTCAGGAGGCGCTCCAGCCTCGGAACTGAACAAAGCCTCAGCAAAGGCGCGCAACTGAATCATCATGAGGCTCGACCCACATCACCATAAGCGACCAGCTTGGCAATCACGGCCTCTGCGCCCACGAAGAGCTTTTCGCCGTCCCACAGGGCGGGCGGTACCGTTCCACCTCGCGCAATGAGGTCGGCTTGTACTTCGGGGTAGTGCACATTTCGAAACCTGATTGCAGCCGTTAGCTCGTGGTCCACGACATATTTGCGCACTTTGGCACTGCCAACATCGGCGACGGCGTGAAAGAGCTCGAACATGTGTGCGCACCCTAACGGGCTGCGATGTCAAATTGAACGCCTTCTCGCAAACGACAGCGTTTAGACTAGGTTCCTTCGGGGAGATGGGTATGCACAGCCAAACACTTCAGGCCCTTCGGGGCGAGATTGAAGCAGTCACCACCTTGCAGCTCGCACTCAATCGAGTGGCGCTCTTTGTGGAAGACGATTCGCTTTCAGTGTGGGACGGGCCGCGGCCAGAAGACGTCGATGACGTCGCTGCAGACGATGGCTCGTTTCTGCGAGAGGCAGTG
>JAYUVR010000215.1:0-24476 GCA_043753955.1 Archangium sp. | reverse complement strand
CCGCACGTGGCGCTGTTCGGCGAGAAGGACTACCAGCAGCTCCAAGTCATCTCGCAGCTCAATCGAGATCTCGAATTGGGCGCTGAAATCGTCGGCATGCCGACTATTCGCGAAGCCGATGGGTTGGCCATGTCGTCACGCAACAGTTACCTCTCGGTCGACGAACGTCAGCGGGCGCTGGGTCTTTCCAAAGGGCTTCGAGCAGCGCAAGCGTTGGCCGAGCAAGGCGAAGCTGATGTCGCTCGCTTGACCGCCGCAATTCGAGCGCAGCTTCAAGCGGTAGACGCTCGCGAAGACTACGCAGAAATTTGCGATGCATTGACACTCCACCCACTGGTGCGGCTTGAACGAGCGGTGCCGGCCCGCGCCTTAGTCGCCGCCTTCATTGGCACGACGCGTCTCATCGACAATGTCCCGCTGGTATTTAAAGAGCATTTTTGACACTGACAAAGCGTCCCTGACATTCATAAAGCCGTCATGACATTGAAATAGCAGTCCGGTACCAGTTGCTCTCTGAGGCTGCTTCGGAGAGAAGGCTCTTTCAAATGGTCGCCAAGGTCAGCGCGGACGAAAAACTCATCTGCGAGAATCGCCGCGCTCGCTTCGATTACCAAATCGATGACACCCTCGAAGCGGGCATGCAACTGACCGGAAGCGAGGTCAAAGCGCTGCGGGCAGGCGAGGCGAGCCTCTCAGATTCGTACGCGCAGCCTGAGCGCAACGAGCTCTACCTTTGTAATGCCCACATCGGCGCCTACAAGCCGGCGGCGTCCTTCAGCCATCTCCCCATTCGAAAACGAAAGCTGTTGCTCCACAGGGTCGAAATTGACCGATGGGCCACAAAAGTGAAGGAGCGCGGTTACTCCATCATTCCGCTGATGATGTACTTTAAGAACGGGAAGGCGAAGGTCCGGTTGGGGCTAGGGCGTGGCAAAACAGGGCTTGATCGCCGAGACACCATTAAAGACAGAGAAGCCAAGCGCGAGATGGACCGCGCCATGCGGAGACGTTGAAGTCGTGAACGATAGAAAAGTGAAAGAGAAAAAAGAGCGCGTACTTGAATCTCTCGAGCAGGGGATGACACAAATTCATCTCGATGCGCGGCGCCCTGGCGTGTTGGTACCCGACAAGTTCAAGGGTGAGTTTCACCTTGTGCTCAACATCTCGTACCGTTTTGATCCCCCCGACTTGTCCGTCAGTGAATGGGGCATTCGGCAGACGCTTTCCTTCGGAGGGAGCCGATTCACCATCGCAGTCCCTTGGTCAGCGCTCTACGCGGTCGCGTCACTGACCACACGCGACTTTTGGATGTTTCCAGAAGAAATGCCTTCAGAGCTGGCGCAGGCGGCGGTGGAAAAAGCCAGTCTCCCCGCGCTCGCAGAGGCACCTGCTCCTGCACGAGCGGTGTTGCGCGAAGTGGTGCGCGAGCCTGCAGAAGGAGAGCACGATGCACCCGAAGCCCCGACGGCTCCGAGGCGAGGGCATCTGCGGGTTGTGAAGTGACGACTTAGCGCTTCTTTTGCTGCCAGCCTTTGAGTGAAGCGGCGGCTCGACCGGCGACGGCTTTGCGCAACATCGGCGTCCACCCCAAGAGCAGACCGGGAGGGCCTAGGGCTTGGCTGCTCCAACGCCAAAAGTCGAAGTCGTCGACATGGCGGGTGATGAGGCCTGACGCAAAGGTGAAACGCGCTTCGATGATGTTGTGCACCTGGCGCTTGCCTTGAAACAAGTACCGGCCTTCCCAGTGGGCAGAGCCGCTCGTGTCATCGGCTTTGACGTCACGAAACTCGAGGCGGAATTCTTGCGCCTGCTCGCAGAGCATCGTCCACATGTCGCCGATGTCTTTGCCGTGGAGGTCGGGAAACGCGGGGTCAGAAAACTGTGCATCGGGGCTGTACGCCGCGCGCATGGGCACAGGGTCGCGTTTGGCGAAGGCTGTATAAAAGGTGGTGAGAAGCTGAGCGTTGGGGTGCATTTTTTTTTTATCGCCTAACCACGAGGACAGGACACGGGGCGTGATGTACCACTCGATCGCTCACTGAGCCGACCAAGAAACGTTGAGCGGCGTTGTGACCGCGAGCGCCGACGACGAGTAATTCAGCCCCAGTGCTCAGCGCTACTTCACAAATCACTTCAGCAGGTTGGCCCAATTCGACCCGAGTACTCACGTTGAGACCGGGTTGCTCTTTGGCGACGTGTTCGACCAGCGCTTCAGCATTTCTGACGTCTTCTTCAGAGCGAGGCGCTGAAGTGGTGACGTAGCCAGAAAGTGGCCCCACCGGAATCACTTGGGGCGTTTCGATGACGAAGAGAAACGTCAGTTTGGCCTGCATCTGCCCCGCAAGGCCCATCGCAAAGTGACACGCCTCGATCGAGGGTTTCGAACCGTCAACGGCGACTAGAATATTTTTGACCATGACGAAGCACCTTTTCTCTACTTCTTGAGGCGGATATCGAAGGTCAACTGTTGGCTACCTTCGAGCCGACCGTCCCAAGGCTTATAGCCGCTCTTTAAAAGAATGAGTGAAGTCTGACCTTCCCATTGGTTTTCGCCAGCCCAAGGCGTTTCACCCACCACGTTGCCACCGATGATGATGGTGGCTCCTGTAGGGGTTGAATTGATGAGCAGGGTGGGCTTTTCACGAGACAACAATTGGTCGAGTGCGCTTGTTTCTCTGACGGCATCAGTGCCTCGGGGCCTGAGAATCAAGAATGCCGCCCCTGCGATGAAGGTCAGCACCGAAATGGCGAGAAGCCATTTGAGAACGTGGGCGTCAGAACGAGGGGAAGGGGCGGGCTCGTCGCGGAAACTGCTCGTGACGGGTTCGGTAACGACTGGTTTCCGTTCCACCAGTTCGAATTTCTCAGGCGCTTGAGGAAGCGGGCCCCGTGATTCCATACTCTCGAGACGTTTTTCCAACCTGCCCTCGGGCGTGAGTGCCGGACCTTTGAGGTAGTCGTCCTCATCGTTGGGGTCGGTCATGTTAATAAGGCTAACGATTGTGTGCCCAGACTTCACCACCGTCGAGCCTCTACGGCGTCTGGCTGGTCGAGAGCTCTCTCAAGTAAGGCCATTGGTAGATGCCCGTGCGATGGACATCGCTAAAGGTAAAGGCCAGCGCGTAATTGCCCACGCTCTGTACCTCGACCACCTTCATGCCAGAGGCGATGGTTTCCACTTCGAAAGTGCGCTTGCCGCTCCATTCTTCGACGCACTCGGCACAAGGGCAATATTGGCGCAGCCTGCGGGCACTGACTGAAGTGCTTTGGCCGTCATTCCACGTGAAGGTGAGGGTGTGTTGATCTTTTGAAAGCACCACTGCGGTGGCGATGGTGGTTTTCTTGGCCGGTTTGACAGAGTCCCAAATGCTCACGGTTGTTCCTCGACCAGCGCGATGACGGCTGCTGAAAGGCGATCAATAAAGCCAGCCAGCAAGACTCGAGGTCTCGGTCCCTCGTCAGCCAACAGCCCTTCAGAATACGTGATGTCAAGACCGAAGGGGCGGCGCAGGGGCGTAGCTCCGGCCAAGTTCACCGCGAAGTCGGGTTGGCTGGGGTAGCGCACCAGCCGTTGCCGCAAACCCTCAGCGTCGAGCTGGAAGCGCTCAATCAGCCCATAGACCCGAACTGTTTCTTCCACCGGAGTGATGTTGATCAACTGCAATGGCCAAATGAGCAGGCCAAAACCGAAGGCCAAATTTTTGAGCGTGCGGTTACTTTCGACCGTTTCATTGGCTTCGATGACCGTGCGTACCACCGTGACTTGACCTTGGAGCACGGGCGCACCCGAAGTCGAAGTCACGCGCCAACTGGGCCTCTTGCGCTGCACCTCAGAGAGCACGTATTTTTGCAGTTCGACCAGCGTTGAAGCCTTGGCGAAAAAGGGTTTCTCTTGCACTTGGCGGGTGATGGCCACCGTATTGGGGCTCATTGAACCAAAGCCCATGCCAAACCCCATGCCGTACCCAGAGCCGATGTTCGCGTATTCGGTGCGCGTTGAAGTCTGAAGCTCAGCCAATTCAAAGAGCGGCTCGATGACCACCGTTCGATTGACGCGAGGGTCCTCGGGTACAGGCGCGGCCTCACCCAGCAATTTCGCGGTGGCACAACTCGAAGACACGGTCAGAAACAAAACAAGAATCAGCCGTTTCACACCCATGGGGCATGGCCTACAACGACTGCCGCGGGTCTGAAAGGGCTACAAGCGTCGGTGCTGCAATGCCGGAAGATTTCGGCGCACTTTGGCCAGGTAGTCTAAATCGATGTCCGCCGATGCGAAGCCTTCGCCTTCTGAAGCCCGGGCGATGACCAGACCCCAAGGGTCAACCACCATGGCGTGGCCCCAGGTGAGTCGATCTTTGGGGTGACGACCTTGCTGTGCGGGTGCCAACACGTACGCTTGGTTTTCGATGGCACGGGCTCGCAGCAGCACTTCCCAATGATCTTTCCCCGTCGCCAAGGTGAAAGCGGCCGGCACCGTCAACAAGATCGCTCCTTCTTGGGCGTGACGTCGGTACAGCTCGGGGAAGCGCAGGTCGTAGCACACGGAAAGGCCTACTTTCCCGAGCGGGCTGTCGGCCACCACGACGTCGGTGCCGGGAGCAACAGCGGCCGATTCGCGATAGCTTTGCCCGTCGCCCACTTCGACATCGAAGAGGTGAATTTTCCGGTAGACGCCCAGCGCCTGACCCGCGGGCCCGAAGAGAACACTGGTGTTGTAGAGCCGGCCTCCAGGAGCTCCGGTTTCAAGCACTGAGCCCGCCAAGAGTGAGATTTTCAGGGTTTTGGCCAATTGCGCCATGCGAGAAAGGGTGTCCCCACCCAAAGCTTCAGCATTTTGATCTCGTTCACTCTCGGGGCCCATCCATGAGAAGTTTTCGGGTAGCCCTACGAAAGAGGCCCCAGATTCCGCCGCTTTGCGAACAAGAGCCGTGGCCGTTTCGAGATTGCGAGCTTTGTCTGCCCCAGAAGTCAGCTGAATGGCTGCGATGCGCATAGGGAAGGGATGTTTACACGAGGCCAGGTGATGTCGTAGATGCCGACTACCAATTTTCAAAAAGTCTCGAAAAGTGGGCTTTCGGCCCACTTTTTCATTTATGGGGGTCCCGCAAGTGGCCGAGCTGAGCAGTCGACACAAAGTCGAAGACAAAGTGCAGCAGGTCTGCGAGCCGCTGATTGCGGCCGAGGGCTTAGAACTGCTCGATCTCGAGTTTGTGCGTGAACATGGTGGGTGGGTGTTGCGCCTTTTCATCGATAAGCCCGGCGGCACCGTAGGCGTCGAGGAATGCGCCTTGGCCAGTCACGCCGTCGACAAAGCCCTCGACATTGAGGAACTCATTCCCCACGAGTACAGCCTTGAAGTGTCGAGCCCTGGGCTCAATCGACCCTTAAAGAAGTTGACGCATTTTGAGCAGGTCAAAGGCAAACAAGTTCGCATCAAGACGTTTGCTCCGTTGTTCGAGCCGCCGCGCAAGAACTTTTTGGGCACGTTGTCTGAGGTATCGACCGACGCCGTGACTCTCGAAGTAGAAGGCTCGGGCGCCTTCACCATTCATTTGAAGGACATCGCCCGGGCCAATTTGGAATTCGCGCTGTAACCACATACAGGCCGTCACCACGACGGCCGAGGAAAGAAGGAAAATCACATGACCCCTGCAACCGCATCGCTCCGACTCGACGACGTCCTCACCCAGGTGGCGAAGGACAAAGGCATCGACAAGACGGTCCTCGTTTCGACGCTCGAAGACGCGATGAAGACGGCAGCCAAGAAGCACTTTGGTCAAGATCGCGCGCTCGAGGCCAAGTTTGAAGCTGCTAAAGGGGTGGTCGAAGTGTTTCAGGCCATCACGGTGGTCGATCAAGTCACCGACCCCATCGATGCAGTCAATCAAATCACCGTCAGCCAGGCCGCCACCCAAGGCATGGAAGTTCAGCCCGGTGACGAGTTGGTGTTTCAAATTTTCTACCGCGATGAAGACGCGCTGGAAGCCAAAGCGCAAGACGAGCAGTACGGCGACATCTTGGGGCTCAAGACCTTTCGCCGCGGCTTCGGTCGCATCGCTGCGCAGACGGCCAAGCAGGTGTTGCTGCAGCGCACCCGCGATGTCGAACGAGAAAACATCTTTAACGAATACAAAGATCGCAAAGGCGAAATCGTCACCGGCATTGCGCGTCGACTCGAGCGCGGCAATCTCATCGTCGACTTAGGCCGAGCTGAATCGGTGCTCCCCGTGCGCGAACAGGTTCCGCGTGAAGTGTACCGCCCCGGTGACCGCGTGCAGGCCTTCGTGCTCGACGTGCTCCGCGAAGCCAAGGGGCCCCAAATCGTTCTCTCGCGCGCATCGGTGAATTTGCTGACCAAGCTTTTCGAGATGGAAGTGCCTGAAATTGCCGAAGGCATCGTGGTCATTGAAGCCGCGGCCCGCGAGCCCGGTCGCCGTTCGAAGATTGCGGTGTCGAGCCGTGATGCCGACGTCGACCCGGTGGGCGCGTGTGTAGGCATCAAGGGCAGTCGAGTGCAGGCGGTGGTGCAAGAGCTCCGCGGCGAAAAAATCGACATCGTTGAGTTCGACGAAGATCCCGCGCGGTTTGTGTGTGCGGCACTCGCTCCGGCTGAAGTGAGCCGAGTCATCATCGACGAGGCGAATCACGCGATGGAAATCATCGTGCCTGATGATCAACTGTCGTTGGCCATCGGTCGCTCAGGCCAGAACGTGCGTTTGGCAGCCCAGCTCACCGGCTGGAAGCTCGACATCAATTCTGAATCGCGCGTCAAAGAAATGCGCGAGTTCGCTGACCGCTCGTTGGGCGCGTTGCCCGGCGTGAATGAGCAGATGGTCGAGACGCTGTACGCGCACGGTTTCCGCATGGCCAAAGACATCGCCGAAGCGAACCCCGAAGTGCTGGCCCAGATTCCGGGCATGGATACGAGCAAGGTGGCGCTGATGCAGGAAACGGCGCGCAAGCAGATGCTCAACGATTCTCTCGAGCTGGAAAAGATGCAGAAAGATCGCGAACAGCGAAGGCTCGAAGAAGAGCGTCGTCACCCCGACGAGCTCAGCCAAGAAGAGCGCCTGTCGCGCGTGCGCGGCATCGGCACCACCAATGTCGATTCGTTCAAGTTGGCGGGTTTCGGCACCGTAGAAGACATCGTCAAAGAGATGGACTTGACCCGCATCGGCAATGTGGCGGGCATCGGCATCAAGAAGGCACGGCAGATTAAAGCGGCTGCTGAGCACTACATGAATGAAGAGAACAAGCGGCGGGCCGAACTTGATGCCTTGAGGAAGGCACAAGAGCCCGCACCCACGCAAGTTTCAGCTTCGGTATGAACGAGGAGCCCAGAGCGCCAATAAGAACGTGTCTGGGGTGCGGAAAGAAGCAGACGAAAGCGCTGCTCCGGAGACTGGTTCTCGACGAGAAGAACCAGCCTTTGTTGGACAGGTCGCAAGGCGCCCCTGGCAGGGGGGCGTACCTCTGTGGACCAGGCTGCCTTCAAGCAGCCGCGAAGAGGAAGGCCTTCCAGCGGGCTTTCAGGAAGAACGTAGCGCTGGATATCACCAACCTGGAGGCGGCATTCCTGCGGCAAACCAACGACTGAAGTTTTTGCTTTAATTTTCAATTGGTTCGCATTCGTCGGCTGCCCGCAGCCTGTCCCAGCTCTTGATGGCTTCGCCCTCGCTCTCATGCGGTGTTCTTCGCATGGCTCGTTGGCATGGTTCCTTCACTGTCTTTCTCTCGTCACCTGAAGTACGGGGTCAATCTAATGTCCAAGAAGCGCGTTCATGAAATCGCCAAAGAGCTCAAGGAGAAGCACGGAATTGAGTTCGACAACAAAGCTGTCGTGACGGAACTGGTCAGCCTCGGCTACGACGTCAAGAGCCATTCGTCGTCGTTGGAAGAAGACCAAGCCATCGCCGCGGTGCAGCGCATCGTCGAGAAGCGCAAGCCCAAAGCGGCGCCCGCTCAGGTTGCGCCCAAGGGCTTTGTCGTTCGACGCAAAGTCGGCGAGAACATGGTGGCCACTGCGGTCGCCGCCGGCGCAAAGGTCGACCTCCCCATTGAACGCCCCGTGGAAAAGCCTGTAGAAAAGGCCGTCGTTGCTCCACCGGCTCCTGTTGAAGTTGCAGCACCCGTTGAAGTGCCCCCCGCAATTGCCGCCCCTGTGCCAGAGGTGGTGCCCCAGGTGAACATGCCCGCCGCCACTGAGCAGCAGTCTGCGGTTGTCGTCCCCCCCGTTGTGGTCGCTCCTCCGGTTGCCGTGCCTCCCGTTGAGGCTGCAGCTCCCGTACCCCCGCCAGCAGCGGTGGTTCCGCCTCCCGCTCCGGTGATTTCTGCAGCAGCGCCCGTCGCTCATCCGCGGGCGTCGGTGCCCCGATTCCGCTCTTCCTCGCCTTCTCGAAGTGGGGTTTCGGTGGCGACGCCGGTGGGCCCGCCGCCCGCGGCAGTGCCTCCGATGGTTCGCGCGGCTTCGAGTTTGTCGCCTCGACCGTCTTCGCCTTCACGTGTCGGCGTCACCATGCGCCCCAATATTCCTGCGGGTGCTACGGCCACGGGGCCGACCACGACTGCTCCGATTCGAACGGTGCCGACGGCCACGCAGGCGGTGGTGGTGAGTCGTCCGCTCATTCCCATCAAGCGGGTTACGCCGAATCAACCGAGTGCGGGCCGTTACCCGATGGCACCGGGCAAAAAAGCCATTGGAGTGGTTCGCGAATTCAAGGTGGTGCCGGGCGGCGCGCCTCCGGGTGCGAAAGATGCCGATGCGTCGCGGAGAAAAGAAGCCGAGCGACGTGGGCCTCCTGGAGCAGCTGGACAGCGCCGAGAGAAAGAAAAAGAGCAGAGCACGACCTCCGACATCAAGGAGCTCATCTTCGGGCGCTCGGCCATTCCCGTGCGCGGCAAGAAGCGTAAGCCGACCAAGAAGGGTCAAAAGACGCTCATCACCTCGATGGCCGAAGACAAGAAGGTCATCAAGGTTCAAGAGGGTATTACCGTCAGCGAGCTGTCGCAGCGCATGGGCGTGAAGACCACGGAGCTCATCAAGAAGTTGATGCAGGCCGGTAAGATGACGACGGCTACGCAGACCATCGACGTCGATACGGCCGGCGTGTTGGCCACCGACTACGGGTGGACGGTGAAGAAGGTGGGCTTCGAAGTTGAAGACTTCTTGCCCACCTTGGAAGACAAGCTTGAGAACCTCATCAACCGACCTCCGGTCGTGACGGTGATGGGCCACGTCGACCACGGAAAGACGTCTTTGCTTGACGCGATTCGCAAAGCGAACGTCGCTGGTGGCGAAGCGGGTGGCATTACCCAGCACGTCGGTGCGTATACGGTGAAGTCGTCACAAGGTGACATCACGTTCCTTGATACTCCGGGCCATGCCGCGTTCAGCGCCATGCGTGCGCGCGGAGCAAACATCACCGACGTGGTGGTTTTGGTGGTGGCCGCTGATGACGGGGTCATGCCGCAGACGAAGGAAGCCATTGCGCATGCGCAGAAGGCTGAAGTGCCCATCGTAGTGGCGATGAACAAGATGGACCTCGTAGCTGCGAACCCTGATCGCGTAAAGAAAGAGCTCGCTGACATTGGGCTCTTGGCTGAAGACTGGGGCGGCGAGACCATCATGGTTCCGGTGTCTGCCAAGACGCGCCTGGGGCTTGATTTGCTGCTCGAGAATATTTCGTTGCAGGCCGAGGTGCTCGAACTGAAGGCTGACCCAAATCGACCTGCGATGGGCATCATTCTTGAGGCTCGGTTGGAAAAGGGTCGCGGCCCTATCGCAACGGTGTTGGTGCAAGAGGGTACGCTTCGCAAGGGTGATGCACTGGTTTCAGGCATTCACTACGGGCGCGTGCGCATGATGCTGAGCGATCGCGGCGAGCTCATCGATGAAGTGAAGCCGGGCTACTCGGCAGAAATCATCGGCTTGTCGGGCGTACCGACTGCTGGCGATGCCATCAACGCAGTGGCTGATGAGAAGGCCGCCAAACAAGTGGCTGATCACCGCATCTTGAAGGCGCGTCAGGCTGAGGCTGGCAAGACGAGTCGTGAGTCGCTGGAAGATCTCTTGGCCAAGCAGAAGGTGGCTGAGCAGAAGGAACTGAAGATTGTGCTCAAGGCCGACGTGTCGGGCTCGTTGGAAGCGGTGGCCGATGCAATTCAGAAGCTGTCGACCAAGAAGGTCAAAGTCACCATCGTGCAGAAGGGCGTGGGGATGATGACCGAAACCGACATTTCGACCGGCGAGGCGTTTGCGGCGGTGGTCATCGGCTTCAACAGCAAGCCCGAATCAGGAGCTGAAGCCGCGGCCAAACACCGTGACGTCAAGTGGCAGACCTTCGGCATCATCTATGAGCTCCTTGATGGAGTCATCAAGATGATGGAGGACTTGCTGGACCCGATTCGCACCGAGAAGAAGATTGGCCGAGCCGAAGTGCGCAACCTCTTCAACGTTCCCAAACTGGGTACCATCGCCGGTTCGGCGGTCACCGAGGGCGTTATCAAACGTTCTGCGATTCTGCGGCTGCTGCGGCAGAACAAGCAGCTCTATCAAGGCAAATTGGCCAGCCTCAAGCGCTTCAAAGATGACGTCAAAGAGGTCGCTCAGGGTTACGAGTGCGGTATCGGTATCGATGGGTTCTCTGACATTCAGGCGGGTGACATCATCGAGGCCTATGAGGTTGAAGAGACACGGCCTTCGTTGAACTAAGAGCTGATTTTTTTTGAAGGAGCCCGAAGGAATATCTTCGGGCTCTTGTGGAGTTGGCAGGAATGATCGTTTGAACGGTCAGAGCTGCCTGGGCGCTGACGTCGTTGTTGGCCGGAGTCATTCTCATGTTCGTCTGCGTCGGTCGCGTCACCCTTGAAATACCTGCAGGTGGTTCTCTCAAGGCCAAGCGCCAAGTGTTGAGGCGCGTCACTGATCGCGTCAAAGCCAAATTCAATGTGGCGGTGGCTGAAGTCGACGACAACGACGTGTGGACGCGAGCGGTGGTTGCGCTCTCGGTGGTGGGCAATGATCGCCGCCACGTCAATGAGATGATGGACAAGATTTTTCAGTACATCGATGACATGTATGTGGCACCAGTGAGCGCGCGGGAACTTGAGATTCTTTCATTTGGAGAAGATCTCTTTAGCGGCTCGACTTCAGGTGATGGGTTGCCGGCGTTGAGCATTCCCAAAGGGGAACGCTCGCTGGCCGAAGCTGAAGGGCTGGGCGCTTGGGAAGACAGACATACGCGCCAGATACCTCCGCCTTCCCCTTCGGCGCCTTCGAAGAAGGGTGCGGCGAAGAAAAAAGAGATCAACTTGACTGATGCGCGGGCAGTAGCGCGGAGCCTGCGAAATCGTCGAGAGTGGGAAAAGGAGTGACACACCGTGGCTTCAGTTCGACCAGATAGAGTGGGCGCCGAAATACACGCTGCGGTGGCCGATTTGCTGACGCGCGGAGCGATTCATGACCCGCGCATTGGGTTCATCACCTTGACGGGGGTTAAAGTCTCGCCAGACCTCTCGGTGGCGCAGGTTTATTACTCGATGATTGGCACCGACGAGCAGAAGGCCGAGACCCAAGCGGGCCTCGATGCGGCCAAGGGTTTCGTGCGACGCGAGGTGACCAAGCGGGTCAAGCTGCGCATTTCACCCGAAGTGTTTTTTACCTTCGACCCTTCACTCGATGAAGGAGACAAAATCGAACGCCTGCTCAAACAAGTGCGCAGCAAAGAAGGTTGGTGACGCTTCCATGAATGGGGTGTTGGTCGTCGACAAGCCGAAAGGGGTCACTTCGTTTGACGTGGTACGTGAGGTACGCCGCGCGTTGAAAGCGAAGAAAGTGGGGCATACCGGCACGCTTGACCCGATGGCGACTGGAGTGCTTCCCATTTGTATTGAGGAAGGTACCAAAATTGCCCAGTTCATTACTGAGGCGACCAAGTCTTACGACGCGACGGTGAAGCTGGGCAGTACCACGGACACGCTCGATGCCGATGGCACGGTGTTGGAAACGCGGCCCGTGCCGCCGGTAACGCGCGAGATGTTGGAAGCCGCGTTTTCTTCTTTTCGAGGCACGTTTGCGCAGGTGCCTCCGATGTATTCGGCCATCAAAGTGGGCGGTAAACGACTGTATGAACTGGCCCGCGCGGGTGAGGAAATTGAGCGGGCTCCGCGGCAGGTGACTGTCTTTGATTTGACCTTGCGTGACTTTGGAGCTGATGAAATTCAGCTGTCGGTCACCTGCAGCAAGGGTTTTTTTGTGCGCACTTTGGCTGCGGAATTGGGCCAGGCACTGGGGTGCGGTGCGCATTTGTGTGCGTTGCGACGTACGCACAGTGGGCCTTTTTCGTTGGCTCAGGCGCTGCCTCTTGCAGATGTATTAGCTCAGGGCACCGCAGTGTTGAGTCGATTGGTGGGGCTCAATGATTCACTCAAAGACATTGCTGAATTGAGGGTGAATGCAGCCGAGGCAGAACGGGTGCGTCACGGGGGATTGGTGGAAGTGAGTAAACAACACAGCGGTCTGTACCGAGTGATTGAGCCGGCTGGCGAGCTTTTGGCGGTGGCTGAAGCGGTGCGGGGCCGGCTGGTATACCGCCGGGTGCTGTTGCCAGAGCAAGCATCGCGGCCGCAGTAGCGAAACGACTCATTGTCAGTTCGATGCTTCGGCTGAAGAGTTGTTAGCCAAAGGTGTGTTTCCCTTGTATTGACTTGAAGAACTGTATTGAACAGTTCTCGCAATTGTCGATTCTCGACAGTCAATATTTGGAAAAAATAAGATGACAATCTGTAGCGTTCGTAGACATCAAGGCCGAGAGCGGGCCCATTTTATATTGTTGGTTTTAGTCGGGTCGAGTTTCACAGCACAGGCTCAATTGAACGACAACTTCAACAGTTCGCTTTCTCGAGGCGACCTTGACCCACAATATGGGCTCAATCAGGGGCTTCTCGCGCGACAGTCCGGTGTTGACCGGGGCGTAACATACACGCGCGTCTCGGGAAGTTGGAATAACGACATTCCTCCTCAGGCATGGTTTTCTCAGGTCAACCATCCCCTGTACCCAGGCAAGCTCATGTTTACCAGTGGCTTGTCTGCAGTAAGGCTCGATTCGCCACTCACGACAGATGCAAATGGAAACTACTCGATCGGTGTCAGCGTAGATCCTGTACTTTTTGACACCACCTCAAATATGTGGGCTTCGGTCATGCTCTCTTTAAACCCTCACAGTCGAGGGTTTCCAACGAATAGTGATATCGCGCTTGGGGTGACTTTTCGGTCAAATGGCACTGTGCAGGTTTGGCAACGCGGTGTTTTGAAAAAGACATTCTTTGTTGCGGCAAGCGCCATTTACCAAGTGAAGATATCTTCCAATATTAATTTTCCGGCATGCACTGTTCTGATTAACGGGCGCGAAGAGAAAGTGGTGCTTGATTCAGCTCTTCCCTCAGATGTTTTCGTTTTGCTTGGTTCTTATCCTCCTGCTCCTCAAGCCATCTCGATCTTTGACAATTTGCAATTGTCTCGAGTCGAGCGGGATCCGAAAATATTATATTATGGGTATTGGGGGGCGGCTGGTGCGGGGTTTGGAAATCACCTTGAGGAAATTTCAGCCTACACAAATCTCAATATGATTTTTCCTGATACGCCACAACTCCTTGACTCTTGTGCGCATCATTCGTGTGTTGTTTACGCTGGCTGGCAGTTTTTTCCTTTATGTGAAGTTGATGGCCCCTGTCCGCTGGCGCCAGACGCAGCGCTTCGCTATGCGAATCTTATAAATAGTCTGGCAAGTAGAATAAATAAAATTGCGGCTATATATATTAAGGATGAGCCGAACGCGTATGGAGTGAGCAATGCGGATTTGGATGCAGCGATAAAAATCGTTAAGAGCCACCCGCTGACGTCAAAGATTCCGACGATGATCATAATGGCTCCAACGAATCTAACGTCAAAGTCTTACATTCCGACTCAGGCAGATTGGATCGGGGTCGACAAATACTGTGCGGATTTGTCAGATTTGGAAAGCGTGTTGGGTACGCTTGACGGTTTGATGACTGGAAAGCAAAGACAATTTCTTGTGCCTGAGTCTGATCTTATTCAGTGTCCCGGTGAAACTGATTGGACTCTGGCTGTTCGTCAGAAAGAGTATTTTGAAATCGCTCGGCATCACCCGAGTGTGGTTGGGATTATGAATTTCCGTAATTGGATGGACCCGAGCACTGTGCTGCATCCACTTACCTCACTGCCGATGACCATGGATCAGCAACAGCGGTTTGGAAATGCCGTTCTTTTTCGAGCTGGTAGACAATAATAGTCGACCTTGCGCTTCTGAATTCGGCGGCACTGGAGACGCTCTTCGGAGGAGAGGTCCAGTAGCGGTTAATAACCATAGCCGCTCATATGCCTTGGGTTCCCAACGACGCTGGCAGGCAGGTCGTCTGCCACTCCGACGTACTGGTTTATTCGATCTATGAATGTCTCATCACCTTGCTCGCTCGTGAGTAACTCGAGTGCTTTCCGCTTCGAGGCTGAGCGCGACTGGTGACGCTTTTTTGCTAAGCGATTTCCAGGAGCGCTCATCTGACGGGGCAACTTAGTGGTCGGATTTTCCATAGTGATTCCAAGTCTTTCAGAAACATAATGCCGTCTCAATGGAGCCTGGTTTGTTATGTGCGAGGACAGTCCTTGGCCGGCTCAGGGTCGAGCTCAATGAACGCTGCAAGTGTTCGTTTCCGTGTTGTTCTTTTTGGTATCTCTTTCGCCGTCGCAGCACTTTTTGTGGCCTGGCTCTTTTGGCCCAACCCTCAGTGGGTGCCTGAGCCGATAGCGGGTCTCGAAATGCGTTGTTTCGAGGAAACCCAGCCGCTCCCCTATTCGTTCTGCATCAATCGCGTGCCTGGCAGTGAAAACCCCGATGTCGTCTTTCACTTTCACGGCCGGCATGGCGCAGCCACCTGGTGGAATGATGCGACGTACTACACGGGAGCCGTTGAGCGTCGTTGGGCTGAAATGAAAGTCGATGCTCCTACAGTGGTGGGTGTTTCATTTGGGCGTGTATGGCTGATCACCGACGACCTTCTCGGTGTATTTCTCGAAACCGTCTTGCCTCGAATCGAACGCGAACTCAGGCAACCTTACGGTCGCAGAATGGTTGTTGGCGAGTCGATGGGAGGCGTGAACGCGCTCCTGGTTGGCCTCAGATCAGCCACCCGGTTTTCTAAAGTAGCGTCACTGTGTGCTGCCTTGGCGACCGTTTCGCCCTACGCCAGCATCAAAGACATCATTTCGTATGTGCATCGTTCATCGACCACCTGGCAAAAGGCGCTGACGCTGTTGATGTTGTCTCGGCAGTTTTACCCGAATGAAGACTTCTGGCGCGCGAACTATCCGTTGCCGCTCTCGAACACTGTCGATGTGTCAGAAGGCCCAGCGTTTTATGTCTCATGCGGAAAAACCGATGAGTGGGGGTGCACTGAAGGCGGTGAGAAACTGGTCGAGAATCTGCGAATGCGTGGAGGAAGAGTGAGCTGGGTTGCTACTCCCGGTGGCCATTGCGATATCGATGTCAATTCGCTCGCGAGCTTTTTGACAGAGTAGTTTTCAAGTCACTTGCGGAGCGCGACTTCGGGCTCGGCAGAACCCCAAATGGCATCAAGGTCGAGCGCAATGGCGTCGAACGGTGCGACATTGGGGCTCTCCCCTGGCCCCCATGTTCCGAGTGGCGAATATCGGCCTTGAACCCACTCAAAAGCTTCCAACGTTCGACCGATTGGGTCGATGTACCAAAGCCATTGAACGCCCGCTCCTTCGTATACCCGACGCTTTCTTACGCGGTCGAGCGAGGCCGTAGACGGTGACAGCACCTCACACACCCAATTGGGAGTCAGCGTGAAGAACCGTTCCTCCGCTGTCGGCGACTGCGGCATCTGTTCGCGCCGCCAACCGGTGATATCTGGAACCAGCACATTGCTTGCGAAATGAACTTCAGGTTCGTCGATGATCCACCAGCCGCCAGGCCCGTCTCGACCTCGCTGAAATGGCACGTGGAGGTCGCCCCCTAAAAGACTTGCAACAAAGGCGTGCGCGCCGGCGGGTCGCGGCATGGCATACAAATCACCATCGATGATTTGCCCCGTGACTGTATCGGGGAGGCGTACGAGATCATCGTAAGTGGCGCCCCTTTTTACAGGTTGTGACATCGGCCCGCACTTTCGCTCATTCGTTTTCGGACAACAAATCGAGTTGTTGTATCGAGCTCCAATGAGAAGCCTCAGCTAAGTCGAGTGAGGTGCGCATCTGTGCGCATCAAAATGAAGCCTAATAAAGGTGGCTTGGCGACCGGTGAGGTTCTCCTCGTTTGCGGTGGCGATAATCGCTGCAACACGGGACCACCCGACATGGCATGCTCCCCAGATACCCGATGAACATCACGGTCATCATCCCCAAGACGTTGCAGGCCGCTTGTGAAGGTCGAGCCAAAATTGAACTGGGGGTTCCGCAAACTTCTGACGTGGCTGACATCATCA
Organism: Archangium sp.; assembly: GCA_043753955.1. Taxonomy (GTDB): domain Bacteria; phylum Myxococcota; class Myxococcia; order Myxococcales; family Myxococcaceae; genus Archangium_A. The sequence continues at coordinate 7,952 of JAYUVR010000215.1, read as the reverse complement.
CCACCTTGATGGCGCTCTACCCAGGTCTCAAAGCGTTTGTGGCCAATGAGAAACGACCGCTGAAGCAACACTTCGGAGTCGCTCGCGCTGGCGCCAAGGTATTTTTGTTCACCAGCACCGTCACCAATTGACGGCTTTGCGATGCGGCGTAAGGCCCAGCACTATCGCTGGTACCAATGCCATCAGTGCGGCCACGGCGAAGAGACGATGTCCTCCGAGTACGTCATAGAGGGCTCCTGAAGTGCGGTAGCCCACGATGCCTCCGATGCCAAAGGTTGCAGAGACGAAGAGTGCTTGGCCGGTAGCTCGCAATGAACCTGGAGCGCGTTCCATCATCCATTCCACTGACGCTAAATAGAACGCACCAAAGGTAAGCCCGTGCAGCGCGGCCGACGCAATCAGCAGTATGGGGTTCGACGTCACCGACATGAGAAACCATCGGAACGAGCTGCCAGCGAAGCACAGCAGCAACAGTCTTTTGGTCGAGATTCGCGCAGACCACCGAGACCACGTCAGCATCACTCCGATTTCTGAAATGACCCCGATGCTCGAGCACACCCCCACCACCCAAGGCTCGAGCCCAATGTCCTTCAGATGCGGAGCGAGACTCCCGTGATACGGCGCGCACGACATCCAATGCAGACAGGTCGCTAAGAGAAAAAGAAAAACCTGCGGCTGACGAATGAGCGCAAAGGCACTGGCCACACTGGGTTGAGGGCCCGCGTGTCGTTGCCCCGGTGCACGAGCGAGCGTCAATGCACAAATGAGTGCAGCGGCTGACATCAACACCAACGGCACCCACACCGCACTGCGGTCGACTTCATTGATGAGAAAACCAAAAGGGAGCGAGGCCAAAACAAACCCAAGCGAGCCCCAGGTGCGAATTCCCGCGTACGTGCCGCCATGTTGGTGCACGTGATTGAGCGCCAACGTATCTGCGAGTGACGTGATGCTGGTGGCGAACATCGCGTGTACGCACAATGCCAAGAGCGCCTGCGTAAAACTGCTCGCGCTGGCGAGGAGCGCGTAGCCCAACGCGCCTCCGACGGTGGAGCCCAACAGCACCATTCCCGGCTTGCCCGAGCGATCTGCCAGCTGCCCCCACAGCGGAGGCATAAAGAGGGCAAACATGGGCCCCACCGCGAGCAACGTGCCTGACTGCGCACCTGTAAAACCCAAGCTCTTGAAGTAGCCCGGCATAAAGGGCATCGAGACGCCAACTGTCATGAAGTAGAGCAGGTAGAAAAAAATGAGCGGGTACGGCCGCTCGACAGGCTGGGCAACCATACGGAATTCCCCTATAGGACCAAAAGCGATGCCGGGCGATACTGCGACAGAAATTCTCATCAAGCCGGTGGAGAACGAAGGCGAGCTCTTTCAGGCGCTGGCGATCCGCGAAATCGTCTTCATTGAAGAGCAGAGTGTGCCCGAATCATTCGAGCGCGATGCCGAAGATTCAGTGGCTTTTCATGTCTTGGCGGTCGACGGGAAACACGCCGTTGGTACGGGGCGGTTGGTGGCGCTTGCACAAGTGCCTCCTGATGAAAAGGGCAGCTGGGGCCGCATCGGCCGCATGGCGGTACTGCAATCGAATCGCAAGTCAGGCACCGGTGCCCGGCTTCTCGAGGCCCTCGAAGCCGAAGCTCGACGTCGGAACATGGCGGGCATCTTGTTGCACGCACAGCTCTCAGCCATGGAATTCTACAAGCGCCAAGGGTACGAGCCGCACGGCGCCGTTTTCGACGAAGCAGGAATGCCGCATCTTGAGATGAAGAAGCGTTTCTAAGCTTCCCGCTCTGTGTCGCCGATACCCCGCCCCAAGAAGCGCTCTCTGAGTTCGATGAGCGCTGGGAAAAGAATCGTGGTTCCCAAGAAGGTGCAGAGGACTCCAACCACGGCGAGCAAACCGACACTGCGGAGGCCTGCGTGCCTTGCAATCAACATCGAAGCGTAACCTGCAGCGTTGGAACACGTGGCTACCACCGCGGTCACTCCGGTGTGGCGCATGATGCGGCTCATCGAGCCCACGCCGTCTTCTTTGTAGCGATGAAACAAGTGCACCGAATTGTCTACCGCGATGGCGAGCAGATTGGGGAGCACCACCACGTTCAGAAAATTAAGCGAGATGTTGCCTAAGAACATGCCGCCGGGAAGACAGGCCATTCCCGCAAACAAGGGGCCTGTCACCAGCAAGGCATGAGAGAGTTTTCTTAACGCGACCCAGATGGTCAGAAACACCACCAGTGACGCGAGCCCCATGATGAGCGGCCCATCTTGGCGAATGAGGGCGAAAATCTTCGCCGCCAGTCGATTGGCGTCAAGAATGGGAGCGTGCAACCCGATGGCTTCGGCTTGCCGACCGACTCCATTTAAGTCTGAAGCCCATTCTTCGAGGCGTTGAACGTCGTGCAGGCCGAAGCGAGGGAACAACAAGACGAAGGTGCCTTGGCGATCAAACGGCTCGAATCGGCGGCGAAATTCAACCGGGAGCTCGTCGATGGACCACGGCTTCGCTTGGGTCATTTCGACAAGTTTTTTCACCCGTTTGTCTTCTTGTTTCGACGCGGGGAGTTTCTGAAGCAGAACCCCCAATTCAGCCATGATGGCCAGTCGGTTTTCAGAATCGGCGGGAAGGAGATCATTGAGTGACGCAACCTCAGCGATACCACTTTCTTCGCCGCGTTCGCGTTGAACGTTTTTCGCAATCTCACTGACTTTGCGAGCATTCTGAAGCGAATCAACCCACACCACGCCGGGAATCATGATGATGCCCATCTCTTCAGCGATGTGAATTTCGAGCTCTGCTGCGGTAGATTCGCCCTTCATTTTGAGCAGGTTGTTTTCGAAGCCGACGTTGTGAGCGACGGCCAACGAACCGATCACCGCCAATGTCATGAAGACGACGATGCCGATGAGCAACCCCTTCGGCGCCTTCCACGAAGGCGGCTCAATCGCGTTGGGCTCGACGGGTTTCGGGGTACGGAAGGCAAACCGTTCAGACAAAAACAGCAAGGCGGGGCCAAAAATATACGTTGAAGCCAAAGTGGCCATCACGCCAAAAGCGGCGATGCGGCCGAATTGTTTGAAGGCTTCAAATTCTGCAAAGACGAGCACGAAAAATGCCGCGGAATTGGTGACGGCCGATGAAAGCGCTCCCCCAAAAGTGCCGTGCAAGGTTTCTCGCATGGCCTGCACGGGTTCATACTTGCGGCGCTCTTCCCAGTAGCGCATCGCCAAGTGCAACCCGAATTCAATGCCCAAGCCGATGAGAATGGCGCCCAAAAAACCCGTTACGGGATTCAAGTGGCCGATGAGAAGCCAGGTGAATGCAAACGTGAGCGAGATGCCAATGCCGACGGGGAAGGCGACCACGGCGATAATGGCCAGTCGTCGACTGATGGCCAAGATGATGACCAGCGTCAGAATGGTGGCAATGATGACCGAGCGCGCGAGATCGGCCTGCATTGCGTCGTCATCTTCGACGCGCACCACGTAGGCGCCGGTGTAGTTGAGTGACAGCTTGGGGTAGTTGGCCTTCACCAGCGGGTCGAGGGTCTCTTTGACCGCTGCGAGCAGCTTGCGATTGAAGTCTAAGTCGGCCGGAGTCGAGGTGGCTTTGATGAGCAAATAGAGCTCGTCGCCATCTTTTGATTCGAGGTAATCGCCGCGACTGGAAGAAGGAGAATACTTTTTCTCAATGGCGGCAAAGTCAGCCGGAGGCGCTTCTTCTTCCAAATCGACGAAGAGTGGGTTGGCAATCTTCTTTTCCCAGTCGATGCGAAGGGAAAGATCTTCTTTGAGATTCTTAAGCTTCTCAGTCTCAAGGAGCAGCAGCGCCCGGCGCGCCAAAAAGTCGGTATCGAAGCGCCACTCGACGAAGCGCACCACGTCGGAGCGAAGTTCGAGCGCTGCGGCTGCCTCTTTGGCGAAGGCTCGGCGGTTTTCGCGCTCGTCGTTGAGCACTTGAACAATGAGGTAGCCCGTGCCTCCGGCGCGATCTTCAATCTCTTTGAGATCTTTGACCTCCGCCGTCGACTTGGGCAGCAGCTCAGTAAAATCACCGCGGAAACCCAATTGAGCCGACATCACGCTGGCAATGAGGGCGGTGACCAGCGAGACCGCTAAAATCCGCCAAGGTTGGCGGACAGAGATGGACACCAGAGCGTCGAGAACTCGATTCATTGAGGCTGGCCTTCGACTATCCCCGTTAGAGGCCCACCGCAATCGTCATGGTGTGTATCGTCGGTACTCCAATTTCCTACACGCGAATGTCGAGGACGACTTTCCCATCAAAAGTAAAGTCTCGGGCGGGCTGTGTGCCCGTCGCGGTCGTGGTGATTGAAGCTCCTGCGTTCACATAGGGCAGCAGGTCGACGCCATCGATAATCGTAAAAGTGACCGACGTCGCTTCACTAGGCACGGGCTTGAGAAGAGCGACTTCTTTTTTCGGCAATGCCGGTGCTTCGATGAAAACGTGCACTTCTTCGAGAAAGCCAAAGTTCCCTGACGGATTGGCGGCTGGAGTCGCGGCCAGTGTCAGCGACTTGAGAAATGCCGCCGTGGCTGGCCCCGTGCCTCGTTTTGCCGTTTCTGCTTTGAGGTCAACGTTGAGCCGGAAAGGGTTCGGGAGCAGCGAAGGAAGCACGGCGCCCAATGGGCTACCTGGTATTCGCTGTTCTCCGAGCGCCTGGTCGACGTCGAAATGAACACCACCGCAGCTGCTGAAGAAAAAGAGCGCGAGGACACACGAACGCAGGCCCATAGGCGCGTGACGCTAGCAGTTAAAGAGTCAGGCCCACTGGCAAAGTATCGCCGAGCGCTCGAGCTTCGTCAGCTTGCGAGAGTTGCACCACTTCAGAAACCAACTGACGCCACGATGCGGGAGCGGAAGTCAGCGCTTCGAGTACTCGAGCGCGAATTGACTCATCGAGATCTCGAGATCGATCTCCCGTTTTGCGAGCCAGCGAAGACAGCGCGAACAAGGCACCGTCATGGGTTTTGAGCTTCATCAGCACTTCCACCCAGGCTGAAGCGACGTCTGGAGGCACCACCCGGTGTGAAGCTCCATGCACGGGCACGCGCGCGCCCAATCGACCTAAGGCCCAAGCCCAAGGGCCTCCGGTGGTCTCTGGAGCCAGCAAGCGCGAAACCACCCAGTGCCCCAGTTCGATTTTCTGTGACGGAGGTAACAATTCAAGTGAAGCCGCGCAGCGCACCATCTCTTCGAGGCCCTGCGGTTGAATGCCTTTGATTTTCTCTTTCGGCACTGGAAAACCAACCGGAACGCGGCGCAGCAAATGAGGTTGCAAGTACGACCACACTTGAAGCTGTGCAGCTTCTGAAAGCCCGCCTGCGATGCGACGCCAGAGCACCCAGAATTCCGACCACAACGGTTGCTCAGCGTGGTGCGTGAGCAAGTCTTTAAAGATGGTGAAAGTCTGTTCGACTCGCCATGGATCCAACGGGTAGCCAAGGCCGGGTCGCAGCGAGTAGCCCAACAGCTGAAACATCACTTTTTCATGCTCGACAGAACGTCGCCGTTTACCCACGCCGGCCCAGAGCGGAGTCCACATTTCACGCAACACGGGCACGCTCCAACCTTCGCGCGGACCGAGCACCCGTTCGAGCGTGCGAAAGAGATTCTTCACATCTTTGGGCTCGACCGGCAGCGGTTTAGTACCGAAAACCCTGTCGATTTCGAGGGTGGCTTCTGAAAAGCGCGCCGGCATCGCTTCGGTGAAACTGAGTTCGCCTGATTGAGCAGTTCCGCGCAGTTCAAATTCGAGCCGCCAACGCTGTTCACCTGCAACGCACGAAAGCTCCAAGGTGCCGACTTCAGTCAAGCTCGCCACCAGGTGCACCTGAACGGTGCTGCCTTTCGCCCCGACAAGAATAGTGTGAATCGGGGGGAGGGCTTTGAAGATGTCATCGTTCAAGTCGACGACTTCTCCGGGTTTGTCGAGGCGATCTGCAGTGGTGGAAAAGAGTTGAAACTGCACTGGCCTGCCCAGCGTCAACGTGAAAGTGCGCGCGGTGAGGTCGACCGTTTGACCTTCTTCTAACCCTCGGGGAATGAGACACACCCCCTGCTTGGCGTCTGCGCTGGTGACTGCGGCGTAGTAGGCGCGAGGAGCTCCGCCTCCGATTTTTTTGCCCAGGGCTTTGCGAGCCAACCCTGAATACGCGGCCCCGCGAGCGACGGCGAGGTCGAGTGAATCATGAGGAAGCAGCGGAATTTTCGGCGCACTGGGCCACAAGGCCGAAATCGAATCGACAAACGCATGGGTCAGGGTGGGTGAATTAAAGACGCCGCCATTGAGCAAAATCGCATCGGGCCGACGGAGCGTTTGACCTGCATGGGCTTTGAGGAAAGCCACCACATGCCGGGTGATGGCTGCGTCTTGGGCAAAAGGGAGCCCCAATTCGACCACCGCTCCACGCCGAGCAAGGGTGGGCAATGAATCAGGGGTGACCGGTGGGAAAAAACCTCGGGCCACCACCTCAATCACTTCGTCTCGTGTCAGTTCACTCGTCAACGTGCTGCCGATGAGCTTGCTGCCGCCAGAAGCGATGCTCACTTTTTGACTTTGGGGTGCTTCTTTACCGAGCAACACTTCTTTCGCGGTGCGCGCCACTTGAATGGCCTGACTCCATTGCGTGCCGTTCAACCTTTTCCCATCGGGAAAGAGTTTCGATTCAAGCAACCGAGCCAGCGCTGCATCCATATTGTCGCCACCGAGGAGCAGATGGTCGCCCACGGCCAAACGCTGCAGCGCGGGGCCTTCAGGGAGCATGGCCACTTGAACCAGGCTGAAGTCGGTGGTGCCTCCTCCGACGTCGACGACGAGCACCAGGTGAATGTCTGCCAATGCATTCGAAAGCGAGCGACGATGCCTCGAAGTGAAGTCGTAAAATGCGGCCTGCGGCTCTTCCAACAACGATAATTTCGAAAGTTCGAACCCGGCTTCGCGCGCTGCTTGAAGTGTCAAAGCGCGAGCGGCTTCATCGAATGAAGCGGGAATGGTCAACACCACTTCTTGGTGTGCGAGCGGACTCTCAGGGTGCGCATCATTCCACGCCTGGGCGAGGTGACGCAGGAGCGTCGCTTGCGCATCGACAGGGGAAAGGCGCGGCACTTCAGCGGGCGCACCCCACGGCAGAATCGGCGCCTGGCGATCTACGCCTTGATGAATGAGCCAACTCTTCGCTGAAGTCACCACTCGCCCAGGCACCCGGCTGCCTTGCCAGCGAGCCAATTCACCGGTGACGTGCGCAGGCTCACCCCACGGCAGGGCTAAAGAACCGGAAGGAAACTCACCTTCGAAGGGCAAATACACCGCTGAAGGGTAGAGCGCTCTTGCGGCCATTTCTCCGGGGCGTACCAATTGCGGTATGGGAAAATCGCGCACTGGGGCTGAGGCACCTGCCGATGGCTCCGTAAACGCCACCGCGCAGTTTGACGTGCCCAAGTCGATGCCGATGACGTAGCGCGAACTCACAAATTACCTTCAGTCTGGTCGAACGTTGAGTTCGAGTTTCCAACGCCCTTGACCGGCGCGTTCTAAGCAACGCACTTCGAGCGCACCCAGTTCAGTCACCGCCGCTTGTAAATTGACCGGCACCAACGCGCCTCCGGCTCCGGGGAGTGCGGTTTCAATAGGCGGTAATTCTTCGAGCTCTTTCGACTGTTCTGCGTCTTCTAAAAAGTCGCCCACCTTGTCGCCGCGCCGGGTTGACGAAGAGAAGAATCGAAACCGGGTGGGCTCGCCCACCACCAACCCAAATTCTTGCGGAGGAACGTCGGCCTGAGTGCCTTCTTCCATCCCAAAGGGCGCAACGCACAAGGCTTTGACGGGAGGTGTAAAGCCCGGCACGGCGAGCATCGCAGCCTCGACGCCGACGTAGTACGAGCGCGCGGTGCCTCCGCGAATGCGAATGCCGTGGCCTGCTTT
>JAYUVR010000214.1:0-6867 GCA_043753955.1 Archangium sp. | reverse complement strand
ACGGAGGAGGAACTGAAAACAACGGCACCGGCGGTGGCAGCGTGGGAGGCGGTGACGGAGGGGGAACCGGGAACAATGGCACCGGCGGCGGGGGAACTTCGGGTCCGACTTCGGCTATCCCGTATGTGTTTGTGATTGTGATGGAAAATCAAAACGCCGATGGCCTTGGCGGTATCTACGGCAGCTCAAGGGCCGACTACATCAACAAGACATTGATGGTTCAACATGGCTATGCGAGCGATTTTCAAGATGCGCTCTCGAGTGCAGTTCCAAGTGAGCCTCATTATGTGTGGATGGAGGCCGGAACCAATCAGTTTGGTGACCACACCTTCACCACGGACGAAGCACCTTCGTCAGCGAACAGCACCAACGACTCAAGTCATTTAGTGACGCAGCTTAAGAATGCCGGACTGAAGACTTGGCGTTCCTACCAAGAAGGCCTTAACGCAACCACTGGTGCGTGCCCCATCAAAGCTGATGGTTTTTATGACCCCAAACACGACCCCTTTCTTTTTTTTCAGGATGTCTCTGGCAATCCTCCCGATGGTGCTTCCAGCGACTGCATAGCGCATCATCGCGAATACACGGCGGCGTCCTTTCATGATGATTTGATAAATATGGATGTCGCTCACTATAATTTTATTACGCCTAATCTCTGTAATGACATGCATGGTGCATTTGGCTGCCCGAACCAATGCACTCCACTGACGGCGACCACGACGTGTGTTTCAGCTGGCGATGCATGGCTCGCCCAGAATGTGCCGCCGATTCTCGATTTCGTCACCGCGCATGGGGGGGTACTTTTTATTGTATGGGATGAGCCTTATGCCCTCTCAAACACAATGCCTTTTTTGGTGGCCGGGCCGCATGTGAAGAAGGGCGAAAATAAAAAAACATATACACACAGCTCTTTTCTCAAATCGCTGCAACGTATCTTCGGAGTTGCAGTGTCATCGCGCGTATCTTCGGCAGAAGACTTCGCCGACTTTTTTGAGCCCGGGTTCTTTCCCTGAAAATAACCTTCACCCGCGCGAGAGAAAAAATGAGATGGCTACACTCCTTTGCGCCGACGCCTTCCGCAGCTCTGGTACGAACTGTATGTGAAGGTTATCAATTGATACGCCCAGTCCCTCGTGGCTCTGGGCCTTGTGCAGTTCTGTAATGGTTCGCTGCGTTACCTGTGTCAGTGGCCTGCGCCCGTGTGATGCGTGCTGGCAAACCGCTCGTAGGGGCACTTAAGCGGGGCTGAACGGTCTCAAGATGGTTGACGACGCAGTGTCGGGCAGGGTGCTGGTGTATTCAGGTGGAACGCCGCCAATTCGAGCCTGGCTGCACCCACTGAGGGACCGGCAAAAACCGCTGCCGTGCACGCAGTTTTCAAAAGCGTCATGTGCACGCTGGCTGAAGTCGGGCGATCGTCTCGGTGCTCCCGAGCAACCAAATGCGCTATGCAGCACTCGAAATGTTGGTTTGGCCTTTGCGTGCTTGGAATTGGATGCGCCGGCATGAGCACCGTACAGACCCCCGACACCCTTGGGCGTTGGCACTACCAAGTGGGGGTAGAACCCAGCGCCCTGTGGTGGCCCGCAACCGGTTGGAGCCCATTGCCCCCCGCATGCGCTGGCCTACATTTCACAGCGACTCGAATCGAAAGGCCACAAGGGTGCTGTCAGGTGACGAGATGGAAGCCCTACTTCCTCACAATTGAAGTCGCAGAAGGCCCGCAGCCCATTCGGTGAATTTCTCTGTCCATGGCCTTGTTTGCCACGCGTCCCGTGTCAGGCGCACCGACTTCGACTTGTCGTCTTCGAAGCTTTTGACGTTGAGGTGCGCGAAGTCGGCATCGAGGACGTTCAGGTTCGCCTCGTCGTTGAGGCGGAAGGAACGGTTGTCGAAGTTGGTGGAGCCGACCGACGTCCATAAGCCATCTACCACCATCACTTTGCAGTGCATCATGGTGGGCTGGTACTCGTAGATTTCGACGCCTGAATCTAAAAGCGCCCCCCAGCGGGACCTCGCTGCCTTGCGTACCAGCTCCGTGTCGGAATGCTTACCGGGGACGATGATTTCGACCTTCACTCCGCGTTTGCGCGCGGCGACGAGCATGGCCACGGACAAATCGTCGGGGACGAAGTAAGCGTTCGCCAGAAAAATGCTCTCCTTCGCCGCGGCGATGGACATGAGGTACATGAGGCGGACGCTCTCGCTGCCGTCTACTGCAGAGCTCTTGAAAACTTGGGCGAGCTGGGTGCCCCGAGGCTCAAGCTTTGGAAAATAGCCCTCACCGTGGAGCACCAAGGTGCGCGTCTTCATCCAGTTGTCCATGAAGGCGCTCTGCATCTGCGCTACCGCGGGGCCCTCCATTCGAAAATGTGAATCCCTCCAATGCTCGGGATCCTGCGCGTTGCCGGCCCAGAGGTCAGCGATGCCGACGCCGCCGGTGAAGCCGACGCGCCCGTCCACCACGAGCAACTTCCGATGGGTGCGGTTGTTCCAACGGCTGACGTTGTACCATTTCAATGGGTGATACTTCTCGACCTCAACCCCCGCCGCTTTCATGGAGTCGATGAGGCTGTCGTCCGCCTTTCCGGCTCCTACCCCATCCATCAAGACGTGGACTTTCACGCCGGCCTTTGCGCGCTCAACCAGGGCGTTGCCGAAGGTTTTGGCAATGTCGCCGGACCAGTAGATGTATGTCTCGAAGGTAATTGTCTTCTCCGCGCCGCGAATGGCTTCCAGCATCGAGGGGAAGATTTCGTCGCCGTTGATGAGGGGGGTGACTTTGTTACCGTCCACAATCCCCGGCCCAAGCATCGTTCCCATGGTCCGAGCGAATTGTGGGTCGCCGACTCCATAGAGATGCGGAACCTCATGGGCAATTTTCGTCTCGCCCGAACTGAGGTTAAGAAAGATGACGACGATTGCGAGCGTCGCAGGGACAGCTCCTAGGGTGCAGAGAACCACTCGTCGCCGCGTCATTGGGAAGGGCCTGAGGCGGTAGCGCCGGCAGAGCGGCTGATCGCGCCTGGCATCAACGCTGCGTCGATCTTTGTGAGAGGCAGAAAATACCTGCGACAGGAGCCGAACGTCGCAGGTGAATAGGCTCTCCTCTCCCGAGAGGATGACTTCATAGGTGGCTTGCCCCGATCGAGTTGACACCGACTTATGCAGCACGACCCATTTGCGACGCCAGTTCAAAATCATTTGGACTTACGCGAAGAGCCTGACCCGGGTCGCTTCGGCTGTCATTAAACGACGCTCATCAACGGCACTTCTCGATGGTCTGAGAGATATCACTCTCTTGGTAGTCGAACATATCGATAGTCGTTTCCTGGACTGGGGCCGGAAGATCAAATCGAGCCTGTAAGCTGTGGCGCAGAGCTGGAAGAACGCCAGCCCGTTGTCTGTTGAATGCAATAGCCCCGCTACTTGGCCTGCACTTTGATGTTGTCCAAGAATATTTGGTCATCGTCTGCTGAGGCATCGGCACGGAATCGAATTTTGAGCGCGTTTCGACTGCTGAGCGTTTTCAAATCAACAATGGTCGAGGCTGTGTTGTGAGCGTTATTCGAGAACAGAAGTCCGTTCACCTTTCTATCAACGATGACCCAACTTGTTCCATCGAGCACTTCCACGACGAAGCTCTCGCCTTTTTCCAAGCTGAGCGCGTAATAGCTGTAGTCAATGCGCATGCGGCTGTAGTTCGTCAGATTCATGGCCGTAGCGGTGCTGAACGATGAAGGCACTCCGCTGTTGTCTCGAATTTGAACTGAATAGCTCCCAGCGGCGGCGGCAGTCACATTCAACACCCGAGCAGCATCAACACCACCCACTGCATAAGGCGTCAATGCCGTTTCGAACGTGGCATTCGAGATCAGCGTCCAGCCCAGCGTATTATTGCAAATAGGGGCACTCGAACAGTTGGAATCAAGACAGTCTGTCTTGCCATCTGAATCATTGTCGACGCCGTCGTCACATTGCTTTTCGGGCAAACAGGCCGGAGTTGATTTGCAATTTGAGTCGGTGCAATCAATGGCTCCGTCGCCGTCATTATCTACCCCATCGAAGCACGAGGTTTCAGTAGCGGGCAGACAGCTTGGATAGCCTTGACAATCAACATCTGCGCAGTCGATTTTGCCATTGGCATTGTTGTCGATACTGTCGCCACATATTTCTGAGGCGCGACGGACAATTAACGTGCCTGAAGGAACAGCGTTCACATCGGAGTTGGGAATAACACGCATGTAATACGTGCCAGCCTTGGCGGGACTGAATTCACACATATTGTCATCGGCATATCTGTAAAAACCGCAATCATACTCATCATCAGTGGGGGCGCTCCCGAATCTCACATAAAGCTGGCTGGGATATTGAAGCAAAGTGTCATTGAAGACCGTATCGAGAGTAAACCGCAGTGGAGTCTTTCCATTTGAAACGAAAGAGTAGATTGCTGGAATATTTGCTTGTCCGGTGACGGGTATGGTTTGAACAACTTTGTTGTAGACGGGAGCGGGAAGCAACCCAACCGCTGTCCAGGCATTGCCAGTTTGAGTGGCTTGAATAGACCCAACGCCATACAAATCTTCGGCCGCGCGAATGGTCAATTCACGTGCGTCTGCAAAATCAGAATAGGGCGTCAAGTAGACAGTATTGGCTCGGTAGAAAATGCGAGCGGCCGCGTTGATGCCAATACCGGTGACTACATTAGATGACTTTCCGCGAGGGTGAGTGCCGCCTTCAGAAAGCAGGTAGAAGGCCAAGTTGGTGATGCCTGTGAGGAAGTGCGCTTCGTTCCATCGAACGTCTGTGAAGTAGTAGTCGATTGAGTAGCCATCTTTCGCCGGGTCAGCCAAGTACCGAAGTACCGGCGATGACAGGGTTACGCCTTCGGCCATAGTCCAGTTGGCCGGAACGGTGGGTGCGTTGAGGTTGGTGGGGTTTGCACGATTCCATTCACACACGGCTCCGAAGATGTCTCCTATTGATTCATTGAGGCCGCCTGGCTCTTGATCGCCCATCAGTCCCGATGAGAATTGCGTCACTGCGTGAGTGAATTCATGAGCGGTCACATCGAGTGACTGGGCAAGACCTCTGGTGTCGACCATGTTCCCTTCTCCAAAAAGCAAGAGACGGTTCACGCCGTCCCATTTGGCAGTATTGAAATTCGATGCGTAGCGAACCGAGCTCACCAATTTCGCCCCGGCGTTGTCGTAAGAATCGCGATTAAATAGGGCCTTGTAGCAATCGTACGTTGCACCCAATCGATCAAATTGCCCATCAACTTCGAGGTCACCAACTGCGGCTTGATTTTCAATTCGAGTCACGGGCCCAGGTAAAGTCGTTCCGTGATTCAAATTGTGCACCTCACGATTTTTGAGGTGACTCATACTGTCATGAGACCAAACCACTTCACCGGTGTGCGCATCGATGAAGACAAGTGGCCTTTCTGGGTCATCAACATCGATGGTTTCCAACTGCACCTGCCACGTGAGTTTAGGGCCATCATCTCGCCGCAAAATTTGTAAACTCGCTTGAGGGTCAGTGCTGAGCGACACCCAACCGCCCACGCTTTTTACTGCAGCTTCAATCGCCTCTTTCTCAGTGAGAGAAGGTTGAGTGTCGAGCTCGATATTCTTCGCCACTCTCGAGGTGATGTCTTTGAGCTTCCCCTCTTTGTCTAAGTGAACGATGACCTCAGAGCCGAATACAGGCACACCTTTGTAACTTTGGGTGACACGGGTATGGGCTTCGCCCAACTCGTCAATAAAGACGGACCGTACATTTTCCAATTCCGCTTCTCTTGATTGCATGTGCAACTTGCGCTCTTGCAAGATGTCAAGACTGAGCTTCCGGGCGAGCTCAGGCGCCAAGGGCTCTTGTCTCTCATTGAGAGATGAGCAGCCAATAAGTGCAATGCAACTCGTCAGAAGAACTCGTCCGAACTTCATGTGCCGCTCCGTGAGTACGCCAGGTATGACGGAGCACAAAGCAATCGGTGCGCCATGGAATGAGCGGCGCTAAGGGGGCGCAATTGGGCGGTAATGCTCTAAGAATGAGGGTCGAATTGCATATTTGCACTTCGCAGATTTGAAAGAGATTTCGGCTCTGAAAAGGCACTTTCCTCAAGAAAAAATTGAAGGGCACCTTAAAAAAACAAAACACCGAGACGAAATATTCGCCTCAGTGCTTTGCTGTTTTTCTCTCTTTTAGAAGCTATTACTTGGCAGTGACTTTGATGTCGTCCACGTAGATTTGGTTGGCATCAGTCGGTGCGTCAGAGCGGAAGCGAATCTTGACTGCAGACTTGTTTGACAAGGTATTCAGATTGACTTCTGCCGTGATGGTTTGGTGAATGTTGTTGGTGTTTGGCTCGCTGACAATGCGAGTCACGTATTCCCAGTTGGCGCCATCTAAGACTTCAATCAGGAAGCTGTCGCCTTCATTCATGCCTACAGTCAAGTACTTGAAGTTAATTTTCAAGCGGCTCTTCGAGCTCAAGTTCATCGCGGTCGCGGAAGTAATTGACGACGCAACGCCAGAGTCATCGCGAAGGCGGACGGAGAAAGTTCCGGCGCCAGCGTAGGTGGCGTTCGAGATGCGAGCAGCATCAGCTCCGCCCGCCACATACGGTGTGATTCCTGTTTCGAAGGTCGCATTCGAGAGGGTGACGAAATTGGCAGCACTGCAGATGGCAGTGGGTGCGCAGTCAGGGTCATCGCAGTCGATGAGACCTTCCATGTTGTTGTCTTTGCCATCTGCGCATTGTGTTTCAGGCAGACAGAAGGGGTGAGTGGCACAGTCGCTGTCGGCGCAGTCGATTTTGCCATCATTGTCGGCGTCGGCCTTGTCTAAGCAAGACGTTTCAGT
>JAYUVR010000213.1:0-12415 GCA_043753955.1 Archangium sp. | reverse complement strand
AGACACTCATTGATACCGGGCTTGAAGAAAGCATGATGGTCGCGCGCAGCGTGGTGGCCTTGACGCGCAAGCTGCGTGAAGACCATAAACTCAAAGTTCGCCAACCCTTGTCAAAGCTGACGGTGGCCCATCGAGATGCGCGCGTGCGCGACGCTGTGCTGCGCATGGCGCTTCTGATTGCCGAAGAAACGAACGTAAAAACGGTGACGGTTGAAGCCGACGAAGGGGCTTTTGCCAGCGTCAGTGTGAAGCCGAATTTTAAGACTTTGGGCAAGCGACTCGGGCCCAAGTTGAAAGAAATCGGCGCAGCGCTGAGTGGGTGGACACTTGCAGAAGTGGCTCAATTGGAAGCAGGCACGCCTGTGCTGGTCGCGGGGGAAGCGTTGACGCTTGAAGATGTGGTTTTGCAGCGAAGCGCCAAGGGAGATGCGGCTGTGGCCACCGATGGAACCATCACCGTTGCGCTCGAAACCAAGATTGATGAGGCGCTCCGCCGCGAAGGCATCGCCCGAGAATTCATCAGCGTCATGCAAAATGCCCGCAAGGAAGGCGGCATGGAACTGACCGATAGAATTTCACTCACGTGGTCATGCGCTGATGTCGCCACCTCAGCCGCACTGCGTGAATATGCGCTCTCGATTGCCAAAGAAGTATTGGCGTCGGAATTTAAAGAAGGGCCCGCGCAGACGGCAGTACAGGTGAATCAGATTGCGGTGAACGTCACCCTCGAGAAACAAAGCCAAGGAACCTAGAAGCTCAGCTGAACCGCGCTATGACGGGCGGCCGCAGCCATGGACAAGGGCGTGAGGCCGCAGCCAGCTCGGCGCGTCATCATCGCTTCATGATTGAGGAGCCAGGCTTTGAGCTGCAGACCACCCGCGTAACCGGTCAACGTTCCACTGCTCCCCACGACTCGATGACAGGGCACGATGAGGGAAATGGGGTTTTTCCCATTTGCGGCTCCTACAGCGCGAGAGGCGGTCGGTTGATTGAGGTGGGCTGCGAGGGCCCCATAGGTGGTGGTCGTGCCCATGGGAATCTGACGAAGGCCTTCCCACACGCGCTGCTGAAAAGGGGTGCCTTTCGGCGAAAGGCGCACGGTGAATTCAGAAAGTCGCCCGGCGAAGTACGCACTCAACTGGTCTCTGACTCCGGCGAAGAAGGCGTCATCTCGATGCCACCCATCGGTCACCGTCGGAACTGCCCGGTGCGATTCGGGAAAAAGGCCCGTGAGTGCTTCGCCATCGCTGAGCAACAACCATCGACCTACGGGGGAAGCCACTGTAGAAAAAGGAGGAACGAGTGCCATCGGGGCGAGGGACTCTAAGAGATCTCTTCTTCAGGTGAAGAGATCAAGTCGGTAGGTTGGTGAATATTCTCGAAGCGGGAAGCCCTTGTTTGTCAAGGGCAGTCGTCACCTCGTTGATCATCTCAGGCTGACCGCACAAGAACGCAAAGGTGTCGTCGACTTGAAATGTCGGCAAAAGCATTTGCACCAAACCCACTGCACCGGTCCAGCTCAACGAAGGAATGGTCACGATAGGCACAACTCGCATGGCGTCCGCGGTCCACTGTGCGAGCTCATTTCCAAAAGCGAGATGCTCGGGTGTCATCGCCCCGTAAGCCCCCTCGATGCGCCCAAACTCAGCGCGCCGCGGGCGAATGCTGCTGATGACTGAACGCAACGGAGCAAAGCCGGTGCCTGTACCAATCAACAAGAGGTTCTGCCCCCGAGCACGTTCCAACGGAAAACCTGGCCCGTCGACTGCACTGACTTCAACCGTCGCTCCGACGGCCAGAGCGCTCCAAGCGCGAGCGACGCCCTCGTTAGCACGAATGAGGTATTCGAAGTGGGGGGTACCGGGTGACGAGGCAATGGCAAAGAAGGCATCTTCGCCGCCTGACAGACGCACCCGTTGGTATTGACCGGGCGTGTGGAAACTTTTGGCAACGAAAGCCGATACTTCAAGAGACAAACGATGCAACTGGGGTCCGACGACCTGGTTGCGTGTAAGCGTGGCGGTGTGCCAACCCTGCATGAGACGGGTTGCGTACCACATCGGCGACACTTTGGAGCCGTTTGCGTTTGTTGGCTTGAGGCAGTGTATTGCTGCCTCAAGGATTGAAAGGACATCTTGTGGGACGCCGCTTAGGTTTGAAATTCGCCGCTTGTTCGCTGCTGATGTTTTTCGCGTGCATAGCGCCGCCTTCGCTTGACGGTGGCCTACGTGGGAGTGACGGAGGTCTCATCATCCCCACGACGCTGACCTGGTACAAAGATGTGCTGCCCATCGCGCAAGCCAGTTGCAATCATTGCCACGTGGTCGGCGGCATTGCTCCATTTGCTCTTGATACCTACAGCGCTGCTCGGCCGCGGGCGTCACAAATGTCTGCCGCCGTCGCTTCAGGGAGCATGCCTCCGTGGATGCCGTCTGATACGTGCGGGGGCCCTTTCGTCGGTGACCGGCGTCTGAGTCCTGGTGAAATCGATATCATCGTTCAATGGGCTGCAGGCGGAGCACCCGAAGGCAACGTGAGCGATAGTCCTCCCGCGACTGATGGTGGGTTGTCTGGGCTTGCTCGCGTCGACCAAACGTTGACCATGAAGGAGCCGTACACCCCGTCTCATGTTGTGCATGACGACTACCGCTGTTTCCTCATTGACCCCCAAGGGTCCACCACCAAAAACGTGGTTGCCTATGACATCAAGCCTGGGGTGCAGGCCCAAGTGCATCACGTGATTGTGTACATCGTCGATTTAGCTGAAGCGAAAGCAAAAGATGCCACAGAAGCCGGCTCGGGGTGGACGTGTTATGGCGCTCCTGGAATTCCCACGAGCGGAGCCCTCGGCGCGTGGGCCCCTGGAATGCCAGCGGTCACTTTCCCCGTCGATACGGGCATTCCTCTTCCCGCGGGAAAAGGCTTGGCGATGCAAGTTCATTACAACGTTTCAAATGGAAACCCGGTTCCAGATCAAACATCGATGCAGCTTCAATATGCAACCACGCCGGTCAAAAATGCCTATTTGATTGATATGCCGAATTCAGGGTTCTCGATACCACCCATGACTTCGAACTATACGCACAGCAAAACATTTCAAAACCCTTACGGGGTGCCTCTCAAAATATACGGCTATTTGCCTCACATGCATAAGCTGGGCAAAAGCATCACCATCTATGGGGCCGGCGCCAAGTGTCTGATTGAAATCCCCCAGTGGGACTTTCACTGGCAGCAGCAGTACTTCACTGTTGCTCCCTACGTTTTGCCCACGGCTCAGTCGCTGACTTTGAGTTGCTCGTGGAACAACCCGACTGCATCTACTGTGACCTGGGGTGAAGGAACGGCCGACGAGATGTGTTTCGCTTTTTTGTATGCGTCGCCTTGACGAGGGTTTTTTAAGAATCGAGTGCGAGAAACGACCTGATTCTGGTCAAGAGCGCTTTGGCTTCTTTCGCCGCGCGCTCTTTGGCCGCATCGGAGCTCAACCCTTCTTTGGCTGATTGTAAGCCCACCTTTCGACCGGCGAGCAGTTTGGCCATGTGCTCTGCCAATTGCGGCCGTTGTTCGATGAGGTGTTTCATCGCCGCTTTGTCGATACGAAAACATTCCACTTCGCCTTCTGCAACGACGGTGGCGCTGCGTGGCTCTCCCGTCAGGAGCGACATTTCACCAAAGAAGCAGGGGCCGGACAGTTGGGCCACCTGTCTTTCATGTGCTCCCTCAGAGATGCGCACCGCCGCTTGGCCGTCTTCAATCAAGTAGAGCCAGTGTGCATCAGCGCCCTGCCGAGTCATCACTTCATCTTTCGCGAATGGCGCATACTTCATGGTGCGAGCAAGTTCGGCCAGCTCGGCCTCTGACAGGCTGTTGAACAATTCCATACTGGTGAGCAACCGGAGGCGACGCTGTAATTGTTTTTCGCTCTTGCTGGCTTTTCTATCGACGGTCTCTTCGGTGACAAAGAGTGCGTGCGCAGGCATGGCCAGCGTCATTTCTGCTCGTTGAAGGGCGAAGTAGATGCAAGAGCGCACGGCAGAATCAGTGGGGTCGTCGGCGCCTAAGTCAGTCAGCCAATACCGCACTGCGTACTTGCCAAAGGTGTCGACCATGTCAACCAACACCACACTAGGAGCCGGCTCACGTGACACCCGTTCGAGCTGTGCGCCCCTCACGGCGCCCTGCACCACGTTGATGACGTCACCGGGTTGAAAGCGCCAGTCGACATTGAAGTAGACCCAGCGTCGCTGTTGAACGGGGTGACCGCGACGTCTGCCTAAGATGAAGACATTTGATTTGGTCATCACCGTGTTGGGAATGAGTACGGTTTCCCAATTGCGTGTTTCGACAGCGGTGTGACGCCAGCGA
Source organism: Archangium sp. (assembly GCA_043753955.1). GTDB lineage: Bacteria > Myxococcota > Myxococcia > Myxococcales > Myxococcaceae > Archangium_A. The sequence goes on along the minus strand of JAYUVR010000213.1, from coordinate 8,050 downwards.
ATTTCAACCACTCGGCCGGTGACATCGTCGACTTTAATCCAATCTCCGCGCTCGATTGAATTGTCGACTTGTAAGGCCAGGCCGCCCGCAATGTTGCCGATGACGTCTTGCAGTGAGAAACCCAAGATGGCGGTAAAGACAGCGCTGGTGGCGATGAGCCCCGACAGGTTGACGCCCGCTCGACTCAGAACGCCAAGGGCGCTCGCCACCATGCCGATGGCCACCACCACGTCTTGCACAATCAAAGGCGTGTGCAGCCTCATGCGCGGCAAGATGACCGAGAAGAGCAAGGTGGCACTCGCGCCCACCATGCCAGCGGCTCCAAATATCCAGGTAGGAGTGCGCAGCAGTTCTCCCAAGCTGGTGCCGGTGCTTTGAAAGCCAGCCATGGCGAGGAGACCGATGCCGTGCACGGTGATGAAAAAGAACATCGCTTTGAAACGGGGTCGGTCGACGGTGACGCCGCGGGCCAACACGTAGGCCAAGGCTGAAATCATCAGCAGCCACGGAGTGTGGGCCGCGCTGGCCTCGTTCCAGAGATGTTCGAAGAAAGGCACGTTGAAGAACCTACTCCTTCGCCATCAAGAGTCGCACTTCCTGGCCTGGGGCCCCTCTGATTTGGAAGAACGCTATTTCAAATCAATTTCCCGGCCAGCTACGATGATTCGCTGAAGAGGGTTTTCGACAAGCGAGTTGCTCTTTGAACGGGGGTCGTGATGCAAGACGATGAAATCGGCCTCGAAGCCGGGGTCAAGTTTTCCTAACCGAGCCCCCGCTCCGAGGGCGATGGCAGGGTTTACTGTATAGGCCGCCATCGCTTGGTCAAAGCTGAGGGCCTCTGCGGCTAAGAAAACTTTCCCGCTTTTGAGTTGCCGCGAGGTCGCGGCCCAGAGACCTAGAAGCGGGTCGTAGAGATCAGAGGCGGGCAGGTCGCTGCCGAAGAGCAAAAGAGCTCCCGCATCAGCGAGCTGCTTGAATGCATACATTTGGGCGAGCCGCTCTTGTCCTAGCTTTTTCGCGAGCACGGCCGTGCTCGAATATCCCTGCAGCCACACCGGCTGTATTGAGGCGCCGACGGCGAGCGTGAGAAATCGCGGTACGTCGGAAGGCGCTATTAATGACACATGTTCGATGCGGTTCAGCTTTCCGTGAGAGGGACGGCTGGCTGAAGCTTCATAGGCATCTAATGCTTGTCGCACGCCCGCATCACCGACGGCGTGCAACATCACGGGAAAACCTGCAAAATTCGCCCGTCGAATACGCGCCACGAGCGCTTTGCTGTCTTGATAAAGGGTTCCCGAATTTTCGGGTTGATCAGCGTATGGCGTAAGCAGTGCGGCTGTATTTGCGGCCAAGGTGCCGTCTACGAACCCCTTAAATCCACCCAGTTGTACCAACCCTTCTGGGGGAAGTGCGTACGCAAAAGCAACCCACTGTTCAAACTGGGCCTGGGTTAATGCCAACGGCGCCCAAAGAAAGGTTCTTTGCTTCAATAAACCCTGCGCATCAAGCCGCTGGTACAACTGGGCTACTTCGAAGCTGAGAGGCCCCCCTTGTGAAGACGTGCAGGCTGCACGAAGTGAACGTCGCTCCCCGTTTAAGATTGCATTGATGTTTTGCGCATCGTTCTTCGCAGGGGCATGGGAAAGGATCAGCTCACTTGCGGTGTCGAGAAAGAGCCCGGTGGCGTTGCCTGAGGCATCGCGGGCGATGTGCCCTCCAAGAGGGTCGGGTGTGGAGGCGGTGATGCCCGCCGTCTTCATGGCTATAGAATTGGTCCACACATTGTGACCGGTGTGATCGATGAGCACCACCGGGCGGGCAGCCTCGGCCTCATCTAAGAGGCTCGCGTGGGGTGCCGGGAAGGCGTTGAGAGACCAGCCGCGACCCAAAAGCCATACGTCGTCAGGGTGCTGCCTCGCCCAACTGCGCACTGCAGGCTGAATGAAGCTCAGCTCACTGTGCAAAAGCACCAGCCCATCAGCTTCTGCTCCAGCGGTGTAGAGGTGGGCGTGGGCATCGTGAAAGCCCGGCTGCACAAAAGCTCCCGCGAGATCCACCCGTTGACACGATGTTTGGGAAGACGCGAGAAGTGCATCGCTTGGTCCCACGCGCTCAATGTGGTGACCCACAACTTCGATCGCCCATGACTCATCAGCATGACCTGCGACCGCTGCGTGAAAATAAAGGGTGCAAAGGCCAGGGAAGTTCTCAGTCAAACCCTGAGCGATGAGGTTTTTTTTGCCGCACCCAGAGCCCGCAAGCATGAGGAGACACAGACCCCGTAGAACCCTCACGCCGTCCTCCTTCGCTTCAGGAAATTACGCTGTCGTCATGAGGCGGTCGATGCGGGCCTTCTCGGCCTTGAGCGCTTTGAGCTGCACATCGATAACGGCAAGTTTAGCCTCAAACTTTGCTGACTGCTCAGGCGTCATCAAAGCGCGCATCATGATGCTTACAGTTTCGTTTCTTTCTTTTTGAAGCTGCGTCGAGGTTTCCTCGAGCGCACACAGAATGGCCTTTAAATTGTCGAGGCCTTGAGGAGTAAGGCGGGAACTTGAGGGTGCTACTCGATTCGGGGTCGTCTTGGAGATGGCGCTCATAGAGTGTGATTGAAGCGTCTACACTCGTTATTGCGCTGCTGTCTCTTTAAAAGCTTTTGAGTCCTCTGACGCGATGGTCGTTTCGGCCCAATTCGAACTGAGCCCCTTATCCTTCAATGATGAAATGCTTTTCAGCTTTGAAGGACCACTTAGGTACCTTCCTAATCCATAGGCAACTTCTGTCCTGAAAGGGCGATCTCGTCGGCAATTTTTGGCCAATTCAATATTTGGTAGAGCTTTGTTTCTATAAAGCCTGACCAATACACACTTTTTTACCGTTAGGGAGGGGAGCTACCCAGCTCGGTGCTGGCTTCCCCACGCGACTTGAAAGCCCATTTACGCGCTTTCCCGATGCGCTCTCGCCTGGCACCTCAATTGCTCGCTGGGACCACTGTTCTTCAACAATTGAAAAAAGAGGCTTTATGCAATCGGAAAAGAAATTGTTGGTGCTGTCTGGGTGGCGTGGAAAATTAATGTCCCTCACCATGTGTGCCTTATTTTGGGCGGGCTGCGGACCCAGTCTGGAAGGCGATGGCTCGGCAACTGGAGATCAACAAGAGCACCCCTCCTCAGACCATCATGAGCACGATCAACAGCGCTTCGCCGTCACCATCAATAATCCCGCGCCCGATGCCTATTCCAAAGGGCAATTCTCGGCTGTTCAGAACCAGTGGCCCATCATCCCCATCGCCACCATGGTGCAGCCCGACGGTAAGGTGTTTGCCTATGGAACGAATAAGGCCCCCCTTACCCAGGGAGCTGACACTTGGTACACCATCTGGGACCCCGTGGCGGACACTTTTATCACCAAGGGCAATGAGACCCATTCCGATACATTTTGCTCTGGTCAGGCATTAATTCCCGTCTCAGGCGACACCTTGATGGTGGGTGGAGACATAAGCATCAATGGCGTGATTAATAATGGCATTAGCGATGTGAACGTTTTGGTCAATTCCGATGTGGACGGAGGTGTCATCAAAAGCGATGACAGCATGAAATCTAAACGCTGGTACCCCACCTTGGTCACGCTCCCAAGCGGGGCACATGTTGTCCTCGGCGGTCTAGACGCCCAAAGTTACGCTGGTGGTGAACGGAGCTTTTCCCCCATTCCCGAAGTTCGTGCGGCGAATGGCACCTGGCGACAACTCACGAACGCCAGCAGCGATGAGGCTTACGGCGCGCTCGGTACGGCCTCGTGGAACTACCCTCGTGCGTGGGTAAACCCTCAAGGAAAAGTATTTGTCATCAATTCCGATGGGTACATGTTTGAACTCAACACCGCAGCTCCGGGGACGCTGACCCAATATAAAGACACCAACGGAATAGACTTCCTTAAAGCAAAAGGTGGTGGGGCCAATCTCACCGCTGTCATGTTTCAGCCTGGGCGTATTCTCCTCGCGCGAAATGAACAAGAAGCAATCATCGTTGACATCAATAACCTCACCCCTGTCGTCACCGCGGCTGGCAAATTAAAGTACGACCGGAGGTTTGGAAATTCTACGGTTCTTGCCGACGGCAAGGTGTTTTTCAACGGTGGCTCGCCCAATAAAAACGAAGGAGGCCGTGAAGTGTTCGAATCTGAAATGTACGACCCCTTTGTCCCCGCTGCGCAAGCGTGGAAAGTCATGGCCAGCGCGCAGAGGCCGCGCTTGTACCATTCAACATCGATGTTGTTGCCAGACGGCACCGTGTTCACCGGCGGTGGCGGAGCGCCCGGCCCCACTGATGAGAAGAATGCCGAAATCTACTTCCCTCCTTACCTCTTCAAACAAGATGGCGCCACGAGCCAATTGGTGACTGACCGCCCCACCGTGACTGCTCCAGTCAAAGTGACGTGGAAGGAAGAATTCACGGTCAACTCAAATAAACCCATTAAAAAAGTAACCTTGGTACGCATTGGAGGCACCACTCACAACTACAATAATGAAACGCGCTTCTACACCCTCTACAATTCGTTAACTGCGGTAAAGCCGGTGACGGCCTTCGCGCCGAAATCAGCCAATGTTGCTCCTCCCGGTTTCTACATGCTCTTTGTGTGGGACGCAGACGGTGTGCCTTCCATGGCGAAAATCATGCGAATCGATTGATCTGTAATCGAGCGAGGCGCATGGTCAGTCCTATGAAGTAGGCGGTCATCTCTTCGCGGGGATGGCCGCTCTTTTGTTTAATAACCAGCGTGGTTTCTTCAACAGCGCAATGCCAGTTTGTAAGACTCCCGTTTTGCAAGTGATATGGGTGGGAAATGAACTTCGGAGCAGCTGCCGAGAACTATGCGAAACACCGATTAGGTTTTCCTGAGTCATTTTTCAAAAAGGTCCCTCTCAAAGGCATCGTGCTCGACTTGGGTGCAGGCACAGGCACCCTCACTCGGGGCTATTGCGCACAAGGGTGTTTCGTTTGTGCTGTTGATGTTTCTGCAGAAATGCTGGCGCAGATTCACAGCCCATGCGTGAAAATTGTTGCCCGTGCCGAAGAGTGCTCATTTGCAGACGACACCTTCAATCATGTTGTCGTCGGTCAGGCGTGGCATTGGTTTGGGAGCGAAAGCGTTGCGATTGATTGCCGACGAATCTTAAAGCGTGGTGGCCAACTCGTAATCGCCTCGCTCGACTATCGATTGGCCCCAGGCAACATCGCTGAGCGCACGGAAGAAATCATTCTGCGTCATAACCCAACCTGGCCTTTGGTCGGGTTCAAAGACTATTCGCATGAACGCATTCAGCAGCTTGAACGCCATGGTTTTGTCGATGTACATGCACACGAGTACGACGAAAATATTGCCTACACGAAAGACGGGTGGCGGGGTCGATTACAAGCATGCAACGGGGTGATGGCAATGCCATCGGCAGAGCAACGCACACAATTTGATACAGAATTGGAACAACTTTTAAAATCAGAGACAGAGCCACTCTCGATTACGCATCGAATTGCTTGGGTGGTTGGCATTAAGCCAGAGGCAAACAATTCAAATCAATTGGCTATTGACTGACTTGCGCCGTCGAGCCGGGCCGCGATCAATTGGTGAACTATCTCTAAATATTGCCGGAACGAAACGTTTCGGCCCTTCCCTGGTTTCGTCTTGTGAGCGATGACCATATCGAGCTTTGGTATCACAGTGAGATACTGGCCCGAGGCGCCCAAGCCCGTAAACGCACCTCGAAGCATTCCGTGAGTGCGCGCTTCTGCATCGTCAAAAATCCACCAGAGATACCCATGCCCGAGCGAACCGCGCGTTCAGGCATGTCTGCCGAGCTGTCGCCTGGGTTGGAAGCGGCGTGAAACACACCTGAGCGAGAAGTAAGCAGATCAACAATCGTCGCTTCTTTCTCAGCCGAGCTCAGGGTACCGACATCATCAATGCCCAACTCGTCGAGGGTGGTATTGAGTTGAATCGTGCCTTTGGCGACCTCAATGCCAAACAACATCGAAAGCACACTCTTGCGAATGCTCGCGATGTAACTGACTTCAGCGCTATCGCCTTCTTCGAACAACACCAGACCGCCGACCACCACCATCATCGCAGAGGTGTCTAATGAATGAATTGCGGCACGGACGTTTTCAAGGCGCTCGGTCGAATACCCCATCGATTCGGCCTGCTGCACCCGTGCCCAGTGAATGCCGGGTGATGTGAACGAGGCTTCTTTGGCGGCCTGAGAAGTCGCGCACGACGCGGTCAACACCAGCAAAGCAAATCGCAGATGCCACCTCATGCAGCGCTACCGAACGGCAGCGTAAAGGCTCGCGGTCGACCTCGCAGCGCGAGTCCACGAAAACTGAGCGGCTCGGGCTCGCCCACGTTTCCCCCAGCGCGCGCGCTCTGTTTCAGAAGAAAGCCATGATGAGAGCAATTGGGCCAACCCCATCACGTCGTCAGGGTCGACTTGCGCAGCACCCTCACCACACACTTCAGGCAACGCACCTGCTGTGGAAACGATGGTGGGAACGCCCAATCGCATCGCTTCTAGAGGCGGCAAACCGAAGCCTTCGTAGCGTGAAGGAAAGACGAAAATGCCCGCGCGCTTCATCAACGCGTAAAAAACCGAGTCTGAGAGGTACCCCAAGGTGCGCACATCGACACCGCGCTCGCGAACGCGTCGAATCTCTTGCTCGATGCTGTTAGCCCCAAACCACCGCTGCCCCGCCAACACCAAGGTGACGCGCTGACCTCCAGCGTGAAGTCGTTCAACCGCTCGCAACACCAATTCGACATTCTTTCGGGCGTCGAAGGCACCCGCATACAGCACCCAAGGCGATTCGAGGCCCAGCGCATCGAGCCATTGAATCGTAGTGGCATCAGGAGGAGCAACGCGGTCGACGTGGTCGACGCCGTGGGGCACCACGTGTAATTTCCGGGGGTCGACATTGAAGCGTTCCACAATGCTGCTTCGGGTCGTTTCGCTTACGCAGATGACTTGTTGCGCCACCTTCAGACTGCGCGCCAGCCACAGTCTGAATTGCCACCTGAAAGGTGCTGACACGGTGTGAGGCAGGAGCAGTGGCACCACATCGTGCACCGTCAGCACATAAGGCACGTGGGGCGTTCGCTGCAGCGGCAGGTTGAAATTCGAGACCGCGTGGTAGAGCGACGGGCGCCTGTTTTGAAGCAAATCAGCCAGCGGCCCCAACGTCCACGCGGTGCGGCTCGACGAACCCCTGGGGCATTCGCCACCTTGGCGTGCCCCCCATCGTTGCATCACCAGACCCGAGTCGAGCAACGAGCGAAAGAGTTCGTGCGTGTAGAGGCCGATGCCGGTGATGGGCTCGTCCCAAAGGGTGGCATCGAAAGCGACAGGAGTCACGCGGAACGGCTCGTACACCCAAACTGCTTCGAGTCGCTACGGTGACTCGAACTTTTGAATTGAACTCGTGGCGACTGAAAACTGAACCCCCTCAATCGAGAGCATCGAAAGCTATCTTTCGGCACAAACCTGCCTCATATTGAGGAGGCAATTGTTTTGGGGGGAGGACCTCATTTTTCACCTGATTTTGACGCGCCTCTTGCGCGAGCTGCAAGTCGCAGTCTCATTCACGCATCGAGATTGGACCGCTTCCATCATTCCCGGTCTGCTGTTCGCGCTGGCCGCCACTCTGAAGCATCACAGCGCTCTTGAAACCGCCACCCTCAATTTCTTGAGATTGAGCGGCTATCTCGTTTTGTACATCTATAGTTTTTGTCTGGGCAACCAGCTGGCGGGAATCACGGAAGATGCCTTCAACAAACCAGACCGCCCTCTGGTTTCTGGTTTCGTCAGCAATCAGGGCGCGTGGTGGCGCTGGGGGGTGGTCAATTTTCTCTTTCCCCTCTACGCCGCTCTCGTCAGTGGCTTTGAAATGGTGCTGTGGGCACTGGGCTGGCAGGCGCTTTCGATGCTCTACAATCAAGGGAGACTCGATCGCCATTGGTTCACTAAAAATGTCGTATTCATCACCATAGGTTCGGTGTTGCT
>JAYUVR010000212.1:0-2725 GCA_043753955.1 Archangium sp. | reverse complement strand
TTGAGCGTCTTGCGAAACGATTCTTCTTCGTGGCGAGCGACTTCCATCAAGAACGAACGCTTCTCTTGAAGTTCAGGGTACGCGCCCGACATGGTGTCGATGACGGCTTCGACGCACTTGCCGAAGAAGACCTGCTCGAGTTCGAGGTGCTGCTCGCCGTGACGAATGGCCCGTCGCATGATGCGCCGCAAGACGTAGCCGCGCCCTTCGTTTGAAGGTTGCACGCCGTCAGCAGCGAGAAAAGCAGTGGCCCGGGCATGGTCAGCGATGACGCGCATGGCTGCGTCAATGGGGCTGTCCCACCGGGCGCCGTAGGTTTTGCCTGAGAGTTTTTCGATGGCCGCAAAGAGCGGGGTGAACAGGTCGATATCGTAGTTTGATTTCTTCCCTTGCACGTAGGCGGTGACTCGCTCGAGACCCGCGCCGGTATCAATCGAAGGCCTCGGTAGCGGCAGCAATTGCCCGTCGGCTTTGCGCTCAAACTGCATAAAAACCAGGTTCCAAATTTCTAACCAGGCATCTGATTCGCCAGGCTTAAGCGCCTCGTTCACTTCGCCTTCGGGAAGGTAGACGTAAATTTCTGAACAGGGCCCGCACGCACCTGTCTCACCCATCGACCAGAAGTTGTCTGCTTTCCCCAGGCGGTGAATGCGATGTTTGGGCACGCCGGCTTTGGCCCACAATTCTGCCGCTTCATCGTCGGCGGGAATGCCGTCTTCGCCCTTAAAAACCGTTACGGAAAGTCGCTCGGCGGGAATGTGGATAACAGAGGTCACAAATTCCCACGCCCACTTCACCGCGTCGGCTTTGAAATAGTCGCCGAAACTGAAGTTCCCCAGCATTTCGAAAAACGTGTGGTGACGTGCGGTGAAGCCCACATTGTCAAGGTCGTTGTGTTTGCCACCTGCGCGTACACATTTTTGAGTCGACGTGGCTCGCGTGTACTCCCGTGTTTCCCGGCCGGTGAAGACGTCTTTGAACTGCACCATGCCTGCGTTGGTAAAGAGCAGCGTGGGGTCGTTGGCGGGCACCAGACTGGAAGAGGGAATTTTGCGGTGGTTTCGCTGCTCGAAGAAAGAAAGGAACGCGTCTCGTATTTGCGAGGCGCTCATGTGGGATGGCATGCGCAAGGGTTATTCTACGAACTCTTCGATTTCAATGTTCCACGTCCCTGTAGGATTAACCGGGTGCGACCGGCCCTTGCGCTTTCACTGGTTTTGGCCTCGATGGCCGCGAACGCGCAAGACGCACGGGTGACGTTTTTGGTCAACCAGCTTGCGTCGGCCAAAGACCCTCGTGTGCGAGCCCAAACGGTGCTGTTGCTGGGGCAGACGCACAGTGAAGAGGCAGTGGCAGCAGTGTGCGGGGTGCTGCGCGAGCGTGAATCGGTGGTGCGCACGGCTGCGGTCTCTGCTTTGGGCGAAATTCGTTCAGAGCGGGCCTTCACCTGCCTCAAAAGTGGCCTCACCGATGACGATGCCGTCGTCCGGAGCTCGGCCCAGAAGGTGCTCAGCCAGAACGCACTCGCCGCGGGTGGGCTTTACCTGCAGGTTGAGCCCGTTGAGGACAAGGTGGGGAATTTGTCCGAGGCCATCATCTTGTTGGCGGAACAGACGATGAAAGCGAAGCTTTCGGCCTTGGGGGCGAGCATCGCTCCTCGCAACGAAGACAAACGTTCGGCTTTGAGCCTTATTGCGGCGCGCAAACTCAAGGGCTTTCAGATTCGCATGCAGCTTTTGCCTGGCGCTTCTGAGCGCGGGCTCAAGGTGGAAATGTTGATCATGTCGTACCCAGAGCAGTCGCTTAAAGGTACATGGAACGTCAAAGCTGCCGGCGGGAAACCAGAGAATCTGATTCGGGCAATGATTCCTCGGGTGCTTGACGACGCGGCAAACGATCTCGAATGGACGAAGTAAAAGAATCGCCGAAGGGGAACGGACCTCATGTCTTACGACACCTCAGAACACAGCGACTCCTCGAAAGATCGCAAAGTGCGAAACTTTCTCCTCGATTCGCGGTTTCAGTTGAAATTTGCCGGCTACTTCGTGGCATTAACCTTGGTCATCACGGGGTTGCTCGGCGCGTTTCTCATTCGCACCACTGATTCGTTATTCGCCCAAATCTCGGCCTCGGTTGAATCGAGAAGAAAGGCCGCCGACACGAGCCGCGAGTTGGGCAATTGCACGCTCAACAATGAGCTGACGGCAAACCTCGAAGACCCTGCCTTTGCCGCCAAGCTTTCCGAGAAGAGTCAGGCCATCAACGCGGCCTACGATGCCGAACGCATTGCCGCCCAAGAACAAAGCGTCGAAGTGAAGCGCCAACAGAAGTTGACGCTCTACGTTTTGTTGGCGGTATTGATTGCGTTTATTGGTTTGATCGCTTTGACAGCCATCGTCATCACGCACCGTATCGTAGGGCCTCTCTTCCGCATCAAACGTATGGCGCTGCAGGTTTCGCGAGGCGTGATAGCACCTCCGCCGTACGCTCTGCGCCCTACCGACGAGCTGCAAGAAGTTTTCGCCGCATTTGCTGAAATGATGACTCAGCTCAGACTGCGCACTGAGACCGATTTGGCAGCGGTGAAGGCGGGTGACGCGCAGTCGTTGAAGGCGCTCGAGTCACAGCTCGAGCAGCGGCTCCAAGAGGTCAATTCAATTGGGTAATCGCCTGGGTTCAAGACCTCTTAATGCCTGTTCAATGGGTTCGCCTGAGAGGCCTTGAG
>JAYUVR010000211.1:0-14889 GCA_043753955.1 Archangium sp. | reverse complement strand
AAGCACGACTAGGGTGGGTTGTAGCCGGCACTGAGCACGAAGCTCCAGTGAGAGTTGTTCTGGAGCATCTGCGCCCTCCCTCGCCCAGGCCACTGCTTTATGCCCCACCCGAGCACGTTGCGAAGGCACGCCCGTTGCTCAGGGAATTCCCGCGCGGAGAATAGGCTCCGCGACCAATGAGAACAAAAGGGGCTTCAGGGCGATGGGGAAGTTGAATGAGAAGTTGAAGGCAGTAGCGGCAGCAGTGGCTGCCATCGAGAAACAATTCGGGCGCGGTGCGGTGATGCAGTTGGGCGAATCGGCCGACATTCAACCGATAGCCATCATCCCCACAGGCTCGGTGGGTTTAGACCGCGCACTGGGCGTGGGCGGTTTTCCTCGGGGCCGAGTGGTGGAAATTTTCGGCAATGAATCATCAGGAAAAACGACCTTGTCTTTGCACGCCATCGCCCAAGTGCAGGCGCAAGGCGGTGTGGCCGCTTTCATCGATGCAGAGCACGCCCTCGACGTGAGTTACGCCCGTAAACTCGGAGTACGCGTCGAAGAACTGCTCATTTCGCAACCTGACACAGGAGAACAGGCGCTTGAAATTACGGAACACCTGGTGCGCTCAGGGGCCGTTGATTTGGTCGTCGTCGATTCTGTCGCGGCGCTGGTGCCACGGGCAGAAATCGAAGGCGAAATGGGCGATGCGCACATGGGCGTGCAAGCGCGATTGATGAGCCAGGCTCTGCGCAAATTGACGGGAGCTGTCAGCCGCAGCGGCACCTGCATCATCTTCATCAATCAGATTCGAATGAAAATCGGAGTGATGTTCGGTAACCCCGAAACCACCACCGGTGGGAATGCGCTCAAGTTTTACAGCTCAGTGCGCTGTGAAATTCGCCGAGCCGGCAATCTCAAAGATGGAGACGTCGTCATCGGCTCACGCACCAAAGTGAAAGTCGTCAAAAACAAAGTGGCTCCGCCTTTTCAAGAAGCGGAATTCGACATTCTCTACAACCGCGGCATCAGTCGCGCGGGCGAAATCGTCGACTTGGGCTCGAGCATGGGGCTGCTCGACAAATCAGGCAGTTACTATGCGTTAGAGGGAGAACGCATTGGGCAAGGCCGAGAACGAGCCATCGAATGGTTGCGAGAGCACCCACTTGAACTTGAAAAAGTCGCTGCGCTCATTCTTCAGGGTCAAAAACCAACGGCAGACGCGCTGGCACCCCCTGACGCGATTACAGAGCAAGCGGCATGAAAACGGCGGCGCTGGTGTTGGGTGTGGTGTTTGCTCTCATCACACTTGATGCCTCGTGGCCGCGCCGTCCGGCCGTGCGAAGACCGAGGGAAACGCACCGGCTGGCCACCGTGCGCCCGCGTTCTTTAGAAACTCCGACTCGTCAGCCAACCCAGCGCTGCTGCGCACTCTAAAAACGCCTACTCGATGCCGTGTTCCGTCATCCAACGCTCGGCTTCAATGGCGGCCATGCAACCGGTACCAGCGGCGGTGACCGCCTGCCGGTATGTCGAATCGCTCACATCGCCGGCCGCAAAAACACCTTCGAGCGAAGTTTTAGCCGTGCCCGGCTGCACCCAAAGGTAGCCATTGGCTTGGAGCTTGAGCACGTCTTGAAACAGGTCCGTGGTGGGGACATGGCCAATGGCCACGAAAAAGCCTTTGGCCTCGATTTTCTTCACGTCGCCAGTCTTGAGATTCTTGACGATTGCGCCCGTGACACCCTTTTCATCACCCACGATTTCTTCAATCGCTGAGTCCCAAACAAAGCGAATTTTGGGGTTGGCCAAAGCGCGGTCTTGCATGATTTTCGAAGCGCGTAAGCTGTCTCGGCGGTGCACTACCGTGACTGAACTGCACATCTTTGAAAGGTAGTTGGCTTCTTCCATGGCGGTATCGCCCCCGCCCACCACGATGACGTCGGTTTTCTTGAAAAAGAAACCATCGCAGGTGGCGCAGGCCGACACGCCGCGATTCATAAACGCCTCTTCGCCTTTGACGCCGAGCCACTTGGCTGAGGCTCCGGTAGCGATGATGAGTGTTTGGGCCAGGTATTCTTTTGATTCACCTTTCACGTGAAACGGGCGCTTGCTCAAATCAAGCTTCACCACGTTTTCCATGTGCACCACGGAATGAAATCGTTCGGCTTGCTTTTGAAACCGTTCCATCAATTCAGGGCCGGTCACTGACTCGGGGAAGCCGGGGTAATTCTCAACTTCAGTGGTAATCATCAGCTGCCCTCCGGGTACACGGCGGGCGTCGGTTTCGGCGGGGCCACCTGCGAAAACGACAGGCGCAAGGTTGGCACGAGCAGCGTAAATGGCGGCCGTGTATCCCGCTGGTCCTGAGCCAACGATGACGACCTTCTTCGTTTCCATGCTTCATTCCCCTTCTTCAAAGGCGCGGCTAAACTTACACGCGCATCCTGCTGCTCATGCAGAAACTGAGGACTTCAGTTTTGCTGTGCTACGAACTAGCCCAAGATGGATGTCGAAATCTTGAGAAAAGTCGCGTTGTTCGAAGGGTTGACCTCGACGCAGCTGCGCAAACTGGCAGGCACGCTTCACGAATCGAAGTTTGAAGGCAGTCAACACATCTTCCACGAAGGGGAACCAGGCACTTCGATGTTCATCATCTTCGAAGGCAAAGTACGCATTTCGAAAATGGTGCCTGGAGTTGGCGAAGAGGCATTGGCGATACTCGAACGAGGGCACTACTTCGGCGAGATGAGCCTGATTGAAGAAGGCCCTCGAAGCGCTGACGCCATCGCGCATACGGGCTGCACCCTCTACGAATTGTCCCGCCAAAAGCTTGATGAAGTGATGTTCACCGACAAAGACCTGGCCACCACGCTGCTGTGGACGTTTGTCCGCACGCTTTCGGCGCGATTGCGCGAGACGAATGACAAAATTCGCTCTTTCTTCGCGCTCTCGTCATTCGGCCCGCGTTAGCGATCTCATCGTCGGGGTCTGTGCCGAAGGCCGAGTCCACCCGACTTTAGGCGGCCGGGCACCAGCAAGCCAACCCACGCGGTCGAGCACTCTGCAGCCGACAGCAAATTGCATGTCTTCATCGGTAATCAATTCGTGGGCCTCGAGGTCAGCCCGAGAGCGCGCCATCTTGATGATGCGGTCATGCGCTCGAGCAGAGAGCCCAAACTGGCGAACAGAGAGCTCTAAGAGCCGCGCCGCTCCTGCCGTTGACGCAGAATGAATGCGCAGTAAGCGTGGCCCCATCTGCGCGTTGCACAGCACTTCTGGGGAATCTCGGAAACGGTGCGCTTGAATCTCACGCGCTGCTTCGACCCGGGCTCGGTACCATGAAGATGGTTTCTCTTCACGATGGCTGAGGGTGAGCATTCTGACGTCGACGGGCCTGGTGTCGAGGGTGACGTCGAGGCGGTCTAAGAGGGGCCCAGAAATGCGGGTGAAGTAGTCGAGCACTCGATTCGATTTGCAACTGCAACTGCGGTCAGCCACGTTAAAAAAGCCGCACGGGCATGGGTTCATCGCCGCCATCAGCATGACTTGGCAGGCGTAGGTGACGTGCTGGTTGGCGCGGGCCAATCGCACCACGCCTTCTTCGAGGGGTTGGCGCAGCACTTCGAGCACATGGCGACGAAACTCGGGGAGCTCATCAAGAAAGAGCAGACCTCGGTGCGCCATCGACAACTCACCTGGCCGGGTCATGGGGCCTCCGCCCACCAGGCCCGCATCGCTGATGGTGTGGTGTGGAGCACGAAAGGGCCTCTCTTTGATGAGAGATTGACCATCGGGAAGAAGCCCTAAGACGGAATAAATGCGCGTGACTTCCAACTCTTCTTGAAAAGTCATGCGAGGGAGAATGCCGGGCAGGCGACGCGCCAACATCGTTTTGCCCGAGCCCGGTGGCCCACACAGCAGCACGTTGTGGCCACCGGCGGCAGCCATCTCGAGCGCGTCTTTGACGTCTTCTTGACCCCTCACTTCGGCCATGTCGACGGCCGAGACATCGACGGTGCGGCCTGCCTGAGGCCGAGTGCGATCAAACGGAGCAATCACCACCTCACCCGTAAAATGCATCACCGCCTGGGTGATGCTTTCAACAGGGAGCACTTCGATGCGGTCAACCAAAGCAGCCTCGCCCGCGTTGACGGCAGGCACCATCACGCCTCGAAAGCCGCCATCGCGCGCGGCCAACGCCAACGGCAATACACCGCGAATGGGTTTGAGGGCTCCATCGAGCGCCAACTCACCGCCGAAAAGGTAGCCTTGCAGCGGTTCCATTTCCAACAAGCCGGCCGCCACCAAGACACCCAACGCAATGGGAAGCTCGAAAGTGGCCCCTTCCTTTTTTAAGTCTGCGGGGGCCAAATTCACGGTCACTCGTTTCTGCGGCAGAGTGAAGCCTCCATTCTTCAGCGCCGACATCACCCGCACTTTCGATTCGCGCACCGCACCTTCTGGCAAACCCACCACGTTAAAAAACGGCATGCCCAAAGACATGTCGACCTCCACTTCAACCACCACCGCATTCACACCCATCAATGCGCCAGACTTCACCCGTGCCAGCATCAGGCCACCTCTCGTGAACAGAAGGCGCCTCGCAAACGCTGGGCCACAGTCATCAGTGCGCCCACAGGGTCGATTTGAGAGAGCGAATTCTCAGCTCCGAATAATCGCGGTGGATTCTGATCGAACCGGCTTTTTTCTTGAGCCTTGATGGTGGACATTGAGCCCAAACAAGAAGGCGGCCCGGCATTCCTTAAGGGGAGCACCGGGCCGCGGGTCTTCTTGTACTACCAGCACAGCGAGGCTGCTGAAGCGGTGGGGGGGAACCTCTTCAACACATCAACTGCTGCGCCATGGCGACGACCTGCTATCGACATGCCAACGGCGCAAAGACGTTAATTCAACACATTAACTCATGCTGAGGACTGCCATCGTTCACATTTGAAATTTCAAAAGTGAAATGCTGTTCATTTTCGAAAGCGAAAGGAGAAGGTTTTTTACCTTTTCCCATCGTTCAGGAAACTGGAGCTTCATCTCCCGAGGTTTTCAGACCTAAGCGCTTCATTTTACGCCACAAAGTTGTCGCTGACACTTCGAGTAACTCGGCTACGCCACCCAAGTCATGGGGAGAGCGTTCGAGGGCCACGGTGATGGCTCTACGTTCTGCTTCGCTGACGGCGTCAGCCAATGACAACACTGTGCCGGAAGTTGCTGAGGAACCTTGCGAAAGGGCCGCTTGCGTCAAGATGGGGTCGCCTGATTTGCGACGGAGGGGAAAATCATCAGGGAGCAGGTCTTCGCTTTCAGCCAAAGCGGCGGCCTGTTCCACCAGGTTTTCGAGTTCGCGCACGTTGCCAGGAAAGGCATAGCTGGAAAGGTGGTCGAGGGCTGCCTGGGTCAAGTTGTGAGGGACGCGACTGCGGGTATTGGCGCGATCGAGAAAATGTTGGGCCAAGATAGGGACATCTTCGAGGCGTTCTCGCAGCGGGGGAACGATGAGGGTGACGACGGCTAAGCGGTAGTAGAGATCTTGGCGAAAACGCTTTTCATCGACATCTGTCTCAATGTTTCGGTTGGTTGCAGCCACGGTGCGTACATCAATACTCACCGAGGTGCTTTCACCCACCCGACGCAACTCACCCTCTTGCAGCACGCGAAGCAATTTTGACTGAAACGCAGGTGCCGTTTCGGTCACTTCGTCGATGAAGATAGTGCCGCCGTGCGCCTCTTCGAACAAACCGCGTCGGGCCTTGACAGCGCCGGTAAATGCGCCTCGAGCATGGCCGAAGAGTTCAGACTCAAGCAGCGTCTCGGTGATGGCCGCGCAATTGACGGGCACAAAGGGGCCCTTGGAACGACCGGAAAGCGCATGAATGGCTCGCGCCACCAATTCTTTACCGGTACCTGATTCACCTTGAATCAAAACGGTCGCTTCGCTCGCTGCGACCCGAGAAATGCGATTCGTCAGCTCGCGCATCGCCTGCGAATTACCCACCAAAGAGGTGAGCCCATGGCGGGCTTTAAATTCGCCGGCAAAAGCTTCGACAGTCGACAATAACCCAACGTGTTCCAGGCCTTTGTCGACTCGGTGAATGAGTTCACCGTCTTTAAAAGGCTTGGTGATGTAGTCATAGGCGCCACGGCGCATTGCCTCGACGGCAGTTTCGATACTGCCGTAAGCGGTCATGACGATGACCGCCAGACGAGGCACAATTTCAACGGCACGCTTGAGCAGTTGAATGCCGTCCATCGGTTCCATCTTGAGGTCGGTCAAGAGGAGATCGACCTCATGGTCCAACAGCCACGCCAACGCTTCTTCACCGCTCGCTGCTTCATCGACAACATAGCCTTCAGCACGGAGCAGCAACGCGGTTGTCGCCCGCATATTGCGCTGATCATCCACCACCAAAATTCGGCCCTTGCGAGGTACTACCGTCGAGACAGGATCCATTGCGACCCGGATACCTAGCACACCTTGACAGATGTGCGTGTCTTCGGCTTTCGGGGACGCTTCGTACCTCGAGTTGTCACCGGGTGTCTTTGTTCAGCCTGGTCAAAACGCATGTCATTGACGACATCTCGGTAGTCCCAGGGGAAAACAAAAAAGTCGCTCGAAGAAATGGCCACGAAATCGGGCTCAAAATGCCCAGGGCGAGAGATGAGCGCTGCGCTCTTCATTGATTTTACGCCAATCGCTCGCGCCATCTTAAAAGCAAACTCAATGCTGTCACCGGTGCTGGCCACGTCATCGACAATCAAGACTCGTTTACCAGCGAGCTCCGCTGGCATTTCATCTCTGACTTGAGCGGCTCTGCCTGCATCGCGACTCCGACGAGCAACGCGAACGGGGAAGAATTCGACTTGAAGTGCACTTGCCAACGCCCCGCCGACAAAAATACCGCCTTGGACCACGCCTACGACCGCTTCAGGTCTGAAACTACGCCCAGCTTCGCGAGCCAAGGTTTGCACGTGTCGATCAAATTCGCCCCAGCTCAATTCCTTGACGATGTGGCGACCACGGCTGAAATCGGTCGAAGGCAAACCCTGCGGAACGGTCGGTATGCCTCCCACGGCCGAGAATTCATCAACGATGACTTCTCGTGAGGCCACAGTGAGGGGCTTCGTTGATTTCACCGCGCGCTTTCGCTTCACCGGCTTTGATTTTTTCGCCACCCCAGCCTGATAGGCTGAACCGAGCTCCGCAGGGAAAAGAATTCTGCCATCTCTCTTCAAACCCGCGGCGCATAGGGAAGCGGTAATTCCCCTGAAAGAATTTCGATGTCCAGCACCAGCACATGGGCGCTTCCTTGCGATAAACGTTCTGCATCTTTTTCCGTCGTCACCAGCCAAGCGCCCTTTTTTCCCGCTTCGAGTTGCGCGGCCACTACCTGGGCTGGAGTAAACACGTGATGGTCTGCGTACACATGCATTCCCACCACTTGAGCTCCTAATGCATTTACCGAACGTTCCACCAAGTCTGGTCGAGCGACCCCCAGCAAAAGCACCACGGCTCTTTCGCTTATAGAAACGGGTTCACCCTGGGGGCTGAGAACTCGGGAAATGAAGTGTCGCGCTTGAATGTCACCCTTCATTCCTTCACGACCCCAAACATGGGTAGCCCGCCTTCTCGCTGACGCCGGCTCACGCAGCGGCCCCGCTGGCAAAAGCCAACCATTCCCTATTCCAGCGTCGACCACTACATCGACATCTCGAGCCAACTGGCGGTGCTGAAAACCATCGTCAAGAATGACAATCTGGTTTCCTTCTCGCGCGGCTGCTTTGGCCATCGCCACCCGATTGGGGCCGACCCACACCGTCACGCCAGGGCAACGGCGAGCAATCAGCCGAGGTTCATCACCAACCTGAGTGACAGGCGGTAATTGAAGACTGTTAAACGAATACATGTATTTTGTCTTACGACCATAGCCACGGGACAACACCGCCACCTTAAACCCCCGGCGCATGGCTTCATTTGCCAAATGAATGACGACGGGGGTCTTTCCGGCTCCGCCCACCACGACATTGCCTACTGAAATGATTGTCACTCCAGGCACCCGCACTGAGCGCCGAAGGCCGACGTCAAACATCAAATGCCAAAGGCGAATGCAAAGCCCATAGCCAAGCGCCAGAGGCGCCAACAGCCAGGTCAGCAGCGTTGGCGAGCCGTACCAATTCAACTAAGGCACTCCTGAATAAAAAGCCAACACACGACGGGCGATATCTGCAGAAGACTCGAGGGTCATTTCGCGGCACTGGCCATTGGTAGAGCCCGCCAATACTGACTCAACTGTCGGCTCGACAATGGCATCGGCGTACCGAGAGAGCGCGCCTTCATTCACGGCCACAACGCGCACGCCACAGGCGCGAGCTTGGGCTGCTGCGCGTGCGCTCCAATCATTGCCCAACCCCAAAATCCACACTTCGTCGAGCGCTTGTAAATGGCTGATAAAGGCCTCGCCTGCCTGGTAGCCGACAAAAGAGACATCTTCACCAGCGCTTTTCTTGAGGGTGGATTCCAGCGGGCCATCACCAACCAGAAGTAACGAGGCCTTTTTATTTTGAGTCCGCAGTGATGCAAACGCTCTCAAACCCAACTCATGGCGCCGCGCAGGCTGAAACGCAGACACCATTCCCACCAAAAAACCCGAAGGCAAGTTCAGTTCTGAACGTAACGCCTCGCGATTCGAAGAAGGGCAGAACTGCGAACCGACAGCTGGGGGCAACACCAATACTCGATGCCCCAGAAGCTTTCGCAAGAGCGATTCCATCGGTACGGTGTACCCATCTGCCTTGGCGAGCGACCAACGCACCGAGCGAGGCGCGTGAAGAGAACGAAACAGACGAGCCCCGGCGGGGCGGCCCAAGCGGGCCAACGCGTGGTCATGGCTGAAATGGGCATGCACGACATCAACGGTGAGC
The DNA here is from genome assembly GCA_043753955.1 of Archangium sp. Taxonomy (GTDB): domain Bacteria; phylum Myxococcota; class Myxococcia; order Myxococcales; family Myxococcaceae; genus Archangium_A. The sequence continues at coordinate 5,976 of JAYUVR010000211.1, read as the reverse complement.
GAGCGCAACATCAAGACGTCGCGCCACATCGCCCAGGGGTTCGATTTCACACTCAATTCGAGGTCAATGTCAGACAGAAGACCTAACGGCTCTAACCGAGGGACGATGAGCTCTTCGCTGGTGTGCGTCGTTCTTTTGCGATCGACCGCAATCGTGACGTCATGGCCCCATTCGCGTTGAGCCAACGCAAGCTGCATCACCACTTCAGCAGGCCCGGTAAAAAAGGGCGATGCCAGGAGATGCAGAATTTTCACGAAACCACCAAAGCGGCCAACGCCTCGACATTTCTATCGCTTGCGCCTGAGATTTGTCGCACCGCATTGCGAGCCAAAATGCCTAACGACTCAATACTTTCAGGCCGGCTCAATAAATCGGCCATCACCCGAATGAGATGCGCTTCGTCATTGACTTGAATGCCTCCTCGACCCACCAGCACTTGTACGGAATCATGAAAATTTTCCATGTGAGGGCCAAACAATACGGGCTTGCCTTGGGCGGCGGGTTCAAGAATATTTTGCCCTCCTCGGCTTGTAAAACTGCCGCCTACAAAAACGAGGGTAGCGAGGCGGTAAGCGCGAGCAAGCTCTCCGATGGTATCGAGCACCACCACGGGTGCCCGTTCGGGATTGCCCGTCGAACGAAGCCCCACTTTTAACCCTGCCTCACGCGCAAGTTGCACCACTCGAGGAGCTCGCTCGAGATATCGAGGAGCAACAATCATAAACAAATTTGGCACTTCAACAATGAGCTTTTTGTATACAGAAAAAAGAAGCGCTTCTTCGCCTTCATGGGTGCTGCCCGCTATCCATACTCGGGCCATTTCCGGAATGCCCAACGCAGCACGCAGCGCATGGTCGACTACGGCTTCACCCAGCGGCACCAGCGCATCGAACTTCGTATTGCCAGTAACGACCACCCGCTCTTGAGCAGCCCCCAATTGCAGTACACGCTCGGCCTCATCGTCTTCACGCATCAAAAACAAATCGATGTCATGAAGAGGGTTCCCGATGAGTGTGAACAACGTGCGATAGCGATGGAGATGTCGGGCGGAAAAACGACCATTGGTCAACGCGACTCGGGCCCCTGAGCGGTGCGCGGCCCGAATCAAATTGGGCCAGATTTCGGTGTACTCAAGAACGAGAAGGTGAGGCTTCACGGCAGCCATCGCCCGGCGAGTGGCACCGAAGAGGTCCCACGGAGCGTAGATGACTGCATCGACGCTGTGCTTCAGACGTTCTCTGGCCATGAGATGACCGGTATTGGTCAGCGTCGAGACGATAACTTTCCCTTGAGGAAAGCGCGCCCGAAGTCGATCGATCATGGGAGAGAGCGCCAGCAGGTCTCCCGCACTGGCCCCATGGAGCCAAATGCAAGGCGCCCCCGGTTCAGCCAGCAAACCCTTCGGGTAAAACCCAAACCGTTGCCAGAACCCATCGCGGGTCTTGCGCATCAGCACCAGTACGGGAAAGAGCGCCACAAAAACGAGCCACGTGGCAATGATGTACAGGAACCGCATTTGAAAGACTGCCCTAGGAGATGCACGACACCGGCGCAAGAGGAAGCGCTTCAACGCGCGAAGCGCTGCACCAACCACTGGCGGGCCGGGCGCTCTATCAAAGCCCAAGCAATGACGGAGGCAGTCACCGTCACCGCAAGCGCAACCGCAGAGAACGCAAGGGGGCTTTCTAACAACGTGGGCCAAAGGCGTTTAGCGACGCCATGCACCAACGAAAGCAGCGGGGTTTGTAAAATATACAGCGCATAACTTGCTTCCCCCAGAATAACCAACCAACGATGCTCAAAAATTGCGCGAAACACCGAATCGCCTCGCTGGGCTGCGGCGGCAATAACAGCAACAAAGAGAGGCGTAAATAAGCCGTTATGCAACAACGGGTATGGAATTGTACTTGAGTACAGCAGACCCAAGAGCAAGCCGCCCACGGCCATTCCACCCAGGGGGCCCAAGCGCGGCCACTTTCCGAGCAAGAAACTTTTACCCAGCGCCATACCCACGAAGAATTCAGGAAGACGCATCAGCGGGTAAAACTTAAGGGCATTGAGCCAAGGTGCCTGGGTCGCATCATCAACGTGGGACAAACCATCAGGGCTAAACCACACATAGGCAACACTGAAGAGAATTCCAACGAACCACCCCGCAACGGCCAACACCCATGCCTTGCGAGAAGAGAGCCGCAAAACTACCGGGAGCAAAAAAGGAAACATCACATAGAAAAATGCTTCCACTGAAAGCGACCAGGCCGGCGGGTTCCACGCCAAGGCCCACGTCGGCACCCACGCCTGAAGAAGCAAAGGCGTAGCCAGGCTTGGGCCCACGCTCCAGCTCTTGAACCACGCAGGGAGCATCAGCAGCAAGGCGAGCAAGTACAAGGGGTAAAGCCGGGCAAAGCGACCCCCAGCGTAAGCGGCAAGACGTTGCTTTGGCGGTCTCCCGGCGTAGCTCACCGTCAAAATGAAACCCGAGAGCACAAAGAAGAAACTGACTGACACAAAGCCCGTGCCCAGCAATTGGTGAGACCACAGCGGCCCTGGCAAAGCCGCCAGCCCCTGCAGGTGAAAGAGCAGCACGTGCAAAGCCGCAAAGAAACGCAACGCCGTGAGCGAATCGAGGCGCGAAGAAGAGACAACCGCAAAAGGTGGGTCAGGTCTCACTTGGGCTATTTCTACTGTGAGAAACCTCAAAACGCGGATTTTCTGACGGTCCCACCCCGCCAGGTTCTTCTCTGTCTCTAAGAGCGCGGTGCGCGGCGAGATGGACCTCGATGCGATGGGTGCCCTGAAAGAAGATTGCCTCGAAAGAGGTGGCTCTATAAGTCATCGACGTGTTCGCCCTCTTTCAAGAGCTTCAGCACTACGTCGGCTTCACTTCAGTTGATGAGCAGGTGTTGAGAGCGCTCCACCCGCAGCTCGCCCCTTCGTTCCCAGCCGTCTCTGAAACGTTTTATAAACGGGTGCTGCAGCACCCCGACGCGCGGGCAGCGATGTCGCGTGGGGGAAAGCAGGTCGGGCACCTTAAAGCCACGTTAATGGGGTGGATGAATGAGCTCTTTTTAGGCCCATGGGACGAAGCCTACGTCGAACGCCGTGCACGCATTGGTCGGGTGCACGTACAAATCGCGCTCCCACAGCACTACATGGTTTCGTCGATGAGTGTCATTCGAGTGGGCCTGCGCGATGCCATCGAAACCCTCTTCGGTTTGCAATCGGCTGAGGGCCGCACAGCGCGCGACGCAGTGGAACGCATTTGCGATATCGATTTGGCACTGATGCTTCACACCTACCGAGCTGATCTCGAAGAACGTCAGGCACGCTCCGAGAGACTTTCTACTTTTGGTCAACTGGTGGGGAGCATCGGGCATGAACTGCGAAACCCCTTAGGGGTGATTGAAACGTCTCTCTACCTGCTCAAAGGTCGCCCGACTGACGAGCGCACCAGCAAGCACCTCGAGCGCATCGGCCACCAAGTGATGCTGGCCAACGACATCATCACGCAGTTGCTCTCGCTCATTCGAGATCAACCGGTCACTCAAGTGCAGGTCGATTTGGCGCAAGTCGTCTCTGACGCACTTTCGAGTCTGCCAGATCACCACTTCACCTACGTCAAGCCAGCACCTCTGTACGTGGCTGGCGACCCCACTCAACTGCGCCAAGTGGTGATTAACCTCGCCCAGAATGCGGCTTATTTTGCGGGCCATGAAGGCCGCGTCGACGTCAGTTTGGAAAAGACAGAGACTGAGGTGTTCCTCATCGTCGACGACGACGGGCCAGGCATTGACCCTTCTATCCGCAATCGAATGTTTGAACCGTTGGTGACCAATCGACCCGGGGGCATCGGCTTGGGTCTTGCTTTTGTTCGCCGAGTAGTAGAACGACACGGAGGCACTGTTTCAACCTCGCGCAGCCCACTGGGCGGGGCCCGTTTCACAGTGCAGGTGTCGCTTCTTATGGGGAGGGAATTTTTTCATGGTGCGCAAATACCTGGTGGTAGATGACAATGTTGCGTTCGCTGAGAACGTGGCCGAGATTCTCACTGATGCAGGCGCCGAAGTCAGCGTCGCCACTGGAGCCGATGCAGCCCTCGAGCACATCAAAAGCACCCGCTTCGACGGCCTCGTCACTGACATGCGAATGCCGGGCGTTTCTGGAGCTGAACTGCTGAGACAAATTCGCACCCTCGACCCCGGCATTCCCGTCGTGTTGTTGTCTGCATGGGCTCAAGATGCTCAACTCGATGAGGCCAAACGCTGGGGGCTGTTGGCATTTTTGAGCAAAGCCAGTGGCATGGTGAAGCTCCTCGATTTGCTCGAACACGCACGACGTGATGCAACCTTGGTCTTGCTCGACAATGACCGCGTCGCAACAGACACGCTGGCCGAAATGCTCACGCAACACGGTTTTACTGTCTGTACTGTCGCAACAGTGACCGAACTCGAAGCGCTGGCCATAAAGCCATTCGCCGCACTCATTGATATTCAAATGCCGGAAATGCTCGATGCGGCCCTCATCGATCGCGTTAAAGAGCTGCTTCCGCAGACGCCTCTCTTGATTGCGACGGCCCAACGAGAGTTTATCAATACCCACGACCTGGAAGTCGTGGCGAGCCCTTTCGACCCAACTCATGTTCTCATTCGGCTCGAAGCCCTGGTACACAAGGCAGTTCCCGCGTGACAGCCAGATTACTCATCGTCGAAGACAACACAGAATTCGTCGCCAACCTCACTGAGATTTTGCTCGATTTAGGCCATGAGGTGCGCACCGCCGACAGCTGCAAACGTGCACTCGAAATCGGTCGAGACTGGGTACAGATTGCACTGATTGACTTGCGATTGCCCGACGGTGACGGCACCCAGTTGGCCGAGCAACTCAAGGAACAAAACCCTGATTGCGAAGTGGTGTTACTCACCGGTCACGCCTCTGTTGAATCAGCAGCGGCCGCTGTGCGCGCGGGAGTATGGGACTACTTGGTCAAACCCTGCGCGACACCCGAACTGCTGGCGACGTTGAGCAAAGCGCTTCGACACGTCAATGCACAGTTTGAACGCAGAGAATTGAGTCGTCGTGCTCAACGGGTAGAAAAACTGGCCGCGGTGGGCACCCTCACCGCCGGGTTGTCACATGAAATTCGAAACCCGCTCAATGCGGCAGCGTTGCAATTGACGGTGCTTGAGCGGCGGCTGCGACGACTCGACCCTGCACTGCAGCCGTCTTTGCTCGAACCCCTGACGCTGGTGCGAGATGAAATTCGCCGACTGGAACACATTCTTCAAGATTTTCTGCAGTTCTCTCGCCCTACGCCGGTGACGATGAGACCGGTGGCCGTTGATGAATTGCTAAGCAAAGTCGTGGCACTGCTCAAGAGCGACGCGGAACTTCGAGGCGTCGAGTTGGAATATTCGCCCCGCTCTGGCCCTCTGGCTTCAGGCGATGCGGACCAACTGCGACAAGTCCTCATGAATTTGGCCTTAAATGCGCTCGATGCTGCAGGTCGCGGAGGAAAAGTGGTGTTCGAAAATTCCAGCGATGGAAACGGAGTACACCTCTACGTCGATGATTCAGGCCCCGGCGTTTCTCCTGAGCAGCGGGCTCGACTCTTCGAACCATTCTTCACCACCAAAGCGCAAGGCTCGGGGTTAGGGCTCCCCATCAGTCACGCCATCGTTTCGCAACACGGAGGGCGCATTGAGCTCCATCGCAGCGCCCTCGGAGGGGCCCGCTTTGAGGTGGTGCTCCCTCGAGGTTAAAAGACCGTCTTCAGTTGACGTGCGGCTTCTCTTCTTCGCGCTGCCCATCTGCATACTCTTTGAGTCGGTACTGAATTTTTCGTACCGAAATGCCCAAAAGGTCTGCCGCACGAGAGGTTGAACCGTCGACCAGTTCGAGGGTGCGCAAGATGGCTTCGCGCTCAATGTCATACAGCGTGGCACCAGGAATCAATGACTCACCAGACCGAGCGGTGGG
>JAYUVR010000210.1:0-2969 GCA_043753955.1 Archangium sp. | reverse complement strand
TGTTGGCGCCTGGGGCCTTAAACGCTGCTCAAACCTGGGGCGTGGCCGTCGCCACTGCATACGCTGCTCGCAATGAAATATTGACCAAAGCAGTGCTGGCCGATGCCAAAAGTGCAGGCATTGAAGAACCGGTACTCGAAGATGCCAGAGCGGCAGCCATCTTGATGGGTATGAACAATGTCTATTACCGCTTCCGCCATCTCGTCGGCAAAGAAGACTATTCACAAAAGCCGGCTCGTCTGCGAATGATGCGCATCAGCCAAGTGGCAACCAATAAGGTTGATTTCGAATTGTTTTGTCTTGCCGTTTCTGCGCTCAATAATTGCCAGACGTGTATTCAATCACACGAAGCGGTTGTCATTGAAGGCGAGCTCAGCACCGACCAAGTGCACGATGCTGTGCGCATTGCCGCCGTGATTCATGCTGCCGCCGTTGCGCTCGAGACGAACTTCTAAAGGTGAATTCGCGCCTCATCACTCAGGTGGTGGGGAGCCTCGCCTTTAGGCTTGGGTGTTCCTTTGTAATGGTGTGGATGGCGCTTTGGGCCGAGGCCCGTGCTGCTCCTCATCTGCCAGATGTGGTGATTGATGCGGTGCCTTATGTGCCCTGGGTCGAGCGATACAACTATGTGCTCTGGTTGGTGTCGTACTTGCCCGTGGCGTTGTGGCTGCTCTTTAAAGATTCAGCCCGGTTTATTCGTTACATGATGTCGAGTGGGTTTCTCTCGCTGATACGTGGGGCGTGTATCGCCGTGACTGGCTTAGGGCCAGTGCGAGGAACCGATGTGCACGCGGGTATGAATTGGGAAACCCGGGTGAGCGCATTTTTTCATCTCATCACGCCGTTTGGCTTCTTCGACACCGGAGCAGGAGCCAATGTCTACTTGACGAAAGACCTCTTCTTCTCAGGCCACACCGCCAGCACGATGCTGCTGCTCTTGTACGTGTGGAAGTACCGAGCCCTTCGCCTGGTGATGTTGACTGCCCATGTATTGGTGGTGGTGAGCGTATTCTTGGCCCATCTGCACTACACCATCGACGTCATCGGCGCCTATGCCATCACCCTCTGTGTGTTTGTTTTGAGAGAAGGGCGATTGGGCGTTTATCCATAAAAAAACGAGCGCCTCGTTTTGTCGAGAGGCGCCCGTCTTTCTTAACCACGTGGTGTTTGTTGCGCGTTCGTTTAGCTGTTGGGCTTGGCAGTAGGCTGACCTGCTTGTTTCCAGCCTGAGATGCCTTCGGGCAACACAGCCACGTTGGTGTATCCATTTTCCATTGCGCGCTTGGCTGCTTGGTGCGACGCGCCGCACTTTTGGTTGGCACAGTAGAAGACCAATTTCGAGTCTTTGTCAGCCGGCAGCTCTTTGATGTCGTATTGCGAGCTCGACGTCAGCAGCACTGCGCCGGGAATGACGCCTTGCGAAGAGCGGGTCTCTTTGCCGTTGGCGTCGATGGGGGTGACCTTCTTCACTTTGGTCCACGCGGCGACGTCAGCCACGGTGGCTTTGCCGGGCTCCATCGCCTTCGCTTGATGCGCACCATCGCCTTCACAGGCGAGCGCAGCGGTGGGCACGATGAAAGAGGTGGCGATTGCGAGCGAAATGACGATGCGCTTCATGGGCGACTCCTGTGGGGTTGAGCTTCTAATGGGCAATTAATGCGGTACGTCTGGCTGCGCCGCAACCTTCATATGACTTGATCGCAAAAGAAGTTTCAGCCTCGTCAAATGGGCAGTTTAGAACTCGCGCGCCGCGCTCTCGCAAAAGCGGCTACCTCGAGCAGAGCACAGCGCATGGGCGTGGGGTCGGCGCGGCCCTCGCCCGCGATGTCATAAGCAACTCCGTGGTCAGGAGAAGTTCGGGGAACGGGGAGACCGAGCGTGACATTAACGGTGCGTTGAAAATCGAGCGTTTTGGTGGCCACCAGGCCTTGGTCATGGAACATCGCCAGGGCGACATCGAAGGGGAACGTTGCTGCTTGGGCGAAGAGGCCATCAGCGGCGAAGGGGCCCTTGACGTCAATGCCCTTGGCCCGCGCCTTGCGAATGGCGGGAGCGATGATTTCAATCTCTTCGGTCCCCAACACCCCTCCGTCGCCGGCGTGAGGGTTGAGCCCACACACGGCAATGTGCGGCGCTCGACCGAGCATCGCCTGCAACCCGCGGTTGAGCAAAACGAGCTGAGCGACCAGCTTGGGCACGGAAAGTGCGTCGGGCACATTTCGTAACGGCAAATGGTTGGTGGCGAGGGCGACTGAGAGCTGTGGCCCTTTCATCAACATCATCACTTCCACTCCGAAGGAAGCGGCCAGCAACTCGGTATGGCCGGCGAACGGAACACCCGCTTTGGTGATGGCTTCTTTAGAAACAGGAGCGGTGCAAATGCCGTCGATTTCCCCCCGCTGTGCGGCAGCAATGGCGGCGCGCACATAGGCGAATTGAGCGAGCCCGCCTTCTTTGGTTGGTTTGCCTGGGCGGCGGTGCACTTTGGAAAGTTGGCTCACGACTCGCAGTTCGATTCCTGGCGGAACTCGCACCGATGCATCGCCAAAGAGAATGGGAGTCAAGGCGCGTTTGACCGCCGGGAACGCGAGCGCCTTGAGCGTGACTTCGACACCGATGCCGGAAGGGTCTCCCAACGAAATACCAATGCGTGGCCGCGTCATGAGGGAGCACCATAGGGCGCTCCTGAGCGATTGTCTGGAAGGGAGGTACGCTTGCTGCTGACTTCTTTCTCAACTGTCTCATATCCCGCGGGTCTTGCTGGTCGGTAGACGTGTTCTGCATCATCAACCGGACATTTAATCTGGTTCATTTAAATTATGTCCTGTCGGTGGTTAGCTTCGAGCATCGTGGGTAAGGGGTCCTCAATCGTATTGGCTGGGTTATATTTGTTTTTCAACTCGAGCAACGGCGAGCGCAATTACATACGGAGTGGAGCCAAAAAGTGAACGTCACTAGTCCAGGAGCGC
>JAYUVR010000209.1:0-25781 GCA_043753955.1 Archangium sp. | reverse complement strand
GCCAATTCTCTTGAGAGTTCCGTCCACTTTAGTTGTTCAGGACCAGTCTCAAGTGAACGAGTATAGGTATTGACTGTGTTTTCCAGATTCGCTCGCTCCTCTTGACTTAATATTTGGGGGAGCAACTGCGATGATTCGAGCCGCCTTATACAGCTTTGACGGGTTACCCGTATCGAGTGCGTCGCGAACATTTCCAACTTTGTCATCTGCCATTCGTAATTCATATTCGTCGATTGTGGCGATGTCAAAGCCGACCGTTCTGACTCGGACTTCTTTAAGGCCTCGCGGTGCGCCTCAGGGAATTAAGGTGGCTGGGACATCAAGCCCAACTCATCGAGAAATACCTCGCTCTTCAATGAGCTAATTGCGGTCGCCCTAATCGATACAGCATGCGAACGTGGGCGCGAAGTGCTTCGGAAAAAGTGCCTGACGTCAAATAAGACAAACCATATTCCTTCGCGCATTCACGCACTACGGGTGCGAGTGCAGAATAGTGAATATGGCAAATGCCAGGCAAAAGATGATGTTCGATTTGATTGTTGAGTCCACCCATTAAAAAAGTCGCCAGCACACTGTCTTGAGCGAAATTCGAAGTCGTCTGCAGCTGATGCGCCGCCCACCCGGTGTTGAAGTGATTGCTTTTGTCACTCTGTGGATATTGAGGGCCTTCTACGACATGCGCGAGCTGAAAAACGACAGCGAGTGCGAGACCTGCTGTGGCCAACATGCAGCCGTAAGCAAGCAACACCTGCCACCACGAATAAGGGCTCAGCCACAAAGGCAGCCCAAGAAAGATGGCGAAGTGAAGCACTTTGCCACAGAGCATCAACACGGCCCCGCTCTTCGAGGCCGGTTTCCCCGTCATGCTGCGGTCAAAAATCTGCACGAAGTCTTTCTTGAAAACCCACATAATCAACGTGAATGCATACAGAGGAAAAGCAAACACATGCTGAAAGCGGTAGATGCGATTGGGGTTCGCGCGAGGGTAAAAGAGTAAAAAAGGGCCGGGGTCGAGGTCATGGTCGATGCCGGGTACATTGGTATACGTGTGGTGCACAATGTTGTGTGCACGAGCCCAGTTGTATGAACTCGCTCCGAGAACGTCGAACAATGCGCCTAAGATGCGATTCACCATCGCGCTTGAAGAATACGCGCCATGCACGGCATCGTGGGCGATGTTGAAACCCAAACCTGCGACGAGCAAACCCATACCCATGGCGGTCGGAAGGGCGGCCAGCGCGGGAATTACCCCGCTGATCAACATCACCATCACCGCGGCCGAGAGCACCAATAGGAAGATGGTCTTCCCCACCATGCGAGCGTCTGCGTACCGACTCTTTCCTTCGCGCTTGAAATAGGCGTCAACCCGTTCGCGCAACGCCCTCCGGAAAGCGAGGTCGTTTGAAACGAACGTTGGTCGAGGCGTCATGGGTTGATCAACGCTCATCCTCATGGCGGGGGAGTAGACGGCGTTGAAAGGGCTGACACAGCGGTGTGAATTGGTGCTCCTCTTGCCTTAAAAGACGACGATTCTCGGGCCTTTGGCCCATTAGACTGATTTCAAAAATATGCTTTATAAAAATGCCCGTTCGCCTGCTGGCAGCCACTTAATGGCTATTGAGAAGCAATTGAGCGGTGAATTAAGATCCATTCCGCTCGTTGGCCGGCTCATGCGATTTGGTTTGCCTATCGTCATTGTGTTGACTTTCACCGGCTGTCACCCGCGATTTCCATTTCCATACACCACCACGCAGCTGAGGCATGACTCGTCTCGCTGGCCCGGTGACTCGTTGGTGCGGTCGTCCCCGTGTTTGACGCTTTAGTGGGTACGCTTGAACTCGACCAAGGGAAGTTCGGAGGGCGCCTGTTGGCTGAGGCCGATGTGGCGAACACGCAAGACGAAGCGATGCTCGAAAGAATGAGCCTTCGTTTGCCCACCGCCGATTTGCGCACCCAAGCGAAACGGCAGCTGGTGCGCAGGCGCATTGAACGGTCCTCCATGCCGGAAGTGAAGGCTCATGCAGCTAAAGTTGAAGCCGCTGTCATGGAGAAGGGGCGGTGGATTCAGCCGATGTCTTCTCTACGCCTTCAGAGCTCTGTCGAGACGATGACGTTGCCGTTGACGGTGATGGTGCGGCAGCACGTGAGTGTGCAGTCCGTGACGCTCCATGAGCCGGGGCAGGGGGCTGATGAATTGATACCGCCCATCGACCTAAGACCCAGCTTGTATTTTTCGGTGGGTTGGAGTGCTCCGTTGGGCTTGTGCAAACCATCATCAGCGATGGCTGTCGAACCGTGCATCGACCCACTCGAGCTCAAGACTGCTGACGCCACATTGAATTTTGATGACCAGGGCTTGGTGCGAATTCCTGAACAGTTGCCGATGGCCGTCGCGATGGAACTCGCGCGCCGAGGGAATACTTGGGCCTTCCCCGTGCAGTGGAACGGGCAGGTCGTTGCCACTTTCGAAATTCCTGTCGAATTCGAGACCCCTGACCCCGTCATTTTTCAAGGCGAGGTGGGCGAACACGGCCCGGCGGTCAACGTAGACGTGCAGTCAGTTCCCTCTGCACTCTTATTCTCGGCCGTCAGTGAAACAGGTGTCCGCCAGTCGGCGATTTACCCCCGTGGAACAGCAGAATTCTTCGAAGTCGTCAGCGTAGGCGGCCAGGGCTTTACGGGTGCCGATGGCCGAAATGGGTTTGACGGTTCAGATGGTAGCAATGGCTCAGCTGCCTCGTGTCCTTCGACGCCGGGCCAGCCTGGTGCAAATGGTCAAGACGGTAGCCAAGGCGGCCAAGGTGGCAGCGGAGGACCAGGCGGTGACGGAGGCCCGGTCACGGTGGAACTGTGGTGTGGAGGAAGTTGCCCTGCCGATGAAGTGCTGGTGCAACGGTTGGTGCGAAGCCAGGGCGGAGCAGGCGGCTTTGGCGGCTCAGGAGGGCGAGGCGGTGAAGGTGGCAATGGCGGCGCTGGTGGCTCCGGGACCAGTTGCTCCTCTGATGGTACTTCGAACCGACTCCCTGGGGGCGCGCAGGGCTCGGAAGGCCGTGACGGAAGTTCTGGCAACACCGGTGACCGAGGCTATGACGGCCGAAATGGGCCCGTGTATTTGAAAGTGAAGTAATTGCGTGCTTCCTAGACACTGGAGCGACTGAAGCGCATGGTGCGCCTTTCCCTACATCGGAGAGTCTCATGTTCGTGGTTGCAGGAGTTTCAGGTAGAACGGGCGCTGCCACTGCCGAAGCGCTTTTAAAACAAGGTCAGAAGGTGAGAGTTTTGGTTCGCGAAGAAGCGCAAGGCGAACCCTGGTTGCGACGGCATGCAGAAGTTGCGGTGTTAGACCTCGCAGACAGCGCGGCATTGGCCGATGCACTCAAAGGAGCTAGCGGGGTTTATTTATTGCTCCCCCCGAACCCCACGGCGACTGATTTTCTGGCTGATCGCGCGGCTTTTCTCGACAAAGTCGTCGCGGGCGTCAAACGCTCAGGCATCAAAGCAGTACTGTTTCTCTCGTCCATCGGCGCACAACACCCGGTGGGGACCGGGCCCGTAGTCGCGCTGCATCGAGCGGAAAAGGCCCTCACTGGAATAGCGCCATCAGTGACATTTTTACGTGCGGCGTATTTTTTGGAAAATTGGAGCAATTGGCTCCTCCACGCCATTGATACGGGTGAGTTGCCTCATTTTGGAATGACGCATCTCAAATTCCAGCAGGTGGGATGCCACGACATCGGCGTAGCGGCTGCGAAAGCGTTGGTAGACCATACACCTGGCACGCATGCGCTCGAATTGGCAGGCAAAGAGAATTGGTCAGTGGAAGATGTGGCCGAGGTCTTCACTTCTCTTTTGGGGCAAAACATCAAGGCCGTGAGCTGGCCTATTGATTCAGCCAAAGAGCGCCTCGAGCAGACTGGAATGAATGCGCAAATGGCTGCGCTGTATGCCGAATGGTACCAAGGCATGGCGCGAGGGTTGATGCACTTTGCCCACCCTCATGGGTTCCTTCGGGGAAACACCACTTTGTACGAGGCGCTCAAGCCGTTGGTGTAATTGTTGCGACGAATTTCGCCGGCTGTCTCTAAGCCGGTATGGCATCTTCATTTCAGCAGGCCGGGTGTGCTACTCGCGAGCTCCGCAGAGGAGCGTCGAGATGTTGAGTGTGGGTTATGTGGTTGTCATCATGCTCGCCAGCCCGAGTGTTGAGGTGCCACTCTCGCCCGCAGAGCAGCTCTTCTCAGATGGTCGCGCTGCCTTCAAAAAAGCCGACTATGTGAAAGCCTGTGAATTGTTCTCGAAGAGCCATGAGATGCAGCCGGCTCTTGGAGTGCTCCTCAATTTGGCCACCTGCTTGGAAAAACAAGGGAAAGCAGGCTCGGCATGGTTGCGATTCAATGAAGCGACCACCTGGGCCCAACGCACCCATGAGGGAGAGCGAGAAAAATTTGCTCGCGAACATGCCATCGCTCTCAAGCCTCGAGTCTCTTGGTTGTCGATTTCAGCGAGTCGCGAAGTGGAAGTTCTCATTGATGGCGGTGCACCTTTGATGGTTTCCAGTTCGAGGCCTACCTCGGTGCCGGTTGATATCGGGTTGCGCCTTGTTGACGTGCGGGCTGAGGATTTTGAATCGTGGTCGGCCACCGCCAAAATAGACAGAGAAGGAGCGACTGCCTTTGTAGCGGTGCCTGAATTGAAATCGACACTACCGCCACCGCCATTGCCCGAGCTGAAAGTCGATACGGGCCTTCCCCCGTCGGCGCCGCCACTGGTGAAAGAGCAACAGGGGCAGCTGAGCCAAAGTGGTCTCGCGGTTCTCATCGCGGGCGGCGTGGTGGCTTTAGGCGGCGGTATTGGTTTGGCCTGGAGCGCCACCACTTACCAGGGGCTGCAAAAGCAGCGGCAAGACGTAGCGGACCCAGAAATTCAAGTTTCATCAGAGACATTGCGACAACTGACGTGGATATATCCAACCTCGTGGGTATTGGTCGGCGTCGGGGCAGCGGCGGTGATTTCAGGTTCGATATTGATGGTGCGTGGCGGTTCGACTCCCACGGTGGCTCCGGTGATTCACTCACAAGGAGGTGGCGTGGTGTTGACGGGAAAGTTTTAATTGGAACGAGCGCAAGCCCAAATCCCGCTGCGGCCCGATGGCTCACTTCGCGTGGGTATTGTGGCTGACACGCATTCTTCGCCCCATGAGCAAGGTCTACAGCATCTTGAGTCACGAGCGCCTGACGTCATTTTGCATGCCGGTGACATCGGTGATTTGAGTGTGTTGGAACGGCTGTCTCTCATTGCACCGGTGCACGCAGTTCGTGGCAATATCGATGTCCGTGCGCCACAGTTGCCGGACGTCTTGATTCTCGAATTCACGTTGAATGCGACGCTTCAATTCAGGGCGTTGTTGACGCATATCGCTATCGCTGGCACTCGCATTCGGGCTGATGCAGCTCGTACCGCGCGCGCAGCTGGAGCCAGCGTCATCATCTGTGGCCATTCGCATGTGCCTTTTCTTGGCCAAGAGAAAGGGTTGAGTATTTTTAACCCTGGCTCCATTGGGCCTCGTCGGTTTCGACTGCCAATACTTTTCGGAATGATGGAATTGAGCCCGGCGGCGGTGACGCTCCGTCATTTCGATGCCGAGACCGGGAACGTCTGGTTGCCGTAACGATTCATTCTCGTGAGCTGTCTTCTCAGTGCCAGGGCTGACTTATTCGCGGTGCACCCTCGATTTCAGGAGCTGCAATTTCGCGAGGCTCCTTTGAATGGGGCACAGGAGTCACCGTGGCGCCGCGAGTTCGAGAGGCTCGTTCGCGGCGAGCACGGCCACCTCTTCCTGCTCTACTGCCTCCTTCAATGCTGGGCCGTCCCAGAATGGGTCACGACATCCAGCACATGAGTGCTTCATCTCCAGCCAGGTATTTCACTTGCCGTCCCACGGGGGCTGACAGCCGAGCGAAGACGCAAGAAGTCAAAGGCAGCATTAAGAGCATACGGTTGTTTAAAGAGACCTCCCTTAAAGCCAAGCGCCCGCAGCTCCTCGACCTTGGCGCGAATCGTCTGCCCCAGGGAGCGGGGGGCTCGCAACGCGTACCCAAAGTTTACAAACCGAACGTGCACCCATTTGTTCGGCCTTACGCAACAAGAGCAGCGCTGGGTTCGATAACCATCCGCAGTTTGTCACTGCCCCTTTGGAGAACGTGATGGGTACTCGAATCGAAGGCCAACCTGTTCTGGGACGCTTGTCTGCGTTCGTGGAAACCACTCCTCCCCCGAGCAGCGGCCTGAAGGGCGTGTCGCTTCAGATTCCAGAGATGCAGATTACGGAATCGACGTCAGTGGAGCGGAAAGCGCAGCAGACAGATGAAGCGGGAAACAAGGTTTCTGCTGATGTGAAAGTAGATGTTTACGTTGAGCCGGCATCGCCTGGAAAAACGGGCTACATCAAGATTGAATTCGATTCAGCGAGCCGAACGCATCTGACTTCTGGGAGCTCACTGCGCCTGGGGTTCAGCATCTGCACCGGCGCTGCGTGCCCAGACTAAGAAACGGCATTCAAAACCCTGGTCGAATTTCCGCTGCAACGTGCTGAGCGGCTTTTTCCCAGGTTGCGCCCGTCTCGGTGTCTTGCCAATGGGTCACTCCACCTCCGCCTCGGCTCAGGGCGCGGCTGTCTTTGATGGCGTTTGCATGAGCCTCGCCTCCGACAAATTGACCCATTTTCACTTCATCGTCCCAAACGGCCAGAGTGCGTGCAGAGACGCATTCCGTTGACGTGGCGAATTGATACGCGACCAACCCTGGAGTGTTGGGGAGCACCTTATTGATACCCGACATCACTGATGTCACTTTCGAGCCTACCGCCAGGGCACTTTGAATCATCTGGCCCGCAGGCTGTGAGAAGAGAGACAAAAATAGACAAAAGTAATGTTTTCATATGGGTCACCCGCACTCAACGCATGTTGATTTCGATGTTGACGGTCTCGCCATCGAGCACCGTGTATTGGTTGTCTTCAAACGTCGGTGGAGATGCCGCGGGAAGTTCGTTTCTGCTGGCGCCCTAGCCTTCCGTAGGCGCGCCAAAGGCATTGGTGTCGAGCTGGCCGTTGGCATTTTCGTCTTGGAAGACACTCAACGCATACGTTCCCGCGGGAAGGTTATTGTAGACACATTGTATTGACGGCGCGTCGGGGGTAGCGACGACAGAGCCTCCAATGATTGGCGACGCTCCGGGAAACCCTTCAGGGGCAACGTGCAACGCGCATACACATTTCCCTTCTCGACTTTCACGTTGGTGACAGTGACGTCGATGGAAGAAGTGCCGGGGTCGAGTTTGATGGTGGCTCGATGAGTGGGCTCGGTGGGGCACCACATGACAAGACGGCTAAAGCAGACACGAAAAATGTGCGATTCATTTTGGCTCCTGGGCGGGGTTGGTGACGCTGGCAAAAAGAAGTGGGGCGAAGGTTCGCCCTGTACGGTGAGATTCAAAGTGCGTCGCGCGGGCATACGCGTTGACTGAAACGCGCGGCGGCTGTCGAACTGAGCATGCTTAAGGCCGCAACCCAGTGGCTCTGGCCTGACTCGTCGCGCACACGCAAGTAGACGTAGCTGCCCGCTTTAATGCGTTCTTCCACTTCGCCTGTAAATTGCTCGTCAACCACGTCAGCTTTTGGAAGTGGGTTGCCCGAAGGCGGTGGCTGTATGGCGTACACAATCGAAGTGACGGCCAACAGCAGTGCCACTGCGGCGATGATGAATTTCATGCACCAAGTGGCTCGGCAGTGAAAGCCACACGGCCGATTTTGCCCAGAGGTCCGACATTCAGGTTCGGTCACCACCTGGCCAAGCAAGGAGAAAACGATGAGAAGTGTGCATGCGGCCAGCTACGAACTGCCAAAGGCTCTATTCAGCGCGTTGCGTCGTTGCTTGGCAATTCTTTGCCTGACAGAGCCAAATTTGGAAAGCACATTCACAGAGAGAACAAAGTGATTGCCGTTGGTTGCTCTGGGTGAGCCGTGGTGCGGAATTTGCGTTGCGCTCGCGGTCCTATGGCTCGTTTCGCTTCGGTTGCGGTGTTGTTTGCCGCTTGGACTGCTTCTGCTGCGCCGGCGATCACCGCCATCTACCCGCCTACGGGCCCTTCAAACACGCTGGTGTCTATCAGCGGCTCAGGGCTGACGGGCGTAACGAAAGTCACCTTCAATGGAATTGATGCTGCGTCATTTTCCATTCAGAACGATGCACTCATTCAAGCCAGGAGCCCAATCGGGGCGACGAGCGGCCCCATCAGCGTCACGCACCCCAGCGGTACGGCGACCTCAACCTTGAGTTTTACTCCCGTCCCTGCGCCCACGATTTTAAGCCTCTCACCGACATCGGGAATGCGCGGTGACACCATCGTCATCACGGGTACCCAGTTCACCGGTGTTGAAGCGGTGCGCTTTTCTAACAACCTTGCCGCTCTTTTTACGGTCATCGATTCAACACACATCAGCGTGGTGGTGCCTGGAGGCGCGGTCAGCGGCCCCATTCGAGTGTATGCCGAGGGTGGCTCCGAAGGTTCTCCGGCGTTTGGTGTGGTGAGTGTTCTTGCTCCTACGGTGACATCGTTTAACCCAACCAGCGCGCTCCCTGGGAGAGATGTGATGGTGACGGGCACTGATTTCACTGGAACGACGGGAGTCAAGTTCAATGAAGTCGCCGGAATCAACCTGTCTGTTTTGAGCGATACCAGCCTGCGGGTGCGAGTGCCCATTGCAGCGAGTACTGGCCTCATTGCCGTGACGAATTCAAAAGGCACGGGCACATCTGCGAACCCATTTGTCATTTCACTCTTACCCGTCGTCACCAGTTTCGCGCCGCTCAGCGGTGTCGTGGGAACACAGGTGACCTTGACGGGAACAGATTTCGGTCTGGTCTCGGCCGTCAAATTGGGCTCGGTCAGTGCAACCTTTACCGTTGTCAATTCAACCACCATTCTTGCGACCGTTCCCGATGGGGTGGTGACGCAGTCATGGGTGTTGACGACCTCCGCGGGCGATGTCTCGTATTCAACCAGTTTTGGGGTTTTGAGCACTGCTGCGCCGACCATCACCAGTTTTCTGCCGACCTCAGCATACAACAAGAGCACTATTGACATCACTGGTACCAATTTCGTCGGGACCAGCTCGGTAAAACTGAATGCAGCGTCGTGTGCATTTACCCTTCTGAGCAGCACCAAGCTGAAGATGACTGTCATTGGTACTGTTTCGGGGCCCATTACAATCACCAACACCAAAGGGAGTGCGACTTCAGTCGCGTCGTTGATTGTATTACCTAACCCGACTGCCACTGGCTTTTCCCCGTCTTCTGGTCCGAGCGGAACCAGCGTGACTGTCGCTGGCACGGGCTTGGATAGAATCAGTCAATTGAAAATAGGAAACACTTCTCAAACGATAACCTCGAAGACCGCATCGCAGCTCGTCTTCGCTGTTGGAGCAGTGACGCAAACGGGGGTGGTCACTCTCACGGACGCTCTCAGCAACACCATTACCCTCGGGACTTTTAATGTCGTTCTTCCGGGACCACCGACGGTCACAGGGTTCGTTCCGATGGCTGGAACAGCGAGTTCATTTGTGCGTATTAGTGGAACCAATCTCGGGGTCATCACTAGTGTTCAATTCAACGGGGTGACTTCCGCAAGTTTGAGTTCCATCACTGACACGAGCGTGTCTGCTTTGGTGCCAGGCGGTGCTTCGTCAGGCCCTCTCACGGTTACCACTTTGGCCGGGTCGACAGTGTCTGCCGAAAGTTTCACTGTTATTCCAAGCTCGACGCTTACCTCAATGTCGCCTTTGTCTGGGATTCTTGGGACGCCCGTGGTGCTGACGGGGACTTATCTTGACGATGTTGCGGAAGTCAGTTTTGGCTCAGTGGAGGCTCCCTTTACCATCGACAGCCCAACTCAAATCACGACCGCCGTACCCGGTGGCTCGAGAGGGGCGGAAAAGGTAAAAATTACAGGTCTTCATGGCGAGGCTCGCACAAAAGAGTCCTTCCAAGTGCTTTCGGCTGCGGCTCCAACGATTGAGAATTTTCTTCCAAAATCGGGCGACCGATCGACGACCGTCTTCGTCTACGGCAGTCAATTCACGGGTACCACGTCGGTACGCATCAATGCGGTCGAGGTCAGCAGCTTGTCACTCAAAAGTGACACTGCGCTGAGCTTCAATGTGCCAGCAACGGCAACGACGGGTTCCATCACCATCAGCAACTCAACCGGTGAAGTGACCTCGCTGGACCAATTTGTCGTCGTTCCACCGCCAACGCTGACTTCGTTTTCCCCGCAAGAAGGTGGACTGGGAACCCGAGTAACTATTGTGGGCGCGGGCATCGACGCCACCAAGCGGGTCTATTTCGGGACCGCTTCAGCACCATTCACCATTGACAGCAGTACTCAAATCACAACTCAGGTACCAGACGGCGCGAAGAGTGGCCCTTTGGCTCTCGCAACCTCGACTGGCATTGGCGCGAGTAGTGTCGTCAGCGCCACCCCTTTTACCGTGCTCTCTTTGGGGTTGCCGACGGTGACTTCCATCAACCCAAGCACCAATTATGTAGGAAAAGGAACAACAGTAAGAGGCACGCATTTTTTAGGCACAACAGATGTGTCTATTGAAAATCTTTCGCTGCCATTTACTGTACAAAGCGATGTGCAGATGGTGGTGACTCCTGAGGTCGCTGTTACAGGCCCTCTTACTGTCACCAATTCCGTTGGAAGCACCACGTCAGTCGATTCATTTACAACGGTGCCAGCGGAAATACCTCGGGCGACCACCATTGCGCCGTCGAGTGGTATCGAAGGGACTCAAGTGACCATCACGGGAACCAATTTGTCGCACGTGACTCGCATTCGTTTCGGGTCTTATGGTGCCTTATTTACGGTCAACAGTCCCACTTCAATAACGCTCACCGTTCCATCTTGCCGAACGACAGGTCTGATGCTCGAATCGCCGAACGGCACTGTCTTCACGAGTGAAATCTTTACGTGTCTTCCCAAGGCAAGGCCCACCATCAACGATTTTTCGCCCAAACAGAGCGCTACCGGCGGGCAAAATCTGGTTGGGGTAACAGGTTCTCACCTTTTCCAAGTGACCGAGGTGTTGCTCGGCGACAAGCCCGTTGTCTTTAATGTACAAGACGATTTTTCCCTCGGGTTTACTCTTCCCAGTAATGCAGTCACGGCTCCCATTACGGTGACTAACGCTTTGGGCTCTGCGACTTCCACTTCGAGCTTGGTGGTGACGACGCCCCCGGTGACTGTCTCTCCATCGATTTCGGCCATCTCACCTTTGACTGGGTCTGCTGGAACGACCGTGACGGTCAATGGGCACGAATTTAATTCGGTAACCTCGGTGAAAATCAACGGAGTTTTAGCGCAGTTCGTCGTTGTTAATTCCAGCCAGTTGACTGTCATTGTCCCTCCCAATGCGACGAGTGGGTTTCTGGCGGTGAGCACACCGGGGGGCACGGCGAGCTCTACCCCTCAGCGATTCGAAGTCACGTCGAGCACTGTTCCGGTCGTGAATAGTTTTGCACCGACCACTGCGTCACCGGGCATGCTGGTGGTGCTCAAGGGCAGCGGTTTCGTAGGGACAATTCGAGTGCGACTCAGTGGGGCTTCGCTGTCGACCAATGTTGTCAGCAATTCAGAGATGAAAGTCTTGATTCCTGAATACGCCTACACCGGCACGTTGGAAGTCACCAATTCGCTGGGCACTGGGTTGGCTCCAGACCCTCTGACTATTGTTCCGATGCCGCGAATTTTACGCATTGCTCCCTTTGAAGGGGTCGTGGGGTCGACAGTCGTCATTTCTGGGGTGGGCTTAGGGCAGACCTCGCAAGTGCGGTTTGGCAATGCCGAAGCGGCGTTTGTACAGGTCAGCGATTCAGAAGTTCGCGCAACCGTGCCCAGTGGAGCAGCAATTGGGCCGATTGTGCTCACCATACCTACGGGCACCCTCGAGTCCGACAGTCCTTTTTTGGTCAAAGGTGTCGTTCCTACTATTGCCAGTTTCACGCCCAGCAGCGGTGGCCCTACCACAACTCTTTTTGTCACCGGTACCGGGTTTACTGGAACTCTTTGGGTTGCCATCGGTGGGCTGAGCGGCACTACTACTGTGCTGAGCGACTCACTGCTGAAAGTCGGCGTGAATGGAGCGAGCAATCAATTCGGGCCCAGCCTGATTGAGGTCGCTACCAGTGCGGGGGTGGCCACATCAAGTACTCCATTTACTTTTTTGAAACCCCTCACTGTCTCTTTTGTCAATCCACGAGAAGGGGCGCCAGGCGCGCCGATCACCATCGCGGGTACTGGTCTCTCGACGGCCACCTCCATCGATTTTAATGGCGTCGCCGCCACTCTCAATTCGGTCAGCGACACTTCGGTGAGTAGCAGTGTACCCATGGATGCGTTGAGCGGCCCTATTCGCCTCACGGGCATCGGTGATGTCGAATGGGTGTACTTCAGCGTCTTGAGCGAAGAATCGCCTACCATCGCCAGTTTTAGCCCTCTGCGCGGCGGCCATTTGACGACCGTCATTGTCAAAGGCAATCACTTTCGCGGTACCCAGTTGGTGACCGTCGGCGGCGCCAAAGCCCCCTTCACCATCGACAGTGACACCCAATTGAGTGTTTCCATACAGTCGACCTTTGAGTCTGGCCGTATCGCTATCACCAACAGTGTCGGCGCGGTGGCATCGACCGAAGTGTTTGAAATGGTCGCACCACCTTTCATTGCAAACTTCTCACCTCTGACGGCCAGCTTGGGCCAAACGGTCGTCATCAATGGAAAACATCTGTCTGAGGCGAGCCAGGTGCGCTTCGGCACGACTGCAGCCACGTTCACAATTGGCAGCGATGAGCAGCTCACTGCGAGAGTACCCCCGGGGGCGCAGTCAGGTCTCATCAGGGTCACCACTTTAGGAGGTGAGGCGAATGGGCCTTCTTCATTTACTGTCGCAGGGTTGAGCGCGCCCTTGGTGACGGCAATTTCGCCAACTTCAGGAGGCCCGGGAACGCAAGTCACGCTCACCGGTGTGCGTTTCACTGGAACCGAATCAGTACGCTTCAACATGACTCTCGCGAAAGACATCACCGTCGTCAGCGAGACCGTGCTGACGGTCATTGTTCCCAGCAATGCCACCACGGGCCCGGTCACCGTGTCCAACTCTGCTGGGTCGGGAACTTCGACAAACACTTTCACCATTGTTGAAGTGCCTCAGATTCAAGAGTTCGTTCCTGCAATTGGCAAGAGTGGCGACCCCGTTGTCATCTTGGGCAAACGTTTCACTGGAATTGCCGGTGTTCAATTTAACGGGCGAGACGCACTCTTTACTGTCGAAAACCCGAATCAAATTTCGACCACCGTGCCTCCGGGAGCAACCAGTGGAAAGGTGTCGGTCATCACCGCCACGGGCAGTGTCACCTCGGCAGGTCTCTTTACGGTGCTGGCTACAGCGTTACCTTCGATTGCGAGTTTTTCACCCGGTCAGGGGCAAGCGGGTATCGAAGTGCGCGTGTTGGGAACGCACTTCACCGCCGCAACGCAGGTGTTGTTGGGTGGTGCCGAATGTCGCTTCAAAGTCATCTCAGATGAAGAGCTGCGCGCCACCGTGCCCATGGGCGCGCACAGTGGGCCCATTTCGGTGCGAAACGCTTTGGGCATGGCAGTCACGATGAGTGATTTTGAAGTGCTTATTCCACCTCGAATTGATGGTTTTTCGCCATTGTCTGGAAAGACAGGCGACTTGATTGCCATTGAAGGTTTTGATTTCAGCACCGTGACATCAGTTAAGTTCAACGGCGTCGGTGCTGATTTTACTTTTGTTTCAAATACGGCGCTCACCGCGACGGTGCCCGCAGGAACCACCACCGGTCCCATCACGGTGGTGGGTTCAAAGGGCACCGGAAAGTCAGAAATTGACTTCATTATTACCAACCCCGCCATACCGGTGCTGGCAGAAGTCACACCGCGGTACGGTTCCACGGCGGGGAACAGTGAAGTCACCATTGTCGGCAGTTCGTTTGCCAATGGGGCGACGGTTAAATTCGGTACGGCTTCGGCGTTGAGCGTGACGTATGTCGATGCCACGAAGGTGGTGGTGCTCTCGCCCCCTCAATCGGCGGGTGTGGTGTCTGTCGAAGTGACAAACCCAGACGGGCAAGTGGGAATGCTGGAGAATGCCTTTACCTACGTCGTGCCGTCGGCAGATGGAGGCATCGAATTCGAAGTCGACGCAGGCACCGGCGGAAGCACTGGCGCTGGGGGAAATGAGAAGAAGTCAGGCTGCGGTTGTGCCAGTGCCGGTCCCCTTGATGCCACGTTGTTGCTGTTGGGGCTCTTGGCGTGGAGAAAACGGCGACAGTCTTGTTGACTGTGTTGGCACGTCAGTGACAGAGGTGTGCTTGACGAGAAGTTGTTTTTGATGGCACAGATTTGCGACACATGGCCATCACAGACATGAAGCGCTTGTTTCGGCTCGACGCAGACACGGTCTATCTGAACCACGCGGCTTACGGCGCTTGTCCCACGGCGGTGCTTGAAATGCAGGCATCGCTGAGGGAACAGATGGAACGAAACCCCACCCGGTTTTTCAGTCGCGAACTCGAGGGCCTTCTCGATACAGCCCGGGAAGCGCTGGCGGCGTTTCTTCATGCACCAGCTGAAGATGTGGCCTTCGTTCCCAACCCGACGTACGGCATTAACACGGTGCTTCGTGCGCTCGACTTTGGTCCGGGCGACGAGTTGCTCACCACAGACCATGCCTATGTCGCCTGCAGAAATGCGCTCGAATATGTCGCTCAGAAATCGGGCGCGAAGGTGGTGTATGCGCAGGTGCCATTCCCCCTGTCGAGCGCTGATGCAGTGGAAGCTGCGGTGCTTAAAGCTGTCACGCCGCGCACTCGGCTTGCGCTGTTGGACCATGTCACCAGTCCCACGGCGCTCGTTTTCCCCATCGAGCGATTGGTTGCGGCGCTCGAGGCCCGCGGAGTGCCGACACTGGTAGACGGCGCGCACGCACCCGGGCAGGTGCCCATGAATTTGAAGGTGCTCAACCCTGCTTACTATGTGGGGCACGGCAACAAGTGGTTGTGTGGCCCAAAGGGCGGAGCCTTTCTCTACGCCCGCGCTGATCGACAGCAGGGTTTGGTGCCGCTTGCTGTAGCGGAAGGACATTCTTCAGCTCGCACTGACCGTTCCCGCTTTCGACTCGAATTCGATTGGGGTGGCACGATAGACCCGTCGCCCTTTCTGTGTTTGCCCGAAGCTATTCGTTTTCTGAGCACTCTTTTTTCAGGAGGAATTGACGGGTTACTTCAACACAATCACGCACTGGCGCTGCGGGCTCGTACGCGAGTGTGTGAGGTGTTGAATGTGCCCGCTCCGTGCCCTGATGAAATGGTGGGTGCATTTTTCAGTGTTCCGCTTCCTGATGCGCCTAGGTCTGTGGCGACGCCGCTGCGGGAAGTGCTTGCGTTGAAACATCGCATTGAAGTGGCGATGCCGGTGTGGCCCGCACATCGTCGAATGCTGCGCCTCGCGGCACAGGCATACAACCGGTGGGAAGATTTTGAGCGTCTCGCGGAAGTGTTGCCTTTGGCACTGAGAGAAGAACGGGGAAGCTAAAGATGTGTGGTTGAGATTCAACCGCCTGGTCTGTGGAGATGTGCTGGTGCCTTTGCGACCCCTTGTTCATCAATCCCGTCACTCCGCTGAACTTAGACAAGGCGTATGCACTATAGGCCGCTCGAGCTCGTTCACGGGAGCGAAGTCGCATGTGCCTCGTCAGGGGAGTTGTCTCTGGACCACGAGCCGTCATTCTTGCTGAGGACACCGGTTCGGTTGTTCTAGGTTTGGTTGCTCTCTCACCTGCGCATTGACCTGGTTCGCGCAAAAAGCGCACAACAGACACCCGATGTTGTGCGTATTGAGGCACTTAGTTGAATCCCAGTTCGACTCGCATCTCACGGCGCCCCGAGCTGCGACGACGCGGAAGTGATTTTGATATGGGGCGCGTCTTAGAGAAAGATGCGCCCCGGGTGCCCATTTGAAAAAGAGTTGCGATTGATACGCGATAAATGGAGGGTTGGGCTGCTGATCGCGGGTGCTCTTCACCGTCGAATGGTGCAATGGAAGGCAAACGTGTTGCAAGCAGCCGTTTTCCTGCTTCCACACTTGTTGATCTTGTTGGTCGCTCCAGAACAATGGTGGTCACTGATTTTGATTGTCGGGGTGCTGGGGCTGGTCTCGGGTTGGCTCCGTATGGCGTCTGGTTCCGTTTGGCCCGCTGTGCTGGTTCACGGAGGAGCAAATACTGTGGTTGGTTTACTGTACGCGGCAGGGGTCTACTGACGTTGCCGATACTTGGGTCAACTCTTAACCCATGGGAATTGCCAACACGCGGGCGAGACTTCCCGTTGTCGCGAACGCAGAGTGCACGCCCGTTTGTCAGACCGATAGAGTACAAAAATGCGCATGCAAGCCGCCGTTGAATCGCTGATTGAAGAACGTCGTACGCGTTGGACGCGGGCTCGTTTCGACCGCATTGCGGAATCAGGGGGGTTCGAGGGTGTCCGGGTGGAACTGGTGCAGGGGGAATTGGTCGACATGTCGCCACAAGGGGTGCCGCACGCAGAAGTGATTGAGCGATTGAACGAATTGTTGATGCCCAAATTGATAGGGCACGCGCGAGTTCGCATTCAACTGCCATTCGTGATTGATGATGAGACCGAATTAATTCCTGACGTGGCAGTCGTGTCCCGCTCTGCCAGGCGAGGAGAACACCCGACTCAGGCGCTCTTGGTGATTGAAGTCGCCGACAGTTCAGAGCGCTATGACCGATTGGTGAAGGCACCGGTCTATGCCAAAGCCAAGGTCAATATGTATTGGCTGGTCAACGTAAGCGATTGGTCAGTCACCATGTATTCGCGGGCGAACAAGGGTGAATACGAGAAGGAAAGGACGATCACCACAGGTGACCTTGCGATTCCCGGTTTGGCGCAAGTGAAAATTACGGTCGCAGATATTTTCGCCTAACTGGCTCAACCTGGAGGCGGCGGTGATTTGCGACGGAAAACGAATACCGCCGAATCGAGTTCCGGCGGCAAAACCAACGCCGAAAGTTTCTCGTCTACTCCGAAATCAAAGTGCTCTTGTTTTTGCCAACTCGCCACATCGCCAGCGGCAAAGTGGTGACGGCTGCCGATGACGATATAGAGCTGAACGCTGAGTGTTTCAAAAACAGCCTTCTCAAACGAATTGCCCGGCGGAGGCCAAGAGCACAGCGCTACTGCAGGTTTGTATTTGATGAGCGCTTGTTTGGCGTCGAGCTGTTCGACGTCAGCGGGGTAGGTGATGGCGTGATTCCAGCTCCCATCGTCGGTGCAATGGATGTCAGTGCCATTCGCCAACAGAAATCGAGAGAGCGTTCCATCTCCCGCGGCTAATTCAAGACATGGCCTATTGCCGATGAGACATGTCAATTCTTGAATGAGCTCTTTAGAGTAGAAGCAGTAAATGCCTTTCGATTGCACCAATGGCATCAAGAGTTTTCGGTCAAATACAAAACGCCACCAAAAGCGAACGTTACGCATCGACGCAGGTTTTCGCTCAAGACCGCGAGTGAAAAAAAGGCGCTGAATAAGAGTGCCGCTCCACAAACCGAGCCGTACCGTGCCCGATGTTTTTCCGGTGGCCAGCGCCGCAGATGTTTTTGAAAGGGCCAGCCGAGCCAGGTGGTGACGAAGCAAGTGCGGGAACGCCGCTTCAAAAACTTTGGGGTTGCCGGCGCTTTGTTTCACTCGGCGTTGCCATTGGCTGGCATCGGTCTTGACCGTCTTCAACCAAGCTGCAGCTTCTTCAGCTTGTCCTTTTGAAAGCGCATTGAGGAGTTCTTCCGAGACGCGCTTCCATTCGCGCGGGTAACGCTCGCGAAGGTTTTCCAGTTGGCCTTCGGCCAGGTCTTTCGTGGCGTTCTCGATGGAAAATGTCACCGCCGCATCTTCGCTCAAATACCGTCTAACGACAGATTTGAGTCGGCTGGAGAGAAGGAGCTCTTCATTGCGCTGCCGGATTGGGCACGCCATCGCCATCTTGGGGTCGACAGGTCTCAGTCGATACAATTCTGAGAGGAACTCAGTTATTGCCATTCAGAGATTTGAAGAGTGACTGTGGCTTCGATTGATTCTGAGACTGAGCACCCGGTAACGCGAACTTGATAGAACTTCCCGTTACGAGAACGGACGTAGCCTCCCATCTGCCGGATGTCCGCTTCGCTGCACGGTCCTGTGGCATTCGCAATGACTCCCAACGCGCCGTACCAGTCCTCGCAGCTGCCATCCTTCGAAGGTATTTTGCATACGTTTGAACTCGTGCCTTCCAAAAGGGCAGCGTGCCCGCCTCGCCTCAGGAGGACATCTCCTGTGCCTTCTGAGACGTTCGAGGCCGATTCCAGAGATATTTCTTGAGATTGACCCTCATTTAGACCGTCTGTGGTCAGGGTAACGCTCCGGCTTTCATTACCGCATCCACAGAGCACGACCACCGCAAGCATTTTAATTCGCATGGCCGGGCGCTCAGCAATTCCTGGGCCTTTCAATGCGGGAAGTATTTAGGACGTTTCCATCGGCAAAAGGCGCCCAGTGCAGCTCCAGCCCGTCAAGAATGTCAGTGCTCCAAGCAACGCTTTCGATTTGAACCCGCAGTACCTCTTCCCGCCCCTCAGTTCGGAAGTTCGTCTCTGCTGAGAGCCTCGGAAGAATGACTTTTTCAGGTAAAGTCAATGACTTGAACTTGGCAAACCCCTTGCTCTCGCTGTGACAGCGTCAAATTCATATTCAAAACAGAGAGGGAAATTTCAATGGTTCAAGTTCGCCGTGGATGTGCAGCTGAAAGAGCTTCCGTACAAGAAGAGCCAACACAAGTGTCGCATCATGAAGTGAATAGGCCCGCTCGTGCTGAGACTGAAGTGACGACGTATCAGAGTCTCGGAACGCAAAAGACGAAAGCCAATGCGCTCAGCGGAATGTCGTCGGGCCAAGGCACTTCAAACCCGCTCTGTAGTTTTCTGGGAATGTTTCAGTCGCTGTTCGGCGGAGGTTCAGGCAAGAGCGAATTCAACCCGATGTCTCTTTTTGGTGGCTTCTTTGACCAAGTCAAAGACATGGGCGGTCAATTATTTGGGTCTATCGGAAAAGGCGGCGACATGGTTGGCGGCCTCCTCGCTGGGCTCGGACAGGGCATTGGGAGTGCTGGAAGTGGCGTGGGTAATATGGTGAGTGGGCTCCTGGGTTCAGTCGGCGACATGATTGGCGGAGATGTTGGCAAAGCCATCAGTGGTGTAGGAGGTATGGTTGGGGGCGTCATCAGCACGGTGGCAAATGTAGTGGGCGGAATTGTTTCAGGCGTGGGTAATGCCATTTCTTCAGTCACCAAAGGAATTGGCGACTTCTTTGGTTCAATTTTTGGCTAACTCAAGACACGCCGTATTTGTTTTGAAGCCAACTCACAGTAGCGCGATGTGCCTCGTCATCACTGACGATGAGTCGGTAACCAAAATCGCGCTTCGCCGCGCTCAAATCGTAGTAATGCGAAGTGCCGAGTTGAGCCGCCACAAAACGAGTCATCAACGGTTCACCTGAAAACCCAAACATTTTCCACGCGGCTTCCATCGCCGCACCTAAGGCATACGCCACGGGCAAAGGCACCCGCCGGGTGATGGGCGAAATTCCAATGGCAGACAACAAGGTTCCCACCCACACCTCAGGGCGCACCGGAGTGCCCTGACTGATGAAATAGGCTTTGCCCGCGGGTTTTGGGTTGGCGCTTCCCAATGCATCAAGCGCAAGCAGGTGGGCGTGGGCCGCATTGTCGACATAGGTGACGTCAACCAAGTTACCGCTTCCCACCCAAGCCAAGCGGCCTTGTTTGGCGCGGTCAACGAAGCGGCTCAGCAGGTGAGGGTCATTGGGCCCAAACACCAAATGAGGGCGCAAGGCGCACGTGCGAAACGAATTACTATTCTGTGCGAGAACTCGTCGTTCAGCTTCTGCCTTGGTGCGACTGTAGTGTGTGAGATGTTTTGCGGCATAAGGGAGCGATTCGTCGGCATTACAGGCGTCTTTTCCGTCGAAAGTCACTGACGGTGAACTGGTAAAGACGAATCGATTTACTCCATGACGCAGACAGGCATCGAGGAGCTCTTGAGTCGCAGTGATGTTGCTTGCTTCATAGTCTTCGCGTTTGCCCCAAACACCTGCTTTGGCGGCCACGTGAATGACAGCATCCATATCTTTCACCGCCGCATCAGCTGCCGCCGCATCAGCCAAATCACCGCGAAGAGTGCTGCAGCCAATTTCTGAAAGCGCGGGATATTCGCCGCGTGCCACACAGCGCACCTCATCACCCCGCTCACGCAAGAGGCGAGCGATGACGCCTCCGATGAAGCCTCCGGCTCCGGTCACCAAAACTTTCAACAGTCGCCTCGCGCCAAGCCTGGCCGTTGCTTGACCGCCCAATGGGCTAATGCTTCGCGTTCAAGCTTGGCATTGTGGCGCCGGTCAACAGGGAGTGGCCCGAAATGCATCAGCGCCGCGTGTAGCCCTTGAGTGTTCAATCGTTGACGAAGCGTCGCTAGCGTCGCGGCTTCCCAGTCTGGAGCCAATCGCGGCGATAGCCCTTCGATTTCGAAGATGATGACGCCCAGTTGAAGCCCTTGAGGGCCTATTCCCACGAACGCCGCTCGAGAAAATGAGCCCAAGGTTTCAGCCACGGCCTCAACGGGAATCGAATAGAGAGTACCGTACTTGGTTTCGACGCGATGGCTTTTCCGCCCGTAAAACCAGAGCCGGCCGTCAGCATCGAGGGCGCCGCAGTCACCCATGCGATGCCAAAACCCTTCCGGAATACTGGCATCGGAAATCTTTGTCTTGAGATTGGCTTCGCGAGCACGTTCGCTGTGCGCATCGTCGTATTTGCGCGTGACGCACGGCCCCCGCACTACAATTTCACCGACTTCTCCAAGAGGTAATTCACGAGCCTCGCCGATGGTGCGAATTTCGTCGTCGGTGGTAGCGATGATTTTGACAGCGACATGCGGAGCAAGTCGCCCTACGCAAGTGCCGTGGCCGGCAAGCGTGAGGGCCGCGGTTTCTTTCAAGACAGCTCGCCCATTCATAAATGCCACAGGGAGCGCTTCGGTGGCGCCGTAAGGGGTAAACACGTCTCCGTCAGGGAGGTGAGTCAGCAGCCGTTGATGGAGTTGCGGCCGTACGGGCGCTCCAGCGGTGAGAATTCGTTTAAGGTCAGGCAGCGTGAGGTGGTTTTTTTGAAGGTATTGAGAAAAAGGCTCCCAAAGTGCGGGGGAAGCGAAGGCGCTGGTGGCTCCTTTGAGTGCTTCTAAAATATGTACTGGGTTTGCTTTGGCGGGAAAGCGAAAATCCATGTCTGGGAAAACGGCCGTCATGCCCATCGCCACTGAGAAGAGCCCAAAGGGGAGAAAGCAGGCCACGTCGACTTCGCCGGGTTGAATGTGAAACATCTGGCGAATGGCGTTGGCTTGGCCAATCAACATCGCGTGCGTATACAGTACGCCTTTGGGTGTTCCCGTGCTTCCTGAGGTGTATAAAACTGCAGCCGTGTCTTCAGGGTGAGGCTCATGTATGTCTGAAGTGGGCGACGAGGACATTTTAAGGCGAGTGAGGGAATGCACTCCGGGGAAAAAACTACCACCGACCAACACCTGAATGCGTACCGTGGCGAATGGCTTACGAAATACAGCTTTTAAGATGTGTGCTTTGTGTACGCCAATGAGCCCTTGGGGCTGTTGTTCTTCGACGCACGCCAACACGTTTTTCGCCCCCATTCCGGGGTCGATGAGCACGGGGATGATGCCGGCTTGAAAGCAGGCATTGACCAGCACTACGAATTCAATGCCTGACGCGACGAAAAGTGCCGCGCGGTCTCCGGGTTTGAAACCGGCGACTTGCAAGGCCATAGCGGTGAGGTCGAGCTCGTGGCGAAAGGCTTCAAAGTTCAGACTGCGGCCGCTCTTCTTGTCGACTAAAGCGAGCGTCTGCGGCGAACTGACCGCGAAGGCCCGAGGAAGTTCACAGGCATTGAGCGGGCTCACGCCCTGGGCTCCGACAAGAAACGTTCGACTAAAGGCAGTACTCGCTCAGCAGCATCTTCCATCACGTAGTGGCCAACATCGTTCCACGCATGCACTTGAGCGTGAGGGAAATGCCGTTGCCAAGTGGCCCGAAATTCGGGAGTAAAACAAAAGTCAGCATCGCCCCAAAGCAGCAACATCGGCGTCTTTGCCAAAAGAGGGAGCTTCTCTTCGACTTGGACCAGCCGATTCCACGACGGGTGTTTCGCAGACAAAGGAATGTCTTCCACGAATCGCAAGGTGGCCAGGCGGTCGTGTGCATTGCTGTACGGTGCCAGAAGCCCCGCCCTCGCTTGCGGGCTGAGTTTCTTTTCCACCGCACGAATCGTGGCCACTTTCGCAAAGGCGTTGAAGCCCAATACGGCTGCTCTGCCGAAGAATGGAATGCGACAGCTGGCAATCGACAGGGGAATGACTTTGCTTCGAAAGGCCGCGGTGTTGGTGATGATGAGAGCGTCGAGCTCGGTGGGTCTCTCGGTGGCGACGCCCATGCCGATGGCTCCGCCCCAATCGTGCACTGCCAATGAGAATCGTTTTACGTCCAGGTGTTTGAGCAACCGCTGCACATTGTCGACATGATTGGCCATTCGGTAAGGCCAGTGTTGCGGTCTGTCAGACAGCCCACACCCCAGATGGTCGGGCACGATGCAGCGGTAACGCGAGCGCAGGGCGACGATGAGTTTGCGCCAATAGAAGCTCCAAGTGGGGTTGCCGTGGAGCATCAGCACCACCTGCCCATCGCGTGGCCCTTCGTCGAGGTAGTGCAGCCAGAGTGGGTTGCCGCTTTCGCCCACGTCGAGCCAATGCGAAGCGAAAGGGTATTCGGCAGCCCAGCTGGTTGTGCGAGGGTCGAGCAGGGTGCGCGGCCCTTGAGGGCGCGGGTGCGCCGTCACCATATGACTTCCATCATCGAACATGAAAGGCCCGAGCCGATGCCCATCAAGGCGCACCGGTCTCCTGGCTTCACTTGCCCGGCTTCCACCGCCAACCCGAGCGTCATTGGCACCGCTGCGGGCCCGATGTTGCCATGTTCGGGGTAGGTCAAAAAAGCTTTCGCCAAGTCGAGATTGAGCCGCTGGCAGAGCGTGGCGACGTGAATGGCGCCCACTTGATGGCAGATGAGGTGCGCCACATTTTCTTTGGTCCAGCCCAGGTGTTCAGAGGCGCGTTGGAAAGTGCGCTGGGCCAAGTCCACTCCGCTGTTGAGCAAGCGAGGGGCGTCGGTCTTCATCCATTCTGAGGTGCCCATGCAGATGGTTGACGAGGCGCTGTCGCCTAAGGTGACGTTGCCGTGCACCGCATGCTGAGTGGTGGCCAAGTCTTCGTGCACCAGCAGCATCGCCACGGCTCCGGAGCCCAAGGTGAGGGTGGGGAGCGCTTCGCGGTAGTCCTGCATGGTGGAAGTCGGCTCGTTCAAGCGTTCCATGGTGCGTTCCACCACGTGTCTGCTGCTTTCGGCCACCACCACCAAGGCCACATCGATGCGCCGTTGCTCTATCCACGTGGCGGCCAAGTCCATGCCATTCATGAAACCCAGGCAAGCGTTGCCGAGGTCGAACGCTTCGCAACCTTCTTTGAGGCCGAGTTGACCGCGGACCAACGCGGCGACGGAAGGTTCCCAGTAGTCCTTCGAGACAGAAGTGGAAAGCACCAGGCCCGTACGTGCCAACAAGTCGGGATTGCTGGCTTGGGCATAGGCCTTACGGGCAGCCACCGTGGCCGCGTCGGCGATGCTGGTGCCGTGGTTCCAAAAACGCCGCGCAGTGATGCCGACCAAGGCTTCGAGGCAGCCCGCGGGAATGCCGAGCCGGCGGTACGTGGGAGCGAGCTGCTCTTCAATGGCCTTCGAGGTCACCCTTTGAGGGGGCGTCTCGAAAGCCAAGCTCTCGATAAAAACGTGTCGGTAAGGCGGTGAAAAGGCCAAGGCGACCCTTTGGTGACTCAGGAGAAGCTCGACGTCAACCGAATCTGCGGAAAAGCTGTCATTTCGCTACCTGGGCAGGTCGGTTGCAGCCCTGCTCGGCTGTCGTTTGACCAGTGCAATCACTTCCCGAAGTGACCATGGCGTGAAATCAAGTCGACAGTCATGTCCTCCAATGCGGCAAAAAAACGTCAGCGAGGATTCACATGAAAAGTCGACTTCAACTCTTTGTAGTCATTACCTTCGCCATGCTGCTTGGGGGCTGTGGAGAGCCTGACAGCGATTCTCTTGCAAGAGACGCTGCGGTTAAACCCGCTTCACAAGAACTCGTCGTCGGTTCATTGGTGAGTACAAGTACCCAAGATGCGTTTGGGCTCATTATGCTCTCAAGCCCTCAGGGCCAATGTAGCGGTTCGATGCTTAATAATTATTGGGTCATTACAGCCGCCCACTGCATCAATAACCCCGCTTGGAAACCGTCAGACATTCGCATCACCGCCAATTGGCCAGGCAACAATACGACGACTTATGGCCGAAAGATTGTCACTTTTCCCAATGACATTGGTCTCGTGCAAGTGGGCCTGCATGACTTCAGCAGAATCTCTTTCCCTCCCGTAAAGATGCACGACCAATCGGTGATGATAAATGAACGCGTCAGAAGCTTTGGTCGAGGAATTAGCAGATTTGCTTACTTTGATTCTGTTAACAATAAATACATACCCAGCTTTTTCGACGGCCTCTACCGTGAAGCCTATTTTGATGTCGGTAGCGTACTCCCCCATGACGGATCGCCCCTTCTTTCCTTTGGAGTGAGTCCAAGAAATGGGGCCATGAATGCCGGCGGTGACAGCGGTGGGCCTACGTACATAGAAGAATGGGACAACCCCACTTCACCGACAAGAAAACTCGAATGGAGACTCGTGGGTGTTTTCGTAAATTGTAACATTAACCTTTTGATGGGAGCCCCATCGCTGCCCACCGATTCGCCTTGGACTTGGGCTTCATCGATTAACACGTGCAATCATGCAGCAATACAGTCTGTAAGAGATGCCATTCTTTTACAGATTGAAAGCGTTCCCGCTGACGAAGTTTTTGTGGGCACCTTTGGGGCTACTCCGGCCAATTTTGACCCGATGACCATTTATACAATTGAGCACAATGGTGATCTCACCTGGCGCCGAAAGATTGCCCCCTCATTGCCCTTTAAGGGGCCGGTGCATGTAGGTGATTATTGGAATTCATTTAAAGACGTCATTTCTGGTGGTTCGAGTATTTTCTATGCCCTCAAACAAAATGGCGAGCTGCTTTGGTATGACCACAAAGGTTCTGCCTACGGCACCTACGAATGGGCGCCATGGAAGTCGGTAGGGGTTGGCTGGCAAAATTTCACCAAAATATTCTCTGGGGCTGACGGCGTTGTGTACGCCATTACTCAAAGTGGTGATTTGGTTTGGTATCGTCATAATGGCTCAACCTACGGAGGTGGAATCAGTACCTGGGTGGGGCCAAATACAATTGCTCATGGCTGGAATGAATTTCGTCACGTCTTCTCGATGGGAGGCGGAATTATTTACGCAGTGAAGGATGATGGAACTTTGCTTTGGTATAACCATCTTGGGTATGTCACCGGCGCTGCGACCTTGAAGGGG
>JAYUVR010000208.1:0-7959 GCA_043753955.1 Archangium sp. | reverse complement strand
CCCGAATGCAATCTGTTGAGCGATTTGA
The DNA here is from genome assembly GCA_043753955.1 of Archangium sp. Classification (GTDB taxonomy): domain Bacteria; phylum Myxococcota; class Myxococcia; order Myxococcales; family Myxococcaceae; genus Archangium_A. The sequence goes on along the minus strand of JAYUVR010000208.1, from coordinate 7,931 downwards.
ATCAGCCACAGCACGTTGGCAAAAGCGACGCCGCTCGATTTCACAATGCTCTGTGGCAGAAAAACACCCATACCAATCAACGTGAACAGCTGCGCCGTACCGGCCGCTCCCGGAGCCGCAGGGATCATCATGCCGATGATGATGACGCACAGCAGAAAATAACCATGAAACAAGTCAAGATGGAGCGGCTGACAGCTGCGCCCGGCTGCCCCGGAACAATCGAAACCGTTCGCTAACAGCGTCAGGCCGGCCCCGTTTATCGACCAATAGACGAGCGTCCAGAAGAAGAAGAAAGACATGTTTTTGAGGTCAGGCAACTGCCTAAGCGCCCCCACAAAACCATCGACGACATCGACAATTTTTTCCGTCGCTTCGGGCGCAAACCGGCCCAACGTTTGCCGCATCAACCCGACGACCACGTCGTGCTTCCATCGAGCCAAAAGCAAAAAAATAAAGCCTGAGAAAAACACGCCAAACATCAAGTTTGCGCCAATGCGAATGCGCCCGATGTCTAGGGCATCGTCGGGCACAAAAAACATCAGCACTCGCAACAAGATGGCGATGATGAGCCCGTCAATAATTCGTTCGAGCACCACCGAAGTCATCGCCGCCGAGCGCCGAATGCTTGAACGTTGGGCGATGAGGAACGGCCGCGCGAATTCTCCCAACCGAAAAGGGAGAATGATGAGCATCATGAAGCCGATGGCTGAAGCCTCATTGAGCTTCTTGAAGGGCACCTTCTCGATGCTCGACATCAAATTTCCCCAGCGCAGAGTGCGCGCCAAGTGAATGATGCCCAACACTGGCAGGTAAAGCGCGAGGGCCGTGAGCCAATTTGCGGAAGATAACGCCGTCCACATTTCGTCCCAACGGGTGTCTTTAAAAGTCCACGCCAAACACCCCACGGTGATGGCCATGCTGACGCCAAATTTGATCCACCGGCTCACGAAGGCGGTTCCTGTAGCACGCTTTGTCATTCCGTCACGCCTCTGAGAATTGCCGCGGGTCTGTGTTCGACCAAATCGCGATACGCTTGAGCGCCTACCGTCTTCTCAAGGGCCTTAAGACTTTCGCCGACCCAGCCTATCGCGTTGACAGAAGCGTGCATGTCTGTCGCGGCCACCGCATACAAACCTTGCTCTAAAAACTGGCGCGCCAACTTTTCAGCCGCTTTCCCATACCGACCGATCAACGCGCCCATGTCGAGCTGCAACAAAGCCCCCGCCTGCACCATTTCTGCGGCTCGACCCTTTTTCTCGAATTCAAAACATCGTTCCGGGTGGGCGATCAGCGGCGTGACCCCTTTGAGTTTCATGCGAAAAATAATGGAACTCAACATGGGCATAGGGCCTTGGTAGGGCGCCTCGACCAACATCACTTTTCCCTCGTTGATCAAGCGAGCCTGCGGTGTTCCCAGCGAAGGCATCAAGCCTTCTTCGAGGAAAAAGTTCTCTGCATTGGCAAACAATTGCAACGCGATGTCGGCCTTCGAAAGAGCCTCTTGCACCTCAATCAGCCGCTGCGAACACAAAGCCACGTCTTTTGACGCATATTCCGAACGATGGTGTGGGCTGGGAGCCGCGTGCGTGTACCCTAAAGAAACGAGGGCCCTGGCCATCTCGAGCGTTTCGTCCATCGACTTGCTTCCATCGTCGATGCCAGGCAGCAGATGAAGATGGAGATCGACCATACCCACGGCTACCGCCAATCGAAGACAACGCCCGTGTCGAGACCACCGACAAAAGTATTGCCCGGGAAGGTTCTGGTGAACACGAAGGGCGAGGCGTAACCGAAATACAAGCCCAACCTGAAGTGAGGCGTCAGGCGTATGCCCAGTTGCAGGTGACCTTCGATATACCCCAAGACTCGATTCTCAAATTTGTAGGTGCTTCCTGCCTCATAACCAGCGCGGTACCACCCGGGCCCCGTGGCCACATGAAAGCCCCAACTCACGACTCGGTAATCGCCGCGATACCCCAGGCCGACCAACGCGACGTGCTGATAGTGCGTATTCATCGGCTTTTGCAGGCCCAAGCCCACGCCTGAGCCGACCACGGCAGTCCAAATCAGGGCGTTGCGGGGTTGGTCGAGAATGTACCCTTCCCACGCCACGCGAAAGTGCGGGGTCACCACAGGTGAATTGAAGAAAAAACCGACCGAGGCTGACCGCGGGACAAACCAAGGTACCAGTGGGGTGGTTTCTTCGACGGCCCGAGTGGGGGCGGCGAGCACCAGCGCGTTGAGCAATACAGAAAACAACATAGAGTGTGCGTTTCGCCGTGTACGCCGAGCTTGTCAACCGATCGACTGGGTTCTACAAGGCGACACCTTCTTTAAGGGCACTTTCTGCCCGACTCTGGGAGACGCCTCTTTGTCTACGTCGCTCCGCACGTACGTTTTCCTCGACAGTCTCCAGCCGCAACTTGCCGCGCACATCGCCACGACCTGTCGTGGCTATTTCCCAGTGCCGTATGTCGCCTCGCTCTTCGTCGAAATCGCGCCGGGCATGGCCATTCACCGCTTGATGGACGTGGCCCTTAAACAAACCCGGGTTCAACCGGCGACCTTGGTGGTCGAACGTGCCTACGGCATGTTGGAACTGCACAGCGAAGATAAAGGCGAAGTGCGCTCTGCAGGCGAGGCCATTTTGAAAGAAATGGGCCAAAGCGAAGACGACCGCATCAAGCCCCGCTTGGTTTCGAACACCATCATTCGCGCCATCGAGCCCATGCACGCGATGATTCTCGACAAGATTCGCTTCGGTTCGATGATTGAACCTGGTGAATCGCTTTTCATTCTCGAGACAGAGCCCGCGGCTTATGCCGCCCTGGCAGCGAACGAGGCTGAAAAAGCAGCCAACATCAAGTTGGTCGACGTCACTCCGTATGGAGCCTACGGGCGACTGTATTTGGCCGGTTCAGAGTCAGAAATCGATTCAGCAGCTCAGGCCGCGGTAGCCGCCATCAAAGCGCTCACGGGCAAAGAGACACCGCCTGCGAAAGAGAAGTAAGCTTTTTTCATTCAATTCGTAAAACCAGCACCACAAGAGAGGCAGACGATTCCGATGGCTGACGCACTGGGAATGATCGAGACCAAGGGCTTTGTAGGAATGGTCGAAGCCGCCGACGCAGCGGTGAAGGCCGCCAAAGTTGAATTGGTGGGTTACGAGAAAATCGGTGGAGGCTACGTAACGATGATCGTTCGTGGTGATGTCGCCGCGGTGAAGGCGGCCATCGAAGCCGGCGCCCGCGGAGCCGAGCGCGTGGGTGAACTGGTTTCCACGCACGTCATTCCTCGCCCGCACGGCAACATTGACATGGTGCTCCCACTCGGCCGCCTCGACTTGGCGAAGTCCGAGGGTGGCGGCCAGAAGTAAGAGGGCGCCGCCATGCTGCTGGGAAAGGTGGTGGGTACCGTCGTCGCCACCCGCAAAGAGCCTACCCTCGACGGGTCGCGCTTTCTGCTGGTTCGGAGCCTCGACGCTGAGTGCAAGCCGACGTCTTCTCTCGTGGTGGCCGTCGACGCCATGGGCGCAGGCGTAGGAGAAGTGGTGCTCTATGCGTCTGGCTCGTCGGCCCGGCAAACAGAAATGACGAAAGACAGGCCCGTTGATGCGGTGATTATGGCCATCGTCGACCAAGTTGAAGTTGAGGGAAAACTCACCTGGGTCAAATGAATTTGAGGAGCCAGGTGCAGGGCGAAGATGATGCGTCGCCTTTGGTAATCACGCCATGAACGAAGCCCAAATCAACTCCATCGTCGACCAAATCGTCCGCAAACTTTCGGGCGATCTCTCGCGGCCCACAGCTGCGGCGCCGCGCTCGGCAGCCATCATCAGCCGAAGACCGGGAATTTTCGACGACCTCGATTCTGCAACCACCGCCGCCACTCGAGCTCAAGAGCAGTGGGTTCAGCTCGAGGTTGAAACCCGCGAGCGGGTAATTGAAGCGATGCGGCAGTGCACTCGAGACAACGTCAATGAGCTCTCGCGCATGGCGGTTGAGGAAACAAAGCTCGGCAATGTTGCCGACAAGGTGAAAAAGAATCTCCTCTGCGCGAACAAAACCCCGGGTATGGAGATTTTGCGGCCACAAGCCTTCTCGGGTGATTTTGGCCTGATGCTGATGGAACGAGCGCCCTTTGGCATCATCGGAGCTATCACACCCTCGACCAATGCCACTGAGACCATCATCAACAATGGCATCGCTATGGTGGCGGGGGGTAACGCGGTTGTCTTCAATGTGCACCCGAGCGCAAAAGGCGTCACCACTTTCTTCGTCTCAAAGCTGAACGAATCGATTGTCGCTGCAGGTGGGCCTCAGAATCTCATCTGTGCGCTGGGAAACCCCACCATCGAATCTGCCGGCGCATTGATGAAGCACCCGGCCATTCGACTCGTCGTCGTCACCGGTGGGCCCGCGGTGGTTAAAGCAGCGATGAATTCGGGCAAGCGAGCCATCGCCGCCGGGCCTGGGAATCCACCTGCGGTGGTCGATGAAACGGCGCACATTGCTCGAGCGGCAAAAGACATCGTCGACGGAGCTTCTCTCGACAACAACATCGTCTGCATCGTTGAAAAAGAAGTGTTCGCAGTCGCTTCAATCGCCGATCAGCTCAAGGCAGAAATGCAAAAGCACGGCGCCTTTGAGGTGCCTTCGTCGGCCATCAACCGACTGGAAAAATTGGTGGTCGACCACGGTCACCCCTCGCGCGACTGGGTGGGCAAAGACGCTCTCAAAATCGCCGAAGCAGCGGGCCTGCGGGCGCCATCAGGCACGCGCTTGTTGTTCGCTGAAGTCGACCCCACTCACCCTTTTGTGCAAGCCGAACTGCTGATGCCGGTGATTGGTTTTTCGCGGCTCAATTCAGTGGAAGATTGCATCGCGGCCGCGGTGCAAGCCGAACATGGGTTTGGGCACACAGCCACCATGCATTCCACCAACATCGACGTGCTCTCGGCGATGGCCAAGGTGATCAACACTTCAATCTTTGTCAAAAATGGGCCGTCATTTGCCGGCTTGGGAATGACGGGCGAGGGCTACACCTCTTTCACTATCGCGTCGCCCACGGGCGAAGGGTTGACCACAGCCATCAGCTTCACCCGCGAACGCCGTTGCACTCTTAAAGATTCATTTCGCATCATTTGATGTCTCTCGATCTCCTCGGCCCCGCTTTAGGTCTTTTCGAGCTCGAGTCGCTCGCTCGCGGAGTCGTGGTTGCTGATGCCCTGCTCAAACAAGCCCAAGTGCGTATCGTCATAGCCGAGCCGGTGACACCGGGAAAATATTTGCTCGTCTTTGTCGGCCAAGTCGCAGAGGTGGCTGAGTCGTTCAAAGCGGGCATTGAAGCCGGCGGGCCTTTGGTACTCGATTCGCTCTACCTGCCGCATTTGGCTGAAGCGCTCATGGCTGTCCTACTCCATGGCCAAGTCACGCAGGCCAAACCTGGAGAGGCGGTGGGGTTGGTCGAACTGCACACCGTAGCGGCCACCCTCAAGGCCGCCGACGTGGCGCTCAAACGAGCTCAGGTTCAATTGACGCATTTTCAATTGGCCAAAGGCATCGGGGGCAAGGGGTGGTTTACGCTGTCTGGCGAGCAGCACGATGTTGAGGCAGCGCTAGAAGGTGTAGGCGCTTCAGTGGAATCAGCGCTCTTGGTGGGCACAGAATTGATTGCTCGCCCCCATGCTGAACTCCCGCATTCGCACGTTTGAGCAGGTCACTTTTGGCTCAGATGGCCATGAATTGCTTGATGACGCGAAACAGCACCGCTAGTGCGTTGAATTTGTGTGAAGGCCCCCTTGGAACGGAAGCTGCTACTGAGGCAAGATGTCTTCCCCCGCCCTCGGAGTACACACATGACCACAATCTATCCCAAATCGCTCTACATCGGCCCCGCAGGTGCGCGCGCCACGCAAGTCGAGCCCACTTCATATGCTCCCACGGGCCTGTCCCAACTGCCCGTCGAGCAGCCGCCCCAGCTGGTGAACTACAACAACACTTCAAGTTTCGTTACTTCGGAACGAGCCGAAGCCATGCAGCGAATGGGAATGATTTCTCCCTTGGTCGCGCCGGTCATGCCCGGCAAAACCGACATGCTTGAGATGCTCAAAGATGGTCAGCTCTCTGCCGTCGAAGCATCGACGATGAAACGGGCGAGCATGACGGACAAATTGGCCCTGCTCGAGTCGTGGGGAATGAAGCCCAAGCACACCAACAAAGATCCCAACGGAGTTGACGAGCTCTTCAATCACGTCGTTGATTCGATGCAGAGAGGCCCTGGAGTGGAAAAGGGCCACCAGTTTGCAGGCTCAAAATTCAAGATCGAAGTCAAACGCGGGCCCAATGGTGAACTGACCGTGGGTTTCAAGCGAAAGAAGCCGAAATTTGGTTTCTTCAAAAAACTCTTCAAGAAAGTTTTGGGCTTCGTCACGAAGCCCCTCTCAATCGTGAATCCCATCTCAAAGATTCTATCGAAAGTGGGGATTCCCACCTTTGAGACCATCGGGAAAAAGCTGCTCGGTGGCTTCACCCAAAAATAATCGCGCCTCACCGCTCCGGGAATTTCCGGAGCCAAGCCTTCATTCGTCTTCCGCCGGAGCTTCCATATGCTCCGGCGCTGAAATACCCAGAATGCCGAAAGCGCTGACCAGCGTTTGTTTCAAGGCCGCGACCAACGCCAACCGACCCTGGGTTTTATCGATGTCAGCACTGATGATGGGGTCGGTTTTGTACTTGGTGTAGTAGCTGTGGAAGTCACCAATCAGCTCTTGGCAGAAATAGAGCACATGGTGCGGCTCGAGCTTCTCAGCCGAACTGCTCACCACCTCTGAAAGCTGACTCATTTTTTTGAGCATCGCTTTCTCTTCAGGCAATACCAGACGACTGAGCTGAACGTCGCTGAGCGCCGTGGCCCCGACGAAAGGAACTCCCTTTTCCGTCGCTTTTCTCAGAATCGAAGCACAGCGCGCGTGGCCGTATTGAAAATAGAAAACCGGGTTGTCTTTCGACTGCTGCGCGACCGCGTCGAGATCAAAATCAAATTGAGAGTTGGCGGTCTTCATCAAGAAAATAAACCGACACACGTCGGCTCCGGCTTCGTCGATGAGTTCGGCCAATTCAAACAAGGTGCCTTTACGTTTGCTGACTTTGACTTCTTCGCCACCTCGCACGATGCGCACAATCTGAACTTGAACAAATCGCAGCTTCTTTTGATCGTAACCCAGCAACGTGATGCCCGACTGAATGCGGGGAACATGTCCTGCATGGTCTGCCCCGAAGACGTTCACCAGCAAGTCGTAGCCGCGATCGTATTTCTCTTTGTGGTACGCCAAGTCAGCCGTCAGGTACACCGGCGTGCCGTCGTGCCTCAAGATGATTCGATCTTCCTCGTCTTTGAGCACGTACTTCTCATTCTCTTGGTACGTGGCCGTCATCAAGAAAGTTCCGCCCAACTGACGATCAGCAAATTTCGCTGCCTTCGACTCTTCGCTGCGAACCTTGTCACCCTTCTCTCTTCGTTTGCCTTCTGTGGCTTCGTAGGTGACGCCGCGCGCTTTGTAGACCTCGACGATGCTCTTCACTTTGTCTGAAGCATGCAGCGACGCCTCGCTAAAAAAAGCGTCGTGCGTGATGTTGGCCTTCGCCAAAGTGGCCCGAATCGCCTTCATATTTTCGCGAATGCCGACTTCGATCGCCTGAGGGAGCCACTCTGATTCCGGTCGATTCAAAAAGCGCTCGCCGACGTCGCTCTTCCATGCCTTGGCGATGTCGATGACGTAGTCAGCCGGGTATTCCCCCTCAGTGAGCACCACGGCTATGCCAAACAGTTGCTGGTAACGCTTGTAGATGGTGCGACCGAGGGTCTCAATCTGATTGCCTGAGTCATTGATGTAAAATTCTCGAGTCACCTCGTAGCCGGCGGCGTCGAGC
>JAYUVR010000207.1:0-21167 GCA_043753955.1 Archangium sp. | reverse complement strand
CCCTCCCCTTCAGACTTTTTGCGCGCAGGGGAAGGCTGAGGGGTATTCCTGCTCGTGTCCCACCTCCTTTATCTACACGCTCTTGAATGGTCGTCCTTCGAAACTGCCTTCGGCAAAGCGAAAGCACCCGTCATCGACGCCGCTACACAACAGGTCACTTCGCCCACCTCAAGCAATGGGTTTTTCCAAGTCTTACCGAAGAGAAAGTTGCGAGCTTGGTGAGGAAGACGATGACGAACGGCATCGACTACAAGCGGTTGTCAAAGGACGACGCCAATCTCCTCGATGTGGTGGTCGATGGGTATTGGGATGCCACTCTTGGAGGCAACTGCCGCACTCTTCGCGCGTCGTAAGTCAAAGGCACTCGCGACGACGCTCCGCGAAGGTCGGCGACACGGCGAAAAACCTTGCGCAGGGGGCCAGCAATTCATTCTTTTCCCAAAAGAGGTTGTCGCCGCGGCACGAACATTCGAGTTGATGGCCGACGATGTCCGCGAGGAGCTCGATGACGAATTCTCAGAAGCGTTTCGCGAGGAACTCTTGGAACCCTTCGCTAAGACGGCGAAGAAAGGCATGGGCATTCGGGGAACCTGGGGGTGACTCAAGCTGCGTGAGTATTTGAACCCACTTTCCAACAGTGTCGATGAGCGAGTGAGTGATTTCCCTGGTCGGTGCCGAAGAGATGTACCCGGCGACTGAAATTCGTTTCGTCAGGTACCCCGGCTTTCACAACTCGCCCTCGCTCTTGAATGCACGCCGACGGCATTGAAGAGCGCAACCGGCGAGCGCCTTTCATAGAAATACGCGCGTCACCCTGCCCCTAACTTGATCCGACTACCCTTAGGGCTCGAGCAATGTGACGGCGAATGAGCTGCAGACTGCAATCATCGTGGCGCTTCGCTTTCTCAGAAACACAGCCTCTCTCAGGATCGCTTTTGAAAGCCGCTCTTTCCAGGACGCACGCCGCTCCGAATGCGGCTCAGTTTGTGACCCAACGCACCTGTCTTGGGCCGCAATTGGAAAGCGCTTGCTTCTCAGAAGGTTTCAACCCAGCCGCATCTAACGCAGCTGTGAAGGGCGTGCTTCGAGCACGAATACACCGGCCCTCTCGCTCGAGAACTCTTCTCAGAATTGAGGTCCCGCCGACGTTCACTGCGAACGAGTTGTAGTGTTGTAGCCGGGCCCCACATTGACCAGCGCCTGACGAGCGCTCAGGTCGCAACTCTGCGCTCCAGAACTCCTGCCGATAGTCACGTTGCGTGTGCTTGCTTTTTTACATCCCGGCACGCCTACTTTGCGAGCTTCACTGACAAGCGATTTCTCGCAACTCAGCTCAAGAACTGACCTCCCGCCGACAGGCACTTTGCGTGTGCCCTGCCCTTTTTCATCCCGGCGAGCACAACTTTGGCCTGCGCCTGACGAGCGCTCAGGTCGCAACTCTGCGCTCAAGAACTTGAACTCCTGCCGACAGTTCTTGCGTGTGCACTGCGTTTTTCATCCCGACGCGCCCCACTTTGGCCGGCGCACCTGACGAACGCTTCCTAGGGAACTCAGCACTCAAGAACTGAACTCCTGCCGACAGTTCTTGCGTGTGCACTGCGTTTTTCATCCCGACGCGCCCCACTTTAGCCGGCGCACCTGACGAACGCTTCCTTCGGAATTCAGCACTCAAGAACTGAACTCCTGCCAACAGTCACTTTGTGTGAGCACTGCTTTTTTTGCCGGCGCGCCCCATTTTGGCCAGCTTCGCTGACGAGCGCTTACCTCATTCAAGAACTGAACTCCCCGACAATCACTGCGAGTAGGTGCTGCATTCTTGCGACCCATGACGCATTGATTTTGCCCCACTCGACTGATGAGCGCTCACTTCAAACTCGGTCCTCAGGAGCTCCTCCGAGGAACTGAACTCCTGACAATCAGCGTGAGTCGGTGCCGCATTCTTGCAACCCATCGCGCGCTGATTTTGGCCAACTCGATTGATGAGCGCTCGATTCAAACTCGGCCCTCATGAACTCCTTTTAGGAATTGAACTCCTGACAATCACCGAGAGCAGGTGCTGCATTCTTGCACCCCATCGCGCCCTGATTTTGGCGAGCTCGATTTGAGTGAGCGCTCACTTTCAACTCGTGTTCAAGAGCTCCTCTTAGGAACTGAACTCCCGGCGACAATCACTGTGATAAGTGCTGCAACCCGGCGCGCTCGCTTTTGACCACTCAACTGCAGTCTGACAACCGAGTGCATCTGAGTTTCGACGACGTACCTTCGACCTCAGCGCGGCTCTCACTCAGGAACTTTTTCGGAACTCAACTCTGGAGACAGACCTGAACGGATGCGGCGCTTCGGCGTAAGAGGCTAAGCCACTCAGAGACTTCTTTCCTTTGGCTCGACAGCTAACTTCAACGCACTTCACTTGGGAGACTTGTCATCGCGTACGCAGGCTGACGCGAAGTACTCTGCGGCGTGGCAAACTCACTTGGGCGAGACCACGACTGCTGCTTTCTTTCGAGTTCGAGAACTCGCGTCACCGAGGAATGGATGCTGAGGTGACGCACTCACTTCGCACCGTCCACAGGGGAACTCACTTGGTTCCGGCTAAGGCAACGGGGCAGCCGGGCGGTCATTCGGGTGCATCTACTTTTTGGAAGACATCATCAGCGAACGATTCATTCCGATCTCCATTGACATCAGTAGCGCGTCGCGACGGACGAGCCGTACCGAGACAATCATTTTTTGCTCGCTCTGCTTGGGCAGAAAGATGGGCTCCTTTCGTCGCCGGCTGTCGTTTTTCGCCTCGAGTTTCTTGGGCCGATTACGCGCTTTGAATTCTCTACCCAGCACTTGTCACTCGTCAGGAAGGCCAGCAGCTTCTTGAGCCGCTACACAAGGAGTCCCAGGCCTCCTTTCGAATACAACGGTCGCTCAGTTTCACTATCGCTTCGTGGTCCAACAGATTTCTCAGGCGCTTCGCTCAAATAAGCTCATGGGCATTCATTCCTCGAGAAATATGAGCCTCGTTTTCCTGCGCATCTGAGACCTCTCGTCATGACAGCAGGCAAGCAGTGCGCTTCGACTCCTTTATTCACTCGGGGTTGACGCAGCGGTGAAGATGCCCACGGCTGCTTCCGCAACACCAAAGCGCATCACGCACATTCACGCAGTTCCAAAAACAAAACCGACAGCGCGCTTCCTTCAGCGGGCCTCACCTCAGAATTGGGACACTTCCCACATAGAGGAAGCATCACAGGCCCTTGTTTCAAGGTTGCCACTCAAATTCAGCTGAGCGATTGCGTTTATCCGCGCCTCGGAACGAAGAGAGATCGCTTCCAGCCGCATCGTTCGGCGAGTCGAACAACCACTCAAATTTGACTCAATCGAAGGCTGAGTAACAATCACAGCTCGCGCGGGACCTCTTTGACCAAGCTTTGACGGCCGCCCTTCACCGAAGTGACCATTGGGAATTCATGGCTCAGGTACTCGTTCCGATGCCGGGGATGCCCACGCGGAACAACGAGCCAATTCTCAAAGTGTGTTTTGGAAAACCCGAGGTCCAGTTCCAAACAGCCATCAGGGCATGGGGCAGGGGAGGGGACCTTCCTCTGATTCAGCCCAACAACCTCACTCAATGTTCCACGTGAAACACGTCATTGCTGCGCCTGTGGAGAACTTGTGCGAAACCTCGGCGCGCCACGAGGAAGTGTCACCTTTACACCTACTTACCTCCCCACATCGGAGTCTTTGCTGTGGACAACTCTGCCGCTCAGTTTCTTTCCCAGGGCCTCGAACGCCTCGGCCTCGCCCTGCCGGCAGAAGCTCAGGCCCGGCTCTTGGCCTACACAGCCGAGCTTCTGAAGTGGAATAAGAAGCTCAATCTCACCGCCATCACCGATCCCCAAGAAGTCGTCGACAAACACCTCCTCGATTCACTTGCGGTCGTTCCAGAAGTCAACACAGCCACCCACATACTCGACCTTGGTGCCGGTGCCGGGCTTCCTGGCATTCCCCTGGCCGTCGCCCTTCCTCAATTACGCGTCACTTTGGTCGACGCGGTCGCCAAAAAAGTGGCCTTCATGAAAAGTGGCGCACTCAAAGCCGGCGTCGCCGACAGAGCCAAGGCCATGCACGCTCGCGCCCAGGGTCACCCCCAACAGGAAGGAATTCCCCAAGTTGACCTGGTGATTTCAAGAGCTTTTATGGACACCGCCGATTTCCTCACGCTGGCCCGTCCATATCTCCATGCGGGCGGCAGGGTGGTCACGCTGTTGGGCCAAACACCGACGGAAGAAAACCTTCGCGACCTGGCCAAAACCCGAGGCTACGCACTGGTCACGCGCCGAATCTTGACCCTACCGCTTTCAGGTGACCCCCGAGGGGTCGCGGTCTTCGTACGCGCGGAATAAATACGACGGTCGAAAGCGCCCAACCTTCACCGGGCTTTCAATGGCGTAGTACCAGCCCCGATGAGAAATGAATTCGGTCGCGCAGCTGAAGGTGTCGAACTGCACCGCTTCAGAGCGAGCCACTGCAATCCTGCGAGGTCGATAACTTCACGCGTCCTCAAGGACCATCTGCATCGCGCGGGTCGTACATGTTCCACGTGGAACATGAATTCAGGCCTCATCTCTCGTTCCACGTGAAACAAAAGGTCAAAAAAAGCAGAGGAAGCCCAAACGCTTTCTCACGCTTGTCAGTCCACTGGGTTAGGAAGTCGCCCATGGGCCAAATCCTCTGCATTTCCAACCAGAAGGGCGGCGTCGGTAAGACGACCACTGCTATTAATCTTGCGGCCTCACTCGCGGCGGCTGAGAGAAAAACCCTCTTGGTCGACCTTGACCCACAAGGCAATGCAGGCAGCGGGCTCGGCCTCGACAAGAGTCAACTCGCCGGCTCCGTCTACGATGCGCTCATCGACGGCCAGCCGTTGGCCGAATTGGTGGTGCCCACTGAACTCCGGTTTCTTGATTTGGTTCCAGCCACCGCTGACCTCACCGGAGCCGAGGTCGAACTGGTGGGCATGGAACGTCGCGAGCATCGGCTCAAACAAGCGCTCGACCCGCTCAAACGAAAATACGATTTTATTCTCATCGATTGCCCGCCCTCATTGGGGTTGCTCACCCTCAATGCGTTGACGGCAGCCGACTCGGTGTTGATACCGCTGCAAACTGAGTACTACGCCATGGAAGGGTTGGCCCAGTTAATGTCGACGGTTGAGCTGGTGCAGCAATCGCTTAACCCCAAACTGAAGGTCGAAGGCATTGTGCTCACCATGTTCGACCCGCGAGCCAACATCAGCCATCAAGTGGCTGATGAGGTGCGCCGAGTGTTCCCCCAGCTCGTCTTTAATACCGTCGTTCCTCGAAATGTCCGACTGGCTGAAAGCCCAAGTTTTGGAAAACCGGTGCTTCTGTATGACATTCGCTCGAAGGGGTGCGAGGCCTACCTTGGCGTCGCTCGTGAATTGATGAAGCGCGACAAAACATCCACTCGAAAAAGTAGCCCGTCTGCGCATGCTTCTGCTCCAGCGCGCTAACACCTACCGGCACGGAGAAAGAAAATGCCTGGCGTTATCAAGATATTACCTCAGACCAGTCGTAAGCCCGCCTTGGGCCGGGGCCTCGGTGCGTTGCTCGCCGACGCTCGAACGCCGAGCGAAAAAGGGCAGGGGGGAAGTGGTGCATCAACCCTTCCCATCGACCAAATTCACGCAGACCGGGCCAACCCTCGGCGCAGCTTTGATGAAGCGGCTTTAGAAGAATTGGCACAGAGCCTCAAACACCAGGGCGTGCTCCAGCCCATCTTGGTACGACGCGACGGTCGCGGCTATCGCATCATCGCGGGTGAGCGGCGGTGGCGTGCAGCGCAGCGGGCCGGCTTAAAAGAATTGCCTGTCATTGTTCGTGAGGCCTCTGACGCCGAAGCCTATGAATTGGCCTTGGTTGAAAACATTCAGCGGGCTGACTTGAACCCCCTTGAAGAAGCCGAGGCTTACCGCCGACTGGTGGAAGAAAGAAAACTGACTCAAGAACAAGTGGCTGATCGCGTCGGCAAAGACCGCTCGAGCGTCGCCAATTCACTTCGACTTCTTCATTTACCGAATGAAGTCAAGCAGTTGGTAGCCGAAGGCGACCTCGACATGGGCCACGCACGAGCCATTTTGGGTTTGGCCAACAGTAAAGAAATGGTGTTGCTCGCGCGCGACGTGGTGACCGACAAACTCACCGTGCGCGAAACAGAGGCTCGAGTCAAAGCCGCACGCGGAGATACCGCTGTCACTTCAAAGAAGAAGACAGCCGCGGCGCGAGGGAGCCCAGAAGCGAAAAAGCTGGTGGAAGATTTGCAGCGTCGGCTGGGCACCAAAGTGCATTTGGTAGAGCATGGAGGTGGAAAAGGCACGCTGCAGGTGTCGTTCTTCAGCTACGAAGACCTTGATCGCATCGTTGCCTTGATTCGCCGCTAGCAAAGAGAAGGAGTCAACTGATGGCTTTGTTCGACAAAACCAGTTCCAGAACCGAGGAGAACGCCGTGTCGCCGAAGACGGGTGGTGGAGATATCGACACGCTGCTGGGTAAAGGCAGCGAGTTTGACGGCAAGTTGGTTTTTAAGGGGCAAGTTCGCATCGATGGGAAATACAGCGGGCAAATTCAAACCGATGAAGTACTCGTCATCGGCCCTTCAGCCCGCGTCAATGCCGAAATTACAGCCGGCACCGTCATCATCAGTGGCCATGTTGAAGGCATTATTCGGGCGACCAATGTGGTTGAACTCCACAAAAGCGCTCGGGTGAAAGGCACGATTGAGGCCCCCAACGTCACCATGGAACGCGAAGTCACCTTCGATGGCACCATGAAGATGGACGCGCTTTCAGGTCAGAAAAACATGCCCCCGCCGCCACCGCCTGGCCTCAAATGAAACGGTGCTGGTGCACGCTGGCGGCCCTGGCGCTCTCGTGTACGGCTGATTCAGCCAAAAGTGGCGCCGCAGAACTGCGTTCAGGCCTCAGAGTACCCGTCCCCGACGGGTGGAAGGCCACGCCCAATGCGGGAGGCCTTCAAGTGGGCCCCGCTGGGCGCGCCATTTTGCAGCTCGAAAGCACTGACAGAACGCTCCCACAGCTCGAAAACTTGGTCGCCGCGCTCGAAGGGGAACGGGTTGAGATTCTCAAAAAAGAATCCATCAGCACTTTTGTGGGCGTCACCTATTCTCTTCAACACGAGACATCAAAATTGATGGCTTTTCTGGGCGTAAGACAGACAGGCCCGCGCACCATTTGGTGTTCCACGTCAGGCAACGCCCTTCCTGAAGAAGTCGACGCCGCTTTGACCATTTGTCGCAGCCTGTCTTGGGAAGGGTAATGCTGTCTAAAACAATATAACTTTCCCCGCATTGAGGGCTTGCTGTTTGACTTGAGCAGCGCGCTCTCGTGCTGCACGTTCGGCCTCACTACCCTCATCCATCGCGAGTTGCATCATCAAGACTTTCCCCGTGAGCGGGTGGTAGCGCACGCGCCGAGCTACGGTGCCACCTACGCTTTCTGAGACAGCCGTCAACTGCTCATCAGCCAAATAGCGATGCACAAAGTCGATATTCGAGCGCCCAATGTCCAACGTGCCACTGATGACACGCCCGCCGCCGAAGAGTTTGACTTCAAAACGCTCGCGCATTCCGCCGTACTTCACCAATTCGTTAATCAACCGCTCTAAGGCATACGAGCCATAACGCATCACGTCTCCATTGACGTGGCCATCATCACCCGGAAGCAGAAAGTGATTCATTCCACCGAAACCCAAGCGCGGGTCTCGAATACACACTGAGACACACGAGCCGAGTACCGTCGAAAGAATTTCATCATTCCGCGTGACGTAAAATTCGCCAGGCTGAACATGAACCAACCATGCTTGCGCCATCTCGTCATACGCGCGCCGTAAGCCTTCAAACCCTGGCAAAGCCGGTTCAAGTGGTCGCCGAGGTGGAGGCTTGGGAACAGCATTGTCTCTCATAGGGCCATCTCTTCGCCAGGAGTGAACCACTTCAGCCGAGGTGCGACATGTCGCTTCACCTACTCAAAACACACACGTCTTCATTTGCGTGACTGGGTTTGTGCCAGCAGTGCGCATGCCACGCGCTTTTTGTTCTCAAATCACAGAAACGAGAGCGGTCAACCCGAGTCAAAGGCAGGCGCAGTCGACCCTCCTGCAGCTGGAATGACACCACGCGCACACCATCCGACAGACACCCATTTTAGTGTTTAATTAAGCCCATGCTAAAAGCGCGATTCCATGCGAACTCTCCTCTTTTGCTCATTCTTGATTGTGATGGCATGTGGTGAACCGCAACAACCACCTGTGCAGCCCGTCGACGTACGCGTGGCGATTCCAGAAGCAGATCCCAATTCAATCGATTTCGTCACTGTCGAGCAGGTGATTGGCGCAAATGAAGACAAAATGTTCTGCAGTGAATTGATGTACGAAGGGGAAGACGCGGCCTTTACTGAAGTCACTTCGCTTCAAGGTAAATTTGGCCATCACGTCATCTTGGTTTCCACCACCGCCCCTCAGGGCGTGGGCACCAATTATGACTGCACTGAGATGCGCGACTTTCTCCCGCTCGCCATTCCAGCCAACCCTAAAGATGGTTGGCCTGCGGCCCATGGCTCTTCGTTACGAAAAAACACGCCCGTGGTGATTCAAATGCATTACGTCAACACCAGCAGTCGCCCCATTTTGGTACGCGATGTCATTCGCCTCAAAAAGATTGACGTCGCTCAAGTGACCACGTGGATGGCCCCGTTCGCGCTCAATCACGAAACTTTTAATGTCGCCTCAGGCCATGCCGACAGCGTCACGTTTGACTGTGTGATGCCAGCTGATTTCAAAATGTTACTCGTCGGCGGTCACATGCATGAAAACGGCACCTCATTTAAGATTGAGCTGGGTTCCTCAACGTCGATGGAAAAACTGTATGAAGTGACGCAATGGCAAGCACTTTTCCGCGATTCCCCGCCCGTGACGTTGTTCTTTAGTGAGCCAAAACAAGTCACCAAAGGCAGCATCATGAGAACCACCTGCGCTTGGAACAACAAGACAGACCACGCCCTCAACTACCCCCACGAGATGTGCGCCACCTTTGGCTTGTTCGCAGGCACCAAAGACTCGTTTATTTGCCGAAAGTCGCAATGAGAAGCGCGCTCGCGGCGATGCTGATCTGCAGCGGGTGCGGCAATACGCTGGACATCAATCCTTTAATCGGAGGCGACGCTGGCATGGCCGCCGGGGGCACCGTCGAGTTCCGCTTTACCGTTTCAGAAGACCAAGTACGAAAGAGCAACCAGCTCAAAGACCCGCTTCAGGGGACCATCTACGGCGACCTCTTCTTGCAGGAAGATGTGTCTGTCACTGGGCCGCGTGAAGGGGTGATGAGATTTGGCGGCATCGAGGTGCCCAATGTTGATTTGGTAACTGAGACGACCAGTACCGCGTCATTCACCAGCAAGTCTTTGGCTCCAGGGCTCTACGTATTTTTGGGCTTCTTCGACGTCGATGGGAATGGTGCCACCACGGAAAGCCCTGACATCGGCGACCCCGTCACCCTCGCGCTGACCAACACATTTGAAATCACCGAAGGCGGGCACTCGAAACGGCCCATTATTTTCGAGCTCATTTTCAATTAAGTAGACCCAATGAAAAAAGCACTGGGTGCTATCCCCTTGTTGTCTTGGTTCGTCGCCTGTGGTCCGCCCGCGACGTTGACTCAAATTGAATCTGAAATTTTCGCCAAGAGCTGCGCTTTTACAACCTGTCACGCCGGGCCTCGACCGACGGGCTCGCTCAATCTCGAAGGCCGCACGTACGCGAGGCTTGTGAATGTGAAGGCTGATTCGAGAGAATTTCTCGTAGTGCCCTCAGCGCCTGATGAATCGTGGTTGTTCAAAAAGCTGACCGGCTCTGCCCCCGCAACCATCATGCCTCCTGATGAGGCATTGACTGCCGCCAAAATCGAAATGGTTCGCAGTTGGATCGCCGCCGGAGCACAAGACAACTGAATTTCAGCCTCCAGGAGGCACTTCGGTGGGCTGAGGCATGGGTGCACCTGGAATGACCAATAGGGGCTGAGGCGTCTCGTCTTCCGACGGCCGCGGCACCGCTTGTATGCGTGTCCCCGCATCGACTTCGACCCAAGTGGTCGTTTCAGTTCTCTTGCCCCACAAACCCGAGCCGACGAAGAGATAGCTGGTGGTCGAACCCACCGTTCCAAATCTCTTCTGACATTCTGGGCGGGCCACCAGCACATGAGAGGTCCCTCGCCCTCCATCGATATTCGTGGCGGGGCCGGCTTCAAAACAAGACCCGTAGAAAGCCAGAAAATCTTTCTCGGCCATGCCGGCAAAGGGCTCGGGGGGGCCAGCATCAACCGTTCCCGAATCAACGGGCTCTTTGGTCGCTGGAGCGGCTGATGACTCAACCCCGAGAAATGGAGACGCCGGCTGCTGCACAGGTGGAGCAGGAAGACGCTCTGCTCTGACGCGCTCTTGTTCCGCCTTGATGGTGGCCACCAAAGCAACCGCTCTTGGGCCTTCCAACGCCTCAGCAGGCACATTTTCAAGCCCGTTCAGAATTCTTTCCATCTGGCCGGTGCCGTAGGCGTCATCACCTTCTCGAGCGACCAGAATCGAATAGTCAGCTTCAAGTCGGTAAAATTCGGCACTCGACTGTTTGCGACATGACAGCCCCAAAAACAGAACACCTAGGAAAAGCAAGAATCGCATGAGGGGTGAACTGTCACCCCAGTCTGGCTTGAGCGCAAGTTGCGAGCCTCAGGTGCTGGTCTTCTCTTTGAAAACTCGACTACCTTCCATGGTGTGCGGCGCTCTTCCACCATGCTGACTCGTTTGGCCTTGGTGCTGCTCGCTGTGGTGGGCGGTCTCACCCCCATTGAGTCGCCTAAGCGCGCTGATGTCGTGCACGTTTTCGAACTCAAACGCCCCAGTCAAATCACTTCACCTCTTCTGAAGACGGTTTGCGTCGAAGAGACGCATTTCATCTCGCATGTGGAGCTGATTTCTCAAGCACCTGCTTCTGGCTCACGGCGTCGCTATCTGCTCAATCGAGCGTGGCTTCTTTAAGAGGAAAAAGTTCCCCTTCACGCCTCACGGGTTTCTTTTTCTCTTTTCAAAGAACTCACCTCATGTCTCGTTTCTTTCGCGGCTGTGCCCGATTTGCGCTCGGGTCTCTTCGTGTTTGTTTTCTTTTGATGTTGCTTGTCATTCCAGTGCCCGTCGGCGAGATGTTTCATCGGCTTCTTGAGCGCCGGCGCCGAGCAGTGGCGGCACAGGTACTCAAGAAGCCAGACTAAAAATCAAGCGTCAGTTGGCAAGCCGGCCCACCAGAATGGTTTGTTTGTCTGCCGAGAGAGCGGTGTAACTCAACGTCGCCAATGAACCAAAAGGTTGGGGCTCGCTCAGCGCGCTGCCTTCGTTGAATTCAACACCTGACTGCGTATTGAACACGTGAAACAGCGGCAAGGAACCAAGCCGATTGAGCGTGGTGAATTCGAAAGCGCCACTGCGTGTCGCGCATTGACCATCGGGCGCGTAGCCCGTCTGTGTCTTTTGAAGTGAAGGTGTCTTCTCATCGATGATGAAAGCGCTGAGTTGGTCAAATGAGACCGCTGCATATTGACTGACGGCGCCGGTACCGAGTGGACGCACACAAGTTCCGACGACGCTCTCAGTGCCACTCACTGAGAGGGTGCGAATAGGAGCATCACCCAGCACCACTCGCCAACCGGCCGAAGCCGCCCTTGGCAAGACAAGCAGAGGAGGGCTCAACACTCCGTCTTGCGGACCAATATCTTCATCAACCACCGGCACACCGTTTACCGAGAGGTATAATTTTCGATTCGAAGGTGAACCTTGCAATGCAAAAGACCGAGTAGGCGATAACCACCCAATCGACCAGCCAACAGTGCTCGTCCCCAAAGTGGGTGCATTGAGTTGAGGCGGCATGGCTTGGTCTTGAACCACGTCATTCGCTCCATCGACGTAGCTGTAAATGAATCTCTTTCCCGATTCATTGAGTTTGAAAGCAATCGGAACTGCTTTGAGTGGAAAGTGCGCGCCGTCTGTTGATTGCACACAAAAAGCATTCCCCGCGCTAATGAAACAGGGAAAATCGCTGCGACTGTCGAAGCCCTTTTCACTAAAGCCGAAGAACGACCCCACAACCGGGGCAGGGGAGAGCGCTGTATCTTGCACCGCTGGGAGTTCGCTCATTGGAGCCAGCACTCGCAGCTGACATGCCGTTCCTGCTCCAGTACACCCCGTCAGCGCCCAGGCCGTCGGAGTGACAGAAAACTTCTTTACCGCTGTAAATATCTGGGGAACATCACTCTCTGGCGTCACCAATTGAACTTCGCTGAGAGCATTTTTGACAAACCAGCGGTCATTCCCCTGATGTTGAATTTCGAGCGAAGTACCGACGGCAGGAAATGTTTTTAAGAGGGTAGGGTCTGAGAAACGAATGCGAGTGAGCGTCGAGAGTGTCGTGCTCACAGCCCGATTCACAAATAGCGCGGTCTCGTCAGTCGAAAATGCAAATTCATTCACATTCTCCTGAGCCGCAAAGGTGGTGAGGGCCCCTTTGTCGATTTCATAGACAAAGACAGTGCCATTGACGACCCAGCCTGCGTATTTTCCCGTACTCGAAATGCGGTGTTGGGCGGTTGTGCCGGTGGCAACGATACGAAAATCAGTCGTCGTGGCATTCACCAAAGCAAGCTTGAGATTGGGGTCGCCAAACTGCACCAGAGACCACGGCAGATTGTCCGTCGGTATCCCTGTCATCGTCTGCGGTGACTGGGTGATGAGCGAAGCCGATTTCCAAGCGGGGCGATACCATGACAATTCTTGACCGGGTACCGACTCTGTTTGTCCTTCATGTACGTAAACCCGGCCAAGCACCTGCGTCGGGTGCAGCGGAGCGGTGGCGACAACGTCCCAATCGCCAACGGGCAGAGCGAAAGAATAGACGCCATTGACTTGAGGGTGCACGCTGACGTTCGCTCCCAACACTGAGACGGTGATGTCTTGAGGCGAGCGAGGACCATGAAACGACACCGTTCCCTGCACCGTACCCGTCTTTTGGGGCTCATCTGAGAGGGTGAGCATCACTTCTGGGTTCTCACCGCGAAGCACCGTCACCGTCATCGTTCCCGAACGAAAAAATGGCTCTCCAACCACGGCGTGCAACGATGCGGGCCCCGTAGTGAGGGCATCAAACTGAAAGCGACCCATCGCATCAGTCACTGCAAAATTGCCCGTGCCGGGGACCACGACATTGGCCCCTTCGACGGGCATCGACTTGTAAATCACCGTCCCCTTGAGTCGGCCAATCGGCGTCATTTTGAGTTCGATATCCGAAGTCGTCGGTTCTGCATTCACGCCCTGAGTGACTCGCGATTCACGGGTAAAAGGCGCTTCGACGCTGACGACATAGGCTCCGGCCTTGAGGTCGAGAAATGAGAAAGCTCCACTGCTGTCTGTCAAGGTGCTGCGCGTTTTTTCGCCCGCTATGGTCACTGTGAGCGAGGCCGCGTCACTGCCGTCGGCCATCACCACTCTGCCGGTCACCTGTGCTGACGAGAGCTTGAAGAGAAAGTCTGGCTCTGGGTTCGCCTTTCCTTTGACCAAGTCAGTGGTGACACTTTGCTCTTCGACCTCAGCGCCGCGCACGGTGACTCGCACCACATATTTCCCGTCGGGCAAACCCGGCAAAGAGAAACGCCCATCATCGGCGGTGACCGTGGCAACACTTTTCGGCCCATAGGCGATGACAGCGATTCCGCTTGAGATGCCACCTTCTACGGTGACCTTCCCAGTCAGTGTCCCTATCGAGCAGGAAAAAAAGAGAGGAATCATGGTTACAAAAAGCAAAATCGAATGGCGCACAGGTGAAACCCTTCTCAATACATTTCACGCAGTCTGCGTGAGGAGAGAAGGCTTCAGCACGAAGTACGCCAACCCGCCTCGTGAGTACTCTTTTGGAGTTTCCCGAAGAGATGCATTGGCTTTGCGGCAACAATTGGCACGAGTAGGCAATAATTTGTCTGCTTTGTTTCTGTGAAGACTCCTTCTAGAAAGCGCCCATGCCCTCCCAAACGCCCATCAGCGATTCAGAGCTCAACGCCTTTCTCAAAGCCCACCCTTCTTGGAACGTCGAACAAGGCCAGCTCGCTCGTACCTTCGAGGCACCTACTTTTCTCAAAGGCCTTGGTTTTGTAGACAAAGTGGGCCGTGCGGCTGAAGAAAAAGACCACCACCCGGACATCGACATTCGGTGGAAGAAGGTGACTTTGCGCTTCGTCACCCACGACGCGGGAAACCGAATCACCGCTCTCGACACCAGCCTTGCGGGAACCTGCGACCAACTGTTTGACGCCGTTTGAAGGGCAAAACTTGTCCCGACGGCCGCGCGGGGCCAGTCTTAGGCCCATGCGCCGCTCCAGTGAGCCTGTAAACTTCCGCCGACCCTCAGGGGAATTCAAAGCCCCCTTGGGGCCACAGCGTTCGATGTCTTTGCACTTCAAAATTTTGGTTGGCTATGTCGCGGTCGCCGCGACGTTGGTCGGCGTTTTCTACGTCGGCCAAGCGTGGGACTGGCCCTTAAAAATCACCGCGGCGCTCATTGTGACCATGGTGTTGGCCATCGTTCTGCCGACCGTTTTACTTCGGGTGGAACGCGTCAAAGTACTCTCTCGCACGGCCCTCGAAATCTCAGGCGGAGACATCAGCCGTCGAGTGGCCATGGCCGATTCTTCAGTGCGCGATGACCTCGATGAGTTGGCCGTCGCCATCGCCATGATGCAAGACAACCTCAGAGAGCTCGTCTCTTCTATTCAGCACACCGCCGAATCGGTGGCCGAATCGGCCTCGGCCCTTGAAGGCAACGCCGCCGGCGTCGATACCCGAGCGGCACAGGTTGGCGAATCGATGAAGCGCATTGCCCAAGGCGCAGAGGTTCAAAGCGCCCTCGTCACCCGTGCTTCTCGTTCCATCACGGACATGGCGGCCGCTCTTCAACGCACTGCTGCTTCTGCTGAAGAATCAACCAAAGCCACGGCGGCGACTTCGTCTGCAGCACACGAAGGCAGCACGGCCGCAAAATTGGCTTCTGAAAAGCTGCGCAAAGTTTTTAGTCGGGTCGAGGCCGCCAGCCACGAGGTGTTCAAATTCGGCGAAAAGACTCAGGAAATTAGCAAAATTGTCGATGCCATCACCAGTGTCGCGGCGCAAACCAACTTGCTTGCACTCAATGCCACCATCGAAGCGGCTCGCGCAGGAGAATACGGCCGAGGCTTTGCGGTCGTGGCTGATGAAGTTCGTAAGCTCGCGGAATCAGCTGGAAAATCTGCCGAAGCCATCTCGCGTCTAGCCCGAGACATCTCGTTGCAGTCGACGCATGTTTTAGGAGCGATGAAAGAAGGCATCGAAGAATTGGCTCAATCGAGGGAAGACGTCACCACCATCGTACGGAGCATGGGCAACATCAGCGATTCAGTGCGCAGTGGGGTTGAAAAAGTATCTCAAATTCACCAATCGGCCCGCGAGCAACAGCAGGGCAGTGAAGCGATGGTGCAGGCGGTGAATGAGATTTCGGAAGTGGCGCGCACCAATTTGCAGGCGACTGATGCGGTGAAGCGGGTCATTGAAGAGCAGACGACAGCGGCGCGGCAGATGAAACACGCCACGGAAGAATTGACCAACCTCTCTTTGCAGCTTCAGTCCGTGATCCGCAGATTTCGCGTTGAAACCTGACGCTTGGGCAATTTTTGAATGGCTGTGTGAAGCCCTGTGCGCAACTTGGGGAAAAGCGTCAGAAATCCATCACCGGTTGTGGAAACACGGCGGGCACTTTGATGCCTTGTGGAAACCTGGGGACAAATGCCCGAGTTTTCCCCAGGGCAAAATTTAGTAACTTATTTAATTTGTTCTGGAATTCGCGTTCTCCACAACTTCGTCGCCACTACTACTCCTACGGTTTGATCAGATGACATCTTTAACAAGTAGGAGAAGTGGCACAGGCCGCGCAAGGTAGCTCCCTGGCTGGCAAATGAGGGAGAATCTCGCCACGTGACTGTCGCACCCATTCTTCGGTTCATGACGGCTCTGATGCTGCTCAGCGTTTTTCTGGGCTGCAAGGCCTCTGATTTGACCGGAGTGAGCAGTTCGTTGCAGTTCGAGCCCCCAAGCATCGAATTCGATCCCGCGTTCGCTGACGGGGTCACCAGGCAGAAAGAAGTGAGTTTGATCAACGACGGTCGAACCACGCTCACCCTCTCTTGGGACGGCATGAGCGCCCCTTTTACGGCCGAGATGCCCATTCACGTCAGTCCGGGCTCAACTCAAATCGTCATCGAGTGGACTCCGGAAAAGCCAGGTCGCTTTTCGCAGCTCCTTCAAGTGCGAGCTGAGGGCATGAGCCCTCCGACGTTGACTGTCGATGCTTCGGCGAACCCGATCCCCACCTGTGTTCCTTCAGCGCCATGCCTGCGCAGCAATTTTGATGCGACGACGCAAGCGTGTGTGGAAGGTCCATTGGAAGACGGTCATTCGTGTGACCCTCAAACACAATGTCTTCTCAATGCGCGCTGCGAAGCGGGTCGTTGTGTGGGCACGGCGCGAACGTGCGAAGACAACAACAAGTGCACCATCGATGTCTGTTACCCACTGACGGGTTGCGAATTTTTGCCTGCCCCACCCTGCCCTGGCGACGGGCGATGCCAAGAAGGAGTGTGTGACCCGAGTGCGGGGTGCGGCCTAAAACCTCTGGTTGATGGTTCGTCGTGCGGGGGAAAGATGTCGTGTTCTGAAGTGAACGTGTGCATCGAAGGGGTGTGCGTCAAAAGAGATCCACCCGATGGGTATATTTGCGCTGAAGCGAGCCCCTGTTCGAGCGAAGGTCGATGCGTCAATGATGTCTGCATTCAAAGCGCTCAAGAAACACTTCTTCCCAGCTGGGCGATGGACACGCTGCTTTTAGCAGACCCAGATGCGGGCATTGGGCCTCCGCAGTTGCATGACTTTGTGCTCGAGCCCACCGGTGAAATGTCGTTGTCTGGCTTCTTTCATGTGGGCTCGCTGCTCAGGGCCAATACACCCAATGCAGTGACTGCACCGATGGGAAGTTCTCGCCGATGCATCTTGTGGAATACGCATTACGTGTGCGCCGACTACCCTGCTTCGCCCAATGGTAAAGTGTCTGCGATTGAACTCGATACCGGAAACATCGCGTGGACTTTTGATATTCGGGTTGAGAGGCCTGATTTTTTAGCGGAAACATCGACTATTTTTTTGGCGCGATTGGTGGTGCAAGACAGTGATCGTCTCGCGGCCTTGTTTGAGGCGTACCCAAAAAATACAAATAATGACACGCAGTGCCGTCAGTATTTTTTAGCTGTCATCAATGCTTCGGGGGCATTGATACAAGCTGAATCGATTCACAACCCGTTGCTTGAGGTGTGCAACCACCCTCACCCGTATGGAGTCGCTGCCGATGCTTTAGGGAATCTCTTTATTGCCTTTTCACCTTCTGTTTCGCAGCAGGCCCCGTTGATTCCTGACAGTACGACGCTGATTATGAGTTACTCCCGCGAAGGGGTATTTCGGTGGAAGAGGCTCAATGAAGGTATGCGCGGTGGCGAATTGGCGGTGGCGAGAGGTCTTCTTTACGCTGAATACACTTCGGTTGTACTTGACGCGACCAGTGGTCAGGCGACTTTCTCTTTGCCAACTGAGTTGGGAAGAGCGGTGGTTTCATCGTCACGTCTGGTTCCCGCTCCTACGGTTGGAGGGAACATCTTGACTGGCTACGAGGCAGGCATTCTTCAGGAACGGTGGACTGCGACGTTGCCTGAAGCATGGCGTTTTTGGTCTGACCAAGTGCGGTTGGCCAAGTGGAAAACGTCAAAAGGAGCGCGGACAGTAGCGCTGACCTTTGTACAAGATTCGTCTTCGAATTTAGTGTCTGGTCCGTATGGTTTGTATGCCATTGATGTGCAAGATGGCACCGAGGCTTTTCATTGCCCGGTTCAATTGCCGGCCCGTACGCCTCCACAGTTGTTCGAAGTTGCCAACGGTTCGCTGGGAGTGATGAATGGTGCCATTGATGGCTCGGGGAACCCGGGGTGTAATAAGTGCGATCCACCCTTGGCGGGGAGCGCGGGGGCTTTCTTTTCTATACCGATGACTGGTTTGTCGATTGCTCAAGAGCCTTGGGTGGGAACCTTTGGGGGCGCGGGTCACGACCATCGTGAAAATTGATGGACAGAATGTCTTGAGGAGTGGCAGAGCATCAACGCCGTATCGAAGTGTTTCCCTCAAATCGTTTTGAGGTTCCATGAGCCTTCATCGAGATTTACAGCTCAAAGCTGAAGCCTCAGACATGGAACTGTTTCACAGCGAGTTGAGGGCTACAAACGCTAAGTTTTTGGGTCACCCGACCACCTTCTGCGTTGTCGTGTACGTTTTATTGGGAGTATTTGATTTTTTCGCCCCGCTGTCTTGGCTTATCTTTTTACCGATAGGAGTGGCGATTTACCGCTTGCAGCGTACTGGCCGAACGTTGGGCAATATCAAATTTTTGCGCCACGGTTGGTGCTGTAATTATCGGTTTGTATGGTTTCACCTCAGGGCTTTTTTTTAGCCGCCGCTTCAGTTCTTGCGGCACTGATGTCGAGCTCGAAATATTATTTAGCGAAGCGGAACTTTCAAATGCAAATGGCGCTTCGTAAAGCGCAGTTGACATCTGAACACAAACACAACGCTGTGATTCACTCACATGACCTTGCAGTCGACCGCATCGCGTGGCTGACGTAAGCGAAGATCGCGCAACGCACTGGGGCCACAACGCTCGCGCCCTTTTTGATCACCGAGCCACGCGTCAACGTGCGCCGTCGCCCGTTGACACCGAATTACGAAAATAGCCCTACGCAGGGGGTACGCCAAATGGCAATTCTGCACTTCCAGATAGTGTTTGCTAGTGGGTCGTTCGCGTACAAATCGATGCGGTGGCCCGTGTGGTTCATTAGTCGCGCCAGAAGAGGAGTAGAATCGTCATTTACTGATGGAGCGCACACCGGTAACCGTATCTGTCATGTGGTTGGGCTCACGCCTGTTGGCGTTTGTTTCCACCTGTTCCGGCTCGATCTGCGACGGCTCGCGATGAACATCGACTCGGGAAGGCTCCCAGCCTTTTGCTTCGGGAGTCCTTTGTAGTGCCAAACTCATCGCTCCCGCGTCTTCAAAGCGGGCGGAAGAATCCTTCGCTACAGCGCGTGCTACGAGTTCTGCGAGCTCAGGGGAAGCCGCCGTGGAACCAAGGGGTGCAGCTTCTTCCTCGCTCAGAATCAGGCCTACGAGTGCCATCCTGGTCGGCCCATCGAAGGCCGGTTTGCCAGTGAGAGCAAGGTAGAGCACTGCGCCTAAGGCGTAGACATCGGATCGCGTTGTGGCGGGGAAGCCGCGCATCACCTCAGGAGCCATGTATCGGGGCGTGCCCAATACGCTGTCTTGGCTGGTAAGCTTCATTTCGGGCTCGCTGTGCTCGGTCGCCTCTCTTAGCGCAATGCCGAAGTCGATGAGCTTGACGAAGTCAGACTCTCCGCCAGCAGTTGTGATGAAGATGTTTTCTGGCTTGATGTCTCGGTGGACAATGCCGCGGTCGTGCGCCTCACTGAGCGCGCGGGCAGCTTGGTTCAGCAGGTACACGGCGCGCGAGGGGTGAAGTTTCCCTTCTCGTCCGATGAGAGTGGCGAGATCTTCGCCACGCAATAATTCCATGGCGTAGTACAGCAGCCCGTCGTTTGTAGTGCCGTAGTCGAAGACTCGGATCGTATTCGGGTGCGTCAGCTCAGACGTCGCCTGAACTTCGCGCTCGAACCGCGCAGCGGCAAGCTCAGCCGCTGGCCCGGGCTTCAGGATCTTCAGCGCCACGTCGCGCTTGAGCCCCGAGTGAAAGGCCGCCCACACCTCACCCATCCCACCGATTCCGAGGCGGCTGCGAAGTTTGTAACGGCCGATGCTGCGTTCTGCCGACAGCTGCAGACGGAGGGTGCTGATTATGTGCGTGCCGGTGGTCATCAAGAAGGCTGTCCCGAGTAGATAGGCGACGCCCAAGGTGAAAACCCCCAATGCAACCGGGTCATGGAGTTGAGGTCGAAGCCGCTCACTCAGGGCCGCCCCGAGCAGCAATGTCAAGGGCGCACTCAATGCTGGCAGCACATTTGCCAGCAGTCCGCGCTTCCAGTCGAGAGGGAGCGAGAACATGCGTGCGGTGACCACCAGACACGCCCCAGCAAGGTAGTGACTGGTAAGTCCTCCGAGACTAAGACACATCAACCCGATGAAGACGTTCGCCAAGCCGTACAGTGCTTGGTCAATGGCCAGCATCGCGTTGAATGATAGCTGGCATCGTCGGTAGAGGAATCCGACGATGCCAGCCAGAAAGAACGTAAACACCAAGCGCGGCCCCACCACCGCAATGCTAGGCACGTCGCCGGCAAATGTAGAAAGCGCCATAAGATCAGCGAAGCCAAAGGCCGGCCATAAAATCGCACCACCCAGAACGGAGCGACGAAAGCGTCGAAATGTCTCGGCGTTTTGCGCCTGATGGAGTGCAGCCTCTTGAGCAAGAAGCGCAGCGGAGGTGCTTGAGGTGACGACGCCCGGTGTGGCGATTTTCACGTCGACGGTGCTCATTTGTTAGGAGTCTACTTCGATTATCCAGAACCCAGGTGAACCACACACAGCACAGCACGGAAGCTGCCGCCGAGGATATCCCGGGTCTCCCTCTTCCTATTGCTATTGGTTCAACGTGCACTAAGTTTTGAGCAGCAACCACACGCCAGGCCCACTCCCATCAAGGCTTCTCCGGCGACCAAACCAGCCCGGGGCGCGCGTGCACGTCAGCTTCGAACAAAGTACCGCTTTACGCCTTTAGCGCCTGGACGGGAGCTTGAGAGCGGCTCCAAACCGGAGGTGTGAGGAATATCGTGTAACCGGCCTGGCATAAATGTGACCGGCAACACGAAGCACTTCCGATGGCGTCGCCATCCGTGGTCCTTCGACCTCGACACTGCCATCAGGCATGTCCTTGAAATCAAGCTTCGCTGGGTATCCA
>JAYUVR010000206.1:0-3748 GCA_043753955.1 Archangium sp. | reverse complement strand
GCGCCGGGCCTACGAGCACTTGCTCCGGGCAGAAGGTCACGACGTTCAAGTGGCCGAAGATGGAAGCGCGGGGTTGGCCATTCTTCAGCGAGAGCAGTTCGACTTGGTGCTGCTCGACATGATGATGCCCAAGTTGAACGGCCTTGAAGTGCTGGGTCAGCTTCGTGCCGACGCTCGAACGGCCGAACTCCCGGTGCTGATGTGCTCAGGCAGTGATGATCTCGATGACATCGTTCGGTGCATCGAGCTCGGAGCCGACGACTACTTACTCAAGCCTCCTCGAGCGGAACTGCTGCACGCGAGAGTACGAGCTGCCATCGAAAGGAAGTTCGCAAGAGATCAAGAGCGCGCCTATCTCAGGTGGATCGATAGAGAACGCCGCCGCGCCGATACCCTGCTGTCATCTCTTTTTCCCGCTCCAGTGGTGCAGGAACTCAAAGCTTCAGGAACAGTTGCGTCTCGGCGACATGAAGACGTGGCCGTACTTTTTTGTGACGTGGTTCGCTTCACAGAATGGAGCGAGCAGCACCCTCCTGAAGCGGTCGTGCAGACGCTTCAGATGATGGTTCAGCGTTTCGAAGAGGTGGTTGATGAATTCGGCCTGGAAAAGATCAAGACGGTCGGCGATTCATTTATGGCAACGGCCGGGCTTTTTGAACCGCTGCAAAACCCTGTACTGGCATGTGTTCGCGCGGCCGAAGCGATGATTCATGCGGTTCGAGTATTGGCCGTAGGTTGGGAAATTCGAGTGGGTATTCATGTGGGCCCCGTGGTTGCGGGCGTCATCGGCCACAAGCAGTACCAATTTGACGTCTGGGGAGACACGGTCAATACCGCTTCGCGGATTGAAAGACATGGTCGAGCGGGTGCCGTGGTCGTCAGTGCCCGCGCGTGGGAAAGGGTGTCTTCGGTGCGACGGGGTGAGTCGCTGGGGACTTTTGAAATCAAGGGCAAAGGTCCGATGGAACTCTTTGTGGTGCTCTCTGAAGACTCAAAGCCTTGAGGTAGAGGGGCTGAGCCGCTAGAGCTCTCAGGTATGTCAGCTCAGGCCTGGTTCCAGAAGAAGCCAAAAATTGCCGCGGTCGACCCCGCTGTAGCTTCGCCCGTCAATTCCTCTCGAATGGAAGGCATTTGGGAAAAGTGTGACGAGTGCGGCGACATTATGTTGGCTGAAGAACTGGTCAAAGCGCTCAACGTCTGTCCCAGCTGCAATCACCACATGGCGTTTCCAGCGCGACTGCGGATCGCGCAGATGTGCGACCCAGATTCTTTTGAAGAATTTGATGCTCACCTCGAATCGATGGACCCGTTGGGGTTTTCTGATTCGAAGAAATACAAAGATCGCATCAAGTCGACGATGAAAGCGCTCAACGAGAAAGAAGCCTTCATCAGCGGCGTAGGCACCATAGAAGGTCGCCGCGTCAGTCTCGGGTGCTTCAATTTCGAATACATGGGCGGCTCGATGGGCAGCGTGGTGGGCGAAAAAATTGCTCGGGTATTTGAACGCGCCATTGAGCTCAAGTCGCCAGCCATCGTCTTCTCGGCTTCGGGAGGCGCGCGCATGCAGGAAGGCGTGTTCTCGCTGATGCAAATGGCGAAAACCTGCGTCGCCATCAATCGCTTTCGAGAAATTCGTCAGCCGTACATTTCAGTGTTGTTGCACCCCACCACGGGAGGCGTGGCCGCTTCTTTTTCTTGGTTGGGCGACGTCATTCTCGCCGAGCCAAAAGCATTGATTGGTTTTGCAGGCCCGCGGGTAATCGAGCAGACCATTCGTCAGAAGTTGCCAGAAGGCTTTCAACGAAGTGAGTTTTTGCTCGAGCATGGAATGATTGATGCCATCGTTTCTCGTAGAGAGTTGCGGGGGAAAATCATTCAAGTGTTTGGGTTGCTGGCGTCGTGACCTGGCAGCAAGGGCTCGCGCACCTCGCGTCACTTGCGCCTTCGAGCATCAAAATGGGCCTCGAACGAGTGCGTGTCGCGCTCGCTCGCTTGGGAAACCCTGAGCGTCGATTCCCTGCCATTCAAGTCGCGGGCACCAATGGCAAAGGCTCGACCTGCGCCATCATCGCTTCGTGTTTACAGACGCGATACCGAACGGGCCTGTACACCTCGCCGCACCTCGTTCGGCCCAACGAGCGAATTCAAATCAACGGGGTGGAAATTGATGATGCCACCCTCGGTACTCGAATAGCTGATGTGCTCGCCGTTCTCGGTGTCGATCATCACCTCACTTATTTCGAGTTCGGTACCGTGCTGGCGTTTTGGCATTTTGCGGCAGAAGCCGTCGATATCGCCGTTCTCGAGACAGGCCTCGGCGGTCGTCTCGATGCCACCACCGCGTGTATGCCCTTGGTGACCTGTCTGACGCCAATCGACTTCGATCACCAAGAATACTTGGGGACAACACTCAAAGAGATAGCCCGAGAGAAGGTCGCCATCACCAAACCGCAGGTGCCCATGGTGTGCAGCCAGCAGCGGCCAGAAGCATGGGAAGTCATCGAAAGCAAAGTGTCAGGTACCTTGTGGCGCGAAGGGCGTGATTTTGGGTTCGAACCTCAAGCAGATGGCTCGCTCACGTTTTGGGGTGAAGGCGTCAAACATTCCAACCTTCGCTTGTCACTAAAGGGCCCCCATCAGTTCCAGAATATGGCGGTGGCGCTCGCGGCTCTGCATGCCCTCAAACGCTTCTCACTTGATGAAAAACAGTTGAGAGAAGGCGTGCGCAGGGCGAGGTGGCCGGGGCGGTTGGAACTGTTTGACGGCGTGCCTCAGGTGCTTCTCGATGGGGCTCATAACCCAGCGGGGGTCAACGCTTTGATTCGAGCACTCGATTCAGAATACCCAGGAAAGAGGGTGCATTTGGTCTTCGGTGTCTTCGAAGACAAAGACTCTGCGCCCATGATGAGGTCGCTTTTCCCGCGGGTCGAAGCGGTTCATTTGACACCTCTGGCAAGCCCTCGATCGAAAGACCCGCACAGTTACTTCGAATACGCGAAGACATTGAACCCTGAGGTGCAGGTGTACCCAGACGCCCAAGCGGCCTTGAGGGCTGCCAAACAGTTGGCTTCGCCAGAGGCAATGATTGTTGTCGCAGGTTCCCTCTTTCTTATTGGGCAGTTACGTCAAGTGCTCGTAGCGGGGTGCGTTGACACCGCGGCATCGACGGTTAATTTGTTGAAGCCATGAATCAAGAGCTGGAAAGCAGACCTGAGCCCGAATCTGAAGTTCCTTCGCCGCCGGGTGACCCTGAAGTGCAACGCCTTTCACAAGAGCTCGCCACGGCGCATAAACGGGTCAATGAGCTCGCTTATGCGCTTCAAGCCAGCGAGCGTGATCGCGAAGAATTCAAGACCCGCCTCACCCGAGAACGCGAGCGCATGCTCGATGTGGAAAAAGGCAATATCGCTTCGACCTTGCTCGAGGCGGTTGATCAGCTTGATCTGTGTTTGCAGTCGGCTGGTGATTCTCCCTTGGCGCGAGGGGTTCAGCTCATTCGCGAAAGCATCTTGAAACAAGCTTTGGCTGGGGGCATTGAGCGGGTTGAGTTGGTTGGCAAGGCCTTCGATCCCAATTTGGCTGAAGCGTCCGATATGGAAGTGACGCCCGTGGAAGCTGAAGACGGCCGGGTGGTGTCGGTGTTGAAATCTTGTTACCAGCTCAAAGGGCGCATCATTCGGCCCGGGGTGGTCAAAGTGGCGCGGTATGTCAAAGCCGCAACTGCCTAGCTTCTTCGTGAAGTAGAAGA
>JAYUVR010000205.1:0-2190 GCA_043753955.1 Archangium sp. | reverse complement strand
CCACGAAGTCGGCATCAAACCCTTTTTTGAGCACTCCTCTTCGATGCTCTGCAAACGAAGCGTAAGCAGCTCGGGTGGTGAGGCCAGCCAACGCGTCTTCAGCACTCACCCCCGCCATTCTCGCGGCATAGAGATTTAAGATTGGGTTCAGCGAGCGAATGGGAAATTCGGAGCTCTCGTTCGGGAAAGAGACATTGAGCAACCCGGTGCCATCGAACTTTCCACCGCCGGCCGCACTTTCGATTCGGGGTCGCAACTTGGGGTCTAGCTTTGAAAGGTGTTCCACTGTTGCCGCATCAGTGGCATCGACGGCCACTTGAAAACCACGAGCAGCGAATTCGCTCATGCGTTCGACAAAGCCGCCGTCTGTTTGAGAAAAATGCACTGTTCTCACTTCGAGATGCCGGCCAATCGAAGGCCCGAGGCCTAAAAATTCTTCTGCGTCGTCGCTGTGGGCGTCAACCATTCCATACAGGCGTATCGGCAATGCTCCGAGCATGTCCCACTGTTGCAGTTGGCGAAAGGCAGCCATGCTCATTGCTACATCATGAATTTGGGTCAACCCCTGACGCGCGCACGCCTCAAGGGCAATTTTGAGTCTGTATTGAAGGTCTTCTTCACGCGCATCGATAACCAAGTTCCGCCCGAGGGCATTCAAATGCGCGTGCACATCAACCAAACCAGGAACGATGGTCGACGTGGGGAATGCCTCGATGGCTGCATTCGCGCCTACCGATTCGAGTACTTCGGCCTTCGCACCAACGGCCACTATCTTTCCGTCACGCCAGGCGATGGCCTCTGCGACGGGCCGTTGAGGGTCGAGGGTGCGAATTGTTTTGGCGATAAAGACAATGGTCCGCTCAGAAAAGGGCACCGTCTTTTTGACGCAGCTACTTGCGAAGCACAGACACGCTCCCAACAGCCAAGCGTTTTCAAGAGAACACCTCATGTTTCCTTATCTCTCGGAAAATCAAGGTAAAGGCCAACGACAATACGCCAATGTCATCAAGCCAACCCACCAGTGGAATCGCATCAGGAATGATGTCGAGCGGAAACACCGCGTAAACAACCGCCATCACGCCGAAAATTTTCTTCCAACGTGGAACCAACGGGCTGCGCACAAAACGCCCTACCTGAGCAAGGTTCATACCTGCACTACGAGCCAGCGGGAAAAACCATTTCATAATGTCTCGGCGAGAGCGCAAAGTCGCTCTCACCTATGGGAAAGAATGCCGAAAAAAAGCAGAAAACGAAGCGCTTCACAGACGTGAGCCTAAAAGCTTGGGAATTTGATGTGCACCCTCCCGGCTCTCTTGATCTTTCGAGCATCGACCTTTCCAATAAAACAAAAGACAAAGACACGGCCGATAAACACATCGAAGCACTGCAAAAAAAGTTGTACGAACTTCAGTCGCACTATTGGGTGAAAAAGCGCAGGGCCGTGTTTGTCTTTGAAGGGTGGGATGCGGCGGGCAAAGGCGGCGCCATCAAACGCATGATGGCCTTGATGGACCCTCGCGGCTACAAAGTGTGGCCCATCGCTGCCCCTGGCGAAGAAGAACGCGCTCATCACTATCTCTGGCGATTTGCCACCCGCATGCCGCCTAGAGGCACCATCGCGGTGTTTGATCGCAGCTGGTACGGCCGCGTGTTGGTTGAACGCGTCGAGGGCTATTGCAGTGAGAGTGAATGGCAGCGGGCTTACGATGAAATCAACGGCTTCGAACGAATGCACACCGATGACGGTGTCACCATGGTGAAATTTTTTCTTCACATCGATAAGAAAACTCAACTCCAACGTTTCAAAGAACGCGAAAATGACCCCATCAAAAATTTCAAAATCGGGGCTGACGATTGGCGAAATCGAAAAAAGTGGAACGACTATTTGAGAGCGTATCAAGACGCATTTGATCGAACCCACCGCCCCGATGCGCCTTGGGTGCTGGTGCCAGCGAATGACAAACGAGTGGCTCGGCTCAAGGTTCTTGAGAAAGCTATCGAAGCGCTGCAGCTCTCGGCAGAGAAAACCTGACCCTTGCTTTCGAATACGAAATCGCGAGAAAAGTTGAACCGCAGTCAACCATGTCGTTCTTTTGAGGAGCCTCGATGAAGAAATTCGTACTCGCAGCAATTTTGATGGCTTCACCTGCTTTTGCCGACACCGCTTTTGAACTCAAAGGCGACGCCGCA
>JAYUVR010000204.1:0-5036 GCA_043753955.1 Archangium sp. | reverse complement strand
TAAATCGCGCGATGGCAGAGATACTTGAACGCGGCCAAGTGCCTCTGCCAGACCGATTTTTCAACGGTCCCGTAAAAGTGGCTCCCGACAGACTGGCGCTCGACTACGGCGGGCTGCGTTTCGAAAAAACCGCTGACCGGCACTATCAACTGCACTTGGAAAGCCTTGATGGCCCACATCAACCGCTCGGGGCTGAGCTCACATTTGTGCTGCAAAAGCCGCCTGTTCGCCATGGAGACAATGGCGTCGTTCGCGGTGTGCACGGGGAAGACATGTTTTACGTCTTCGTCCCTCGGTGTTCGGTAAAAGGCTCGCTCACCATCGATGGCGTCTCAATCGAAGTAAGCGGCCAGGGTTGGTACGACCACGAATTCGGTACCCAGCCCAAAGAGCGCAAAGAGCCCGCGAGCGACCTGGGCGTCATTGCTTGGAATTGGGTGTCTGCCCAACTCGATGATGGCACTGATGTGAGTGTCTATGAATTGGTTCATTCAAAGACACAGCAGAGCCAAGGGCGTTGGGCCGTGGTCATTTCACCCGATGGCACCACCCATTCATGGCCTGCCTTCTCACTTGTGCCCAAAGGGCAATGGCGCAGCGTGCGCACGTTCGAGCGCTACCCGACTTCTTTTGACTTGCATATTCCTGGCGCTGAACTGCATCTGTCCATCGACGCCGAAGTGCTCGACCAAGAATTCGTCACTGTCATCTCGAAGCCGGCGTTTTGGGAAGGTCGGTGCCGCACCCAAGGCACGCTGGCGGGGAAAAACGTCAAGGGCGTTGGCTTTGTAGAGCGCAGTGGCTTTTTCTCAGTTGAGACACTCGATGGTTTCTTCAAAAGCGTCGGTGAAGCCGTGCGGGAATCAGTGCAACAACACTACCCGCTCGAACTTTCCCGGGCTCATGCAGACAAACTGGTCGCAGCGCCCGGGCGAGAATCGGTACTCGATGGAGTCGACCTCCCCCAACTCGCTCGCACCCTCATCGCACCCGTTCGCGAAATCACAGACCGCGGTGGGAAAGCATGGCGTTCCTACGCCGCGCTGGCGTGCTGCGATGTCGTGTTAGGCGATTCACGCAAATTCGCTCAGTGGTTGGCTTTCCCCGAATTCATGCATGTGGGCTCGCTCATTGTCGACGACGTGCAAGACAAGTCAGACGTCCGCCGCGGCGGGCCGACCAGCCATCTCAAGTATGGCGAAGCGCTCGCTATCAACGCAGGCACCGCTGCGTATTTTATGGGTGAGCGATTGCTTCGGCGCTCGCTGGTTGCTGATTCAGCCAAGCTTGAATTGTATGATTTGTACTTTGAAGCCCTTCGTGAAGGCCATGCGGGACAGGCCCTCGACCTCGATGGGCTTGAAGGGTTCGTCTTAACCGCCCTCGAGGACGGTGATGCTGGCACCCTTGAAAAACGAGTATTGGCCATTCATCGTTTGAAGACGGCGGCTCCAGCGTCAGCTTTGGCTCGCATGGGCGCCATCGTCGGAGGCGGAACGCCGGTTCAAATTGAAGCCATGGGTCGCTATTTTGATGCCTTGGGTTTGGCGTTTCAAATCGTCGACGATGTATTGAATTTGCGAGGTTTCAAAGGCGAACTCAAACAGACCGGCGAAGACATTTCTCATGGCAAAGTGACCATGCCCGTCGCTCGCGCGCTCGCGGCCCTCAATGAAACCGAGCGACGCCGGTTGTGGCGATTGGTTTCCATGAAGTCTCACGACGTGGCAGTGGTTGGCGAAGCCATCGCGTTGATTGAACGGTGCGGCGCTCTTGATGCCTGCATGAATGAAGCGCGCACGCTGGTCGAAGATGCT
Organism: Archangium sp.; assembly: GCA_043753955.1. GTDB lineage: Bacteria > Myxococcota > Myxococcia > Myxococcales > Myxococcaceae > Archangium_A. Next base: position 3,219 of record JAYUVR010000204.1, on the reverse strand, counting down.
TGGCAAGCGCTCACTCCGTTGGTGAGTGCTTCATTGACCAAAGTGATGCTGCGTGCCTTTGGTTGGTATGTGCTTGAGCGGCATTATTAGTACTCAGCCAACGCCTTGGGCGAGCTGAGGGAAAACTTTGGAAACCTTCGAGACGAGATAATCGCCGTAGGTACCCATCAGCCCGTGGACACTGGCGCGATCCCATCGTTCAGCGGCGTCTTCCTCTGCTGGGCGAATCCGTGCACCTGGAAGTGGTTCAACCTGGGCATCAAAGGCAGGGTCGAAGAAGAAGGGCCACGAATAGCGGCTTCTACCGGCGGTATTGCGCACTCGATGCGGAGTAGAGCGAAATCTGCCTCCCGTCATTCGGTCGAGCATATCGCCCAAGTTGCAAACAAAAGTTCCGGGGATTGGAGGAGCCTCCACCCACCCGCTCGGCATCTTCACTTCGAGGCCACCGCAGTCGTCTTGCTTCAGAATGGTGAGCAACCCGTAGTCTGTATGTTCTCCCACGCCCCACGCATTCGTCTGCGTCATATCAGGCGTGGGGTAATGAAAAATTCGAAACAGCGGCAGAGGTTGACGCGTAAGACAGCGTTCAAAAAAATCGGGCTCGAGCGAAAGGCTTAAGGCAATCGCTCTCATCACCAGATGGCCGACGCGCGTTTGAGCGGCAATGAAATCGAGCACCGCAGCACGCAGCTCTGGAACTTCTGAAGGAAAGAGATTGGCACCATGCATCGGCCAATTCGCTCTTACGCGCGCGTCGGCGAGTTCCAGCTCTTCACCCAGATAGAGGCCCTCTTTGTAGTCGGGTTCACCTGAAGTGAGCTCGTTGCCCAACGGAAACCAGCCTCGCCAGGCTCGCCCACCGTGTGTCATTGCAATTCTTTGTTTTGCCTCCACCGGCAGCGCGAAAAAACGAACCGTGGCTTCTTCAAGACGGCGCTCGAGTGCGGGCTCGACTCCGTGCCCTGAGATGTAAAAGAAACCATGTCGCTCGCACGCATCGCGCACCGCTTCAACGCAACTGCGTGAGTTGCCGCCCTCACGGATTTCACTCAAGTCAACCACGGGCAACACGTCGAGGAGCATGAAGCTCAAAACCCTACTCGTGCCTGTGACAAAAACTCAACCAGCGCAAAATCACCTCTGCCCAATTTGGCGACCCCTGGTACACCCCGCCAATGAAATTTTTCTTCACCGCACTTTCACTGTGTTCGCTGTTGAGTTGCGCTCACCTCTCAAAAGCACAGGCAGAACAACAAGTCGCCGATATCGAACGGGCTTTCGCGCAGAGTATGGCCAAACGAGACGCTCAGGCATTTCGCGTCATGCTTTCAAAAGAGACAGTCTTTATCGGGCGTAAGGTCTTGAGGGGGCCTGATGAAGTGATGGCCTTTTGGCAGCGTTTTTTTGAAGGGCCTCAAGCCCCTTTTTCATGGGAACCACAAACCGTCGAGGTCTTACCCTCAGGTACTCTCGCTTACAGCTCAGGCCCTGTGCGCGATCCCGCTGGCACTGTCATCGCAACCTACAATTCGATTTGGCGTCTCGAAGAGGGCGAATGGAAGATCGTGTTTGACTATGGTTGTGATGTTTGTGTCTGCGCTGAGAAAAAAGACTGAGATTGCAGCAATGAGATTCGTGAATGGCATTCTTGAGTGGTTGTGTGGGTAGCGAGAATGGTTGTGCGCGAGGTCGCCTCGTTGAGTGGCCTGGGTCGCGTCAAACCCGATAGATATTCCTACCCAGAGACTAGGGTCTCTATGGGTGACAATGCTCGTTTTGAAAGAGCCCACAGGGGGGCGTGGGTCTCCAGCAACGTCCTCTATGATGACATCGAGTTCTCTCATTCGCAAAGCATCTCCACACCAAGACAGTGAACCTCAGCAAACGTCATCGCAGAGGACGTTGCTGGCGACCCTTGCCCGGTCGAGCTCCACTATGCAGTACAAAAAAAGTGGGTAATTTCAGCACCGCTTCAGGCCACGCCGGCGTGCTGATTGGTATTGAATCAGCCGCTGAGTAGACCACTACCGCACAAGGTCAATGACCCGCAGTGAGCCCCGGGGAACTTGAATCGCCAGGCCGGTGCCGACTGGCCCCAACGACTGATTGGTCACGCGGTCGGTGGCATTCCACGTACCTGAGCCATTCGAGGTGATTTGCACCAATGGAGCCTCTGTATCGAGATACCCCGGGTCGATGAGCGTAATCACAAACCGGTTGTCATTGATTTTTGACATTGTCGAAAACACTCTGCCTGAGATGGCAAACGGGAGGGCCGACAACGCCGTGTTGATGTCAGCCTGCAGCTCTACCTGTGCTTGTTCTGGAGTGCGTTGGTTTCCTTCGGGGTTGAAAATCGCATCTCCGTCAGTACGCCACAGGCGCGTCCACCGTGAAGCAGTCAACGTCGGCAGCGGCAAAACGCTAACAAAACCTCCCCCGGGAGCTGCGGGTATAAAATTGCCGAACTGCACGGTGCGGCCCCATAACGTCTTTGAAAGGTCCGTCGCCGGAGTGGGCGACATTCCCCAGTAGCAGGCGTTTCTGGTGAAGGCTCCAGGGTTCAGCTCGCTCGTTGAGAAACCGGTGTACACATGTCCGTTGTTCGCGCTCTTTTCAAAGCGCGCTGCCGCCGGTTGAGTGAAGCGAAGCCCGACGGGTAAGGCCGAAACCAATTGCGACACCGTTGGAGGCGCTATCACTCCACGGCCAAGCAGATGGAGAAAGGGAATGACTCCCTCTTTGCCGACGTTCGAGGGTTGATCGGGTCGACCCTCGCCGACAACCACCATGAATACGGAGGCCCCGAGTGCCGCTTGCGCTGCGAAATAGCGGAGGTGAGGATGCCCGGCCATGGGGTATTCCCATTCCCACAATCGGTTAAATGAAAAGTCGTCAGCCGTCATGCGCGACGCCCAACGGTCGACCCACCCATCTCGCCACAAGCCAACACGACTGGCGGCTTGGAGGTCAGGGGTGCGCGAATTGCTGTCTTCAGCCGAGGGCACAATGATGGACTTATAGGGATTGCCGTCAGGGAAGAGGGCGGCACGTGCGTCGTCTGTACCCGTAACGGTTGCCCACCAAGCGGCCTTTTCACGTAAAATAACTTGCGGCTTGGGTTGAGCAGCCGTGCGACTCATCGCAACAATTCCATTGAGCAGCGGCTTAATAAAGTTCTTGAGGTAGTAACCGACCGTGGCTGCATTTCCTTCG
>JAYUVR010000203.1:0-2069 GCA_043753955.1 Archangium sp. | reverse complement strand
AATACGTCAGTCGAATAGACCTGCATATCTCAGCTCAAGAGCGCACCCTTGCTCCGGGGGCCTCGGTGACGTTTGGTCTGTCCTTCGACACTTCTGGTTTGACGACTCTGGGGTTTGACGTCGACGTCAACTTTGAGAGCGATAGCGACGTCGAGACGGTGATGCTTCGCATTCGGGCTCCAGTGAGGCCTAAAGGAGAAACAATTGTTGCGTTGGTGTGCCGCGACGAAGAGGGCGATTGGAGAGTCGCTGGCAATACGAGGGCCGATGCAAACAAAGCCTATTCGTTTCAAGTGTCTGCTCCGCCGGGTGAGTACTACCTGGTGAGCGCAGCTGATTCAAATGGAGACGGACAATTTACCAATGATGAGCCAATTGGTATTTGGCCCAATTCGTCTGAGCCAGAATTGGTGAAGATTGTGAAGGGTCAAAATATCCCCAATCTTTCGTTTGCGTTGTCTGCTCTTTATTTAGAATAACTCAGACCTTTTTCGAAGAGTGCAATATTCCATTCGTTCGAATTGAAAAATGGGTGAAGGGACCGCACTTGGATTCTGAACCAGCCAAATCCATTCGTTTGAATTGAATGGAGGTGCATTGCTGTGCGAAGCTGCAGTTCGGAGGCAAAAACCATTCGTTCGAATAGAAAACTGCCATGGGAAGTGATCTTGGGGAGCGCCATTCGCACTCGACGCCGGGCGTTGAAGTTGACGCAGCTTGAGCTAGCGGCGCTCGCCAATTGTGGGCCTGCGTTTCTCTATCAGCTCGAAACCGGTAAGCGCTCTGTGCGCCTCGAAAAGGTGATTGAAGTGCTTCATGTGCTTGGGCTTCAAATCGCTCTCGAACCCGGGCAACAGAAATTGGTGAGCCGTGGTTGAAGCGCGAAACGTTGAACGCGCCGATGTGTATCGAGGTGCAGTACGCGTAGGTGCTCTGCACCGCACAGGCCATGGCAGCGTCTTCACATATGATGACTTGTTTTATGAGGAGCACCGTAAACGCGCCGGTGGAATAGCGGTGCATTTGCCCTATGCAAAACAGCGGCACGAGCATCGCGGAGACAACCTTTCCCCCTACTTTGCAGGGTTGCTTCCAGAAGGTTTTCGCCTCAAACATTTGATACAGCAAACCAAGACCTCAGAAAGCGACCTCTTCTCGCTGCTCCTCGCAGCCGGCGCTGACACGGTGGGTGACATTTCGGCCGTGGCTTCAGGAGAACCTTTTTTTACGCACAGCCCTAAAGTCCACTTGCGCACCGTATCGGAGATTCGATTCAGCGAGCTTTGGAAGCAAAGTTTGAACGCGCCCAACGGTACGGAACCGGTAGTGCCAGGCGTACAAGACAAACTTTCTCCGTCGATGATTTCGTTCCCATTGGTCGCCACCTCGCGTCGCAAGGCGTATATTTTGAAGCTCAATCCTCCCGACAGGCCTCGGTTGATCGAAAACGAAGCCTTTTTTATGAATTGTGCTCGAGATTGCGGGCTCGAGGTCGCTGCCCACAGCTTGGTACATGATTCCGAAGAAGCTGCTGGGTTGCTTGTGGAACGCTTCGACAGAGTGTGGAACCAGCAAAGCAAGACACTCGAGCGCCTTCATCAAGAAGATGCCTGCCAATTTCTCAATCGCTATCCTCAAGACAAATATAGGCTCTCGTGTGCCGAGATTGCGGAAGGGCTTTCGGTGTGCGGTGCCGCACTTCCCGCGCGGGGAAAGTTCTTAGAACGAGTCGCCTTCAGCTATGTCATTTGCAATGGCGACCTTCACGCCAAAAACATCAGCATTCTTGAGACGCCCATCGGTTTGGCATGCTCACCTGCGTACGACCTCCTCAGCACCTTGCCGTATGGAGATCGAAAGATGGCGCTCAAAATGGAAGGCCGAGATGACAATCTCAAGCGTCGCGACTTCGTCAATTTCGGGCAAAGAATTGGGCTGAGCCATTCTTTTGTGGAAGGAATGCTCGAGCGGCTGACGACTCAAGTCTCACCGTGGATAGACCGACTTTCTGAAATAGGTCTTTCAGAAAAGCGCCGGGCTGACCTTGAAGTGACCATGAGAAAGCGGGT
>JAYUVR010000202.1:0-4889 GCA_043753955.1 Archangium sp. | reverse complement strand
CCGCACTTCTTCTGCTTCTTGGCGCTGGCGCTCTTCTTCTCTCAACCGCGCTTCTTCCGCTTCTCGACGTTGCCGTTCTTCTTCTCGGAGCCGCGCTTCTTCTTGGCGTTGCCGCTCTTCTTCTCGGAGTCGGGCCTCTTCCGCCTCCTGGTGTTGTCGCTCTTCTTCCCTCAACCGCACTTCTTCCGCTTCTTGGCGCTGGCGCTCTTCTTCTCTCAACCGCGCTTCTTCCGCCTCTCGACGTTGCCGCTCTTCTTCTCGGAGTCGGGCTTCTTCTTGGCGCTGGCGCTCTTCTTCTCTCAGCCGCGCTTCTTCCGCTTCTTGACGTTGCCGTTCTTCTTCTCGGAGTCGGGCTTCTTCAGCCTCCCGACGACGCATTTCTTCAGCAGGTACCGAATCAAACACTCCACTTTTTGTCAGAAGTTCAAGCAACCCTATCTGCTTTGGCGACAACTCCTTTGGCTGAGTCCATTCTGTAAACGTCTCGAGCCACGTGTGCTCTTGAGAGGAAACTTCCCACGGTGCCGCCAACGAAAGATCTCTCACTCGAAACCACGCTGGCTCTCCGCTCTCATTCACCAGAATCGACCACGCCTCGCGCACCACTTTGGCCCCGCTGACACAATCGCCAGCGCCAACTGAAGCGACATCAAATCGTACCTCCTCAGATTGCCGCACAGTTTCTCGAATAATGGCGAGAACCCGAGCCGATTCAGCTTCGCCATGAGGCACTCCCAATTCGCTGAGTGTTTCAGAATTGGTGGCCCGTACTTCACCTCGCGCCCAAAGCGCATCAAGAGTGGCCAATTCAAGCCGCCCGCATTGCACCAAGGCTGGCACGATGCCCTGCCAACCGAACGAAGCCACCAAGGCCGAATTGACAACATTGCCTTCGCAGAGCGCTATCTTGGTTTCCCGACCGTGGGCGATACATGTCAACCAACCGGTCGAACGATTTAGATATGCCTCGTACAGCGCTTCTACCACCTGCGCGTTGCCCATTTGGGCGGCGAGCCTATCCCTGAATTTGTCTCATTGCCTCGTGCGTAACGATTCCTCCACCTCTTCACGAGTAAGCGAACTCCATACCTCTCTATCGGGTATCTTGAAGTCTTCCCCCTTGAGCCCTTCGCACACACACTTCACGGTTAAATTGCCCCGACTCGATCTATAAGTTGCACCACAAAAGAGAAATTTTGAACTCGTGACAATCAACAAAGCGGCACTGATTTGCATTGCAACGCTGACCGCGTGTCCTGGTCGTCATGCCCCTGTGTCTGATGTTGCTTTTGCTGATTTACCCGACGCCATTGAAGGAACCGTGCTGCTCCTCGCCGGCGACTTCCAGCGTACCAGTGCAGGAGAAAGCTTCATCGGGCGCGAACAAAACGATGAGGAAAGAACGGTTATCTCCAAAGCTATGGCATCAGAAAACGCGAGTCTGGTGGTGAGCCTCGGAGACAACGTCTTCAACGCCACGAGCAGCGAAGAATGGCTTGAATTTGATCGCCTGGAATACGCGTTCAAAGACAACCACGTGCCTTTCATCACCGTGCTTGGCAACCATGAGTACTGGGACAATTCAAAAGTCGGTTTGATTGAGGCTGCTTCTCGATTTCCACAACTTGCGCAAAGCCCCTGGTATGTCCGTCGAATCGCCTCCCTTGCGCTCGTGTTAATTGACACCAATCGTACTGAATACGAGTCATCTGCATGGGCCGAACGCCTCGCTTGGTTTCAAAACACCCTTCAACAATTCGATGAAGACCCGACCATAAAGAGCATTCTGGTGCTGGGGCATCACCCTCCCTTCACGCACAGTCAAGTCGATGGGCCGCATGAGTGGATACGCGAAGAAATCTGCCCTCGACTGCGCGATTCGAAAAAGGTGTTGGCGTACATCAGTGGCCATTCTCATGGCTACGAGCGATACAACCAGGAAGGCATTGCATACATCGTCTCTGGGGGAGCCGGCGGCCCCCGAGTGACTTATGCAACTGAAGAGAATGGTGGTGGGCGAGATCTCTATTCGTCTGCTCCCGAAAAACGACCTTTTCACTACCTGAAGATTGAAGTTCTCGAGCAATTTCTGTTCATCACCGCGCGCGGCGTAGACAAGGGGCAAGGCCTTGAAGCCCTCCGAGCCATCGATTCTTTCGAACTCCACTATCGATGATGCTCACGATTCGAGACGGGCTCGACGTTCCGTCGCAATGACATGTTCGACCGCTGCGTCGGTCATGTGGGCGATATCGGTCAGCTGATATTTTTCAATGAACTCTGCAAGCTTCTTTTGTGCGGTCATCGCCAAAACAAACTTCGGCATGACTGAGCCAAGAATGGGACCAAGCGCCTGTTTCGCCCACGCGCGAACGTCGTAATTGTCAGCATGGCGAGCAATCTTTCCATCTTGACTCAATGTCACAGTCCCTACGCCCTGGTTCACCACTTTCCTTTTGCCCAGCGGCCCTGCATCAAAGGTGTACCTGGCGACCCAATTCACCCCCTTCGGGGTCTGTTCGCGCGTGTAGTGCAGATCGGGCGAAGCCATTTCGAACATCCACTTCGCGAGGGCCCTATTGTCTTCCAACTTACCGAAGACGGGGTCTTCAAACTTCACCTGGTCGCCATACACTTTGCGAAGCTCACTGAGACTGCGGGCAGCATAAAATGATTCGAGTGCAGTGCCCTCAGCTGTCACCCGCCGCGAATCGGTCCCGGGTGCGGCAGCCGATGTCGGGTTGAGACGTGAGCGATCAGACAACTTCGGCTGAGCACTCGAAGCTCGCTCGCCTTTCTCTGATGAACCAACGGTGGGAGTGTGGGCCAATTTTTCACGAACACGCATTTGAAATTCCTTTTTTTGGGAAACAACATTGTTTCCGAATTGATTGCGTAGCGTTGTTCGGGGTCTCATGGCAAGTCTGACGAAGTAATGACCGGCCTTGCTCCTCGCTGACACATTTCGTAAACCGCTGCAGAGCCAAACCCCCACGTCGACGTTGCCGAGTGCAAGGCTATTCCCAATGACGAAGGCCATTTCATCTTGGCTCGCATTGACGTTGTTGATGACGAAAGTCCCTTTGCTCTGGGGCAGGCAGTCACAGGTGCTGGCGTTCCACCGCCGTGACAGGTCGTACACAACTCCGGCCATATTTTTGACCCTCAGAATCGAGAATGGCCAGGCGCCTGAGCAAGCCTCCCGGTGTTCAGGCGCTTCAATCGGCCAACCTGTTAGCGATGTGCGAAAGGGTACTGGTGCACACAAGTCGAGGAAATATCCCGATTCCAGCGAAAGACCGAGACTCACCGGGTGACAATGAGCCCGTTTCTGATGCGCCCTGCGGGCGCGTGGGTCTCCGACAAAGTACTCAGTGATGACATCGAACTTTTTCCCTATGGGAATGGACCTTTAAGAAACAGAAAATCAAGCGAACGTCATCACAGAGGACATTGCTCGAGACCCGCGCCCGGACGAGGTCCACCATTCGCCTCAATGAGAGGTGTAGATTTCGGCGCTGGTTCAGGCAGCGGCGGTGGGTGGGTTCTCGAACTTGAACAACTATGAGTTTCTGGTGCGAGCTGGCGCAAACAGATCAATGCGCTATGCCCCTCACCAACTCCTGCCGCCTCTTCAGTTCCTGCGGCTCATACACGGTCTGCCCCTGTTCTCCGCCAAGGCGATCGTACAAGCGTTCGAGGTTGCGCAGTACCAACGCATTGCTGCCATCCAGCGCCAAGGCCCCGAGGAGGCCGGCCTCCACGTCGGCGAGGGCAGCAACCCCCGTTTTGATAGGCACGGTGCGGTAGGGCGAGCTGACCGCCGCTAAAGTGCGCAGCATCGGCGATTCGGGCATCAATGCCGCTGCTTCGGCAAACGATTGGGCTGCCGCACGGCGTGAGGCAGCGTCGAGCGGCTCGACCATTCCTTTCCACTGCAGCAAACCCACCATCGACCGGGCCAGTGCACGCGCTTCTGGCGCGCCGTCGACGCCTACGGCTTGGTCAAAGCTGGCAAAACCCGCGTGGACGTATTCCATCAGGCGCTTCGGCGCGATGGTCAATGGCACGGCCACAGCAGCGCGAAGCCGCAGGTAACCCGCAATTGCATCCACGTACGCCAGCTCTGGGAGGAAGCGGCGCAGGGACCAATTTTCGTCATCAATGCGCGCACGCACCCAGCCCCGTTGCCCCAGCCCTGTGATCTGCATCCAGTCGCCTTGTGTGGCCGACACTCCATATGAAAATGGCATGTTGGGGTCGGTGGTGAAGGGTCGCGATTTCGACTGCGAATCGGGCCGATCGTAAAGAATGAGAGCGTTACTCGCACGCGTTTCCAGCTCGCGAATATCGCCTTTGGTAAGACGGCGGGGCGGCATGGCCAGCGCCTGCACCGGAAGCGTCGCTTCAAGCTGTATTCCTGGCTCGGCGAGTCCCGGCAGTTGCACAGTGATGCCCTCTATCTCTTCGCGCCTCAGGAAGCGCAGATAGCTTTGTACAAAGACATCGGGCCCGTCTTCGTAGACACGCCCCCAGATCAGCACCAGCCCATGCCCCGGCTGCAAGTCGCCAGGCCCATCGCCGTGGGTCACCTGTGCGATCACTTCGCGCGGATCGCAGACCTTACTTCCTTCTTGCCTCAGCTCGGTTACACCCACGCTGCCGTACTTGAGCAACGACATCAAAACTTCTTGCTGAATGAGCACCGGCAAGCGCCAGCCTGCCGACCCATGAGCTTGGGTGTTGGAGCGCGCGTCGCGATACGGCAGCACAAAAACATTGACCGCACCTCCGCTGAATACCCGCGCGTGCGCGCACGGGAGGCGCCCACCAGCTTGGGCATTCATGCTTGCGACAAACAACAGCATCAAGGCCGGTAATTTGCGAGC
>JAYUVR010000201.1:0-2044 GCA_043753955.1 Archangium sp. | reverse complement strand
CCGCATGCAGTCTCCCGTTGGCGTAGGGAGGGCCGTCGTGCAAAACAAAAGGCGGTGCATTCTTGTTTTTGGCCAGCATCGCCTCGAAGATTTTCTTTTCTTCCCAGGCGGCGAGCATCTTCGGCTCGAGCTGCCCCAGATTCCCCTTCATGGGAAACCCCGTCTGCGGAAGATTCAAGGTCGACTTGTAGTCCTTGGCCGATGCGTCAGTCATTATAGGGACTCTCGCTAGTCCTCAAACAAGCGAGTGCCGAGTCATGATTCAAGGTGGGCGGTAGCAGCAGCCGGAAGACGGAGCTATGGCGTCGATGTCGGTTGAGCTTCGTTGATATCAACTGCAGGTGCTCGTTTCTGGCTTCCTGGGTTGGCTACGTGAGCGGGGTGGGCGCAAGGGGAAGCCGAGCCGAGCGCCGCGCCCGCTGTGGCGTCACGTGGTGTCGAGAAATCGAAAGAGAGTTTGCTCAAAACGATTCCATCCCAGCAGGCGAAAAATGATGCGCCTTGCGGCGCGAATTATTTGAGCAGGGATGTTGATGAAGGCGTTGATGAAGGTGCGAAATTCCATTCGTAAGACTTCGTCGCGGTGGGCAACGTGACGCTCTTCCCAACGCGGTGAGATGGGCAGGCTCAAGGCAAACCAGGCTTTGAGCGTCCACGCCAGCGACGCCATCAGCATGTAGGCACCGTTGGCATTCATCGTGTTGACGGGCGCGTGCAGCGCATGCACACCATTTTTGAGCTGCGAGATGAGATTCTCTTGGTTGCAGCGTTGACGGGCCTCATGCACTACCTCGTCGATGCTCAGCGTCCGGTCATTGGTGATGTAGAAAAAATACCGGTACTCATTGAAGAGCGCCGTCTCACCCCGACTGATGGTGAGATTCTTCCGCAACGCGATGATTCGAAAGGCCTGAGAGCAGCTGACCGGCTGGTAGTCAAACTCGACGACGTCTTCAGCGGTGGTGCGAATGTTTTTGTATTCGCGCTCTACCACGATGGCCTCCTTCACATTCTCCGGGCGGGCTCGAGCCTTCGTTTCGATGAGGCGCGCTGCGCGTACCTCGAGCTCTCGGTACATCTTCTCGTCGAGCCTCTCAGCGTTGAGCACCATGTTCTTCCTGGCGTCGTAGCCGAAGATGAATCGCACGCCTTCTGAATGCCACCGGTCCAGCTCTGTAGTCAGCGAGAAGTCGGTGTCCCCTCGCAGCAAAATGTCTTTGAAGCCACCTCGACGACACAGCGCGATGGCCGCGTCGAATTTGGGCACCACGCCCTCGTACGACGGCCGGTTGCCGCTGCGGTTGGTGATTGAAAATACCTCGCCCGTATTGGCGAAAGTCACCAGCAGTGGGTGGTAACCCCAAACACCGTTGTACGAAACATCCATCCCCTCTTTGCATTCCCCGTCCGTCGACACCAACGAGCCATCTGCGTCGATTCGAGCAGGCCCCTTCGTGAATGACGGCCCCTGTCGCGCCCAAATGCCAAGCCGCGTTTCGTTGATGGCTTCGGTCAACGCCTCAATGTCCTTCGGCTCGAAGCGTCTGCAGAAGTCACCCGCCGTCGTCGGGTCGGGAATGCTCTTCGCCCCCAACGCATCGAGAAAGGCCCGACTGTTTCGACGCAGCTCGATGTCATCGAGCGTCTGGCCGCCGCACAACGCGTTGTAGGCGATGTTCAGTACGTGGTCTGACTCGTAGTACGGCAGGTGTGCTTTCAGCACCTGCAGTCTTTCGTCGATGCACTTGGCCAGCCCAGTCTGCTGCACCATCAGGTGAATCGCACCGATTCCCCCATGCGCAGTCGCCGACGTCTTCTCTCCCATCTCGTAGTGAATATTCGAGCCAGCCAACATCGGCCCCTCGCCGCTCGACCTCTTGCCCTCATCAAGGCGCTGCTCAATTTTTGCCTTCTCAGACAACAGCCGACGACGTACTTTGCGATTCACTTGAAAAGCCTCCGGTCATCAAACGAGTTCCTGATAGTTCCCGTCGGGTTATCGGAGCTTTTCGGGTTTTGATCCCTCCATCACGCTTATTTCAGG
>JAYUVR010000200.1:0-4019 GCA_043753955.1 Archangium sp. | reverse complement strand
GAGGCGCACCGCTGAGCGCACTTCTGCGGCGGTGACGACACCGCCATCCCACAGCGCTACGGGGTTGGGTTCAGGAGGAGGTGAGACTGAGCGCGGTTCGGGCGTGCACCCTAAAACCAAGGTGCACAGCGTCACAATTACTTCGCATCGCCACCCACGCCGCCCAGACATGTGAGCGTTTATGTATCAACCAAAGAACAAAGACAACGGCCTCCCAGATGTTAGGAAGCTTCCCCATGATTCGGGCGCTGGTGTGTATGGCAGTGGCAGCGGTGGGGTGTTCTTTGGGGACAAAGTCAGATGCGGGAGGTGCTGCGGTGCTTGAAGTGGGCACGCGTTCATTCTCTGCAGGTGACCTCAAGACCTTAGTCGACGAGCAGCCAGAGGCGCTTCGCTCGCACTACAGAACACCAAGTGGGCGTGCTGCCTTCATTGAGCAACTCATTCGCACAGAACTGTTGGTTCAAGAGGCGCAGCGCAAGGACCTTGATAAGGAAGCTTCAGTTCGGCAGATGTATGACCGACTTTTGGTTCAAAAGTTGGTTGAACAAATTGAGCTTCCACCGCCCACCGATGCCCAACTGAATGCCGCCTATCAGACCGCGCGCAATGAGTTTGTACGGCCAGACCGGTTGCATGTGCGAGCCATTTTCTGGGAACGCGGTACTGGCGCAGCGGTTGAGAAAAGCGCACAAGCGGTAAAGGGGCGAATTGCAGCTGTAAAACCGGCGGCTCGAGAAGCTGCTTTTGAAGCGGTCGCTCGAACGCAAAGTGCGCTGCTTTCTTCTCGCGATTCCGGAGGTGACTTAGGCCCGCGTACTCCAGAAGACCTAGCGGTGCTGTTCGGCAAGGGCATTGAGAATGCAGCGAGCCAACTGCAGCAGCCTGGGCAGATGAGCGATTTGATTGAGACTGAACGAGGTTTTGTGCTGCTTTTCCTCCGGGGTCGTCAACCGGGGCTGATTCAAACTTTTGAATCGGTCAAATCGCGTCTTGCTCAGCGGCTGTTGGCGATAGAGAGAACCAAAACCATTGAGCAATTGGTTGAACGACTCAAACGCGAGACGACGGTGAGACTCAACGAGTCTCTTGCCGATGCAGGTTGAGGAATGACTGGGCTTCTGAATCGAAAAATTACTCTGGTTGAGTGTGGCTTCCAAGCCACCTCTGCGCCTCTGAACGTATCCATTGGAGCTCGCGAGCTTTCGTGGGAAGAATTTTTTTCTCCTCAGAGCGAGGCGTCAGCACATGGTGAACGGTCTTCAAGGCTTCACGCGTCCTTCCCGCTTGCCACATTTGTTCAGCGACCAACATTTCGCATTGCAATCGATTCTCGAGCTCAAGCTCGTTCCGACGGCTTGCGGCCGAGCATTCCTGCGTGATGGCTGGCAATTCATGCCAGTGTTGGAGCGAAGCGTAGTCGGCTCCCAACTGCACCATCGCAATGGCACGGCGCTTTGCGTCTTTGTGCTGATCAGCCAAGGCGAGAGCCCTGCGATTCACTGAGACCGCTTGCTCTGCATGACCATTTCTTCGCAGCGCCAGAGCCAAACCCGTGAGCGGGTCAATCAAGAATGGATGATCAGGCCCCCGTTTTTGTTCGAAATAATGGAGGCATTCTTCAAATCGAGTTTGAGCCAATTGAAACCGGCCGTCGACGAGAGCGACCTCACCCATGACTCTCGAAGCATCTGCTCTTTCATTCGCCCAATTGTATTTCTTAGAAAGCTCAAGCACTGAAAGGAGCGTCTTCTCTGCCTCGTCAAGTCGGCCAAGATTCAGCAAAAGTATGGCTTTCATCACGTCGTTTCTCGCAAACTCCAGACTTTCTGCTCCGACAAGTCGCGAAACAAGCGCTGATGATTTGAGGTTAATTTCTAAACCGCGTTGATTGTCATTCTTCTGAATGGCAAAGGCCTCGAGGTAGTGAAGTGTGGAGATTCTGGCCCACTCACTTCTGCGCGTTGACTCGACCCGCTCAAGCAATTTGAGATTTAGCTCCCATTCCTTGCCGGCTTGGTTCCACTTATCTGCAATCCACAGTGCCCAGCCCCATCGGTTTCTCACAAAAACGCTGAGGAGAATGTCATCGCCCCGAGCCAACAACGATTGCGCCCAACGATAGGCTAGACGCGCCGCCTCGAGATCGTGCTGATGATCTCCATGCAATAAAATCAGTTTCGAAAGCGCTCGAATGGCGAGCACTCGATTGCCAATTTCCAACGCTTGGGCGACCACAGCCTGACAGTCTGCAATCGCTCCCGGAGTATCATTTGCGGCAATCTTCAGCTCTGCCGACAAATTTAACATGTCTGCTTTGAATTCTAAATCTTTCGATTGCGCCCCTGAGGCCTCAGCCTGACTGAGAAAATCGCGCGCCTTTTTGTGCCGCCCCAAATCATAGAATGCTTTTGCCTGAGCCAGGAACTCCCGCGCCTCGGCAGCCAGCGGCGACACACCTTTGTCTTTCCGCTGAGCGACCGGGTCTTGCATGCATTCTGCAGGTTCCGGCAGTCGTTCTGTGACTCGCAATGTTCCACTTCCGAGGGTTGCGTCTTCTGCGAGGGTCTTCACCAGAAACTTGAAGGTCGTAGCTCCATCATGAAGGCATCGTTCCCGGCCGTTGACCGCGGCTGTTGAGAGCTCATGCCGCACTTTGTCGCGCAGACACGTGGCCAGCTTTTGGTCAGCCCAGCGCTGCACCCAATCGTCAAATCGGCCCACCAATTCAGAGGCTCGAGCTGCAACCTCTTTGACCTCCGACTTCTCTATTCGCTCAAGCATGAGCTTCCGCTCAGCGGGTTCCCAAAGTTGAGCTGCCGCGGCGTCGGCGTCGTAGCAAACCTTTGGAGACACCGGCCAATACTGCATGACGCCTCGACTTTGGCCGACCACACCTTTGACTTTACGACGGGCATTCTCTGCAAAAGCAGCAATCTTGGGGGCGACGTCTATGGGTAAAGTAGCCTCAGCGTCGATTCCAAAAGCTGAAGAAAACGCGGCCAGTGCGTTGTTTGTTTTTCCCAATTCCACATTCACGATGCCGGCGAGTAAAGCAATTCGCTTGTCTTGCTCGGGCGAGGTGGCTTTGGCCGCAGCCTTTTCAAGCTGACGAAGCGCTTGCTCATAGTTGAGCAATTCGTACTGAACAATTGCCGAATTAAAGTATTTATTTGCGGCAGTTGTGTCTGCAAAAGCTTGCACTGGCAAGCCAACGCACCAGCACCAAACCAAAATACGCACCCTCGTCATGCCCAGCATCCTCTCAACACCTTCTCTGCCTTAGCAGGCCTCCAATCTATTTATCACTGGGGGACTATTCATTCTCAGAATGGAAGTCGTGATTGGTTCAGTCGTGACAATTGTTCGGCGCTCGTATAGCTCAAACATTTCGTGGTGATGCGATTGTGAACTCTTAACCACGCAGCCATCTCGGGTGAAAGCAATACGCGGCCGCGGTGATTTCCCGCGACTCTTCGGCAGCGCCTTGCAGTTTGACGCCGCACCTCCACTCTTGGTTTCCAGAGAGACAAGGGAACGAAGGGGCCAGCTGGTGCTGTTGCCGGCTTCCGAGGACCAAGAGGTGGAAGCCGTACTTCATCGTCGGCTTCCAGCTCTTCGTTCGCTCGGGTTATTCTTGGCTTCTTTGTGAGCAAGACCTGAGGTTGTCAGTAAATTATCGCCTTCCTCCGTCTACGGGAAACCCACCGTCAGTCTTGATGCCGCCATCGGGCTTGATGCCACCGTCAGTCTTGATGCCACCATCAATCTTCGTTGCTAATTCGGCCTCCAAATCAGCCAACTCTTCTTCCGTCATGTCTGGGTTGCCACACCCGGCCCACAAAGCTCCTGCTGTCAAAATCGTTACAAGCATCCAGTTCATTTTCATAAACACCCTTCAAGCAAACCCTTTGAGTGTATGAATGGTGTGACGAACAAATTTGTTCATTGTGGCTGGTTTGGCCCAAAGATCCTCATTTAGGCCATCGGGCCGCGAACACCGTAGAGTCGCCATCGCG
>JAYUVR010000199.1:0-6959 GCA_043753955.1 Archangium sp. | reverse complement strand
GGCGCGAAGTTCCCTACCCTGAGGCTTGATGCGTGGCGCAGGGGTCGGTAAGCGTGTTTCTCGATGAGTTCCCTCCGGGCCGAACACGATGCTCTCCTTACATCTCTTTCCACGCGTGAGAGCACCCGACATTTCGCTCATGGAGCGGTCAGTGGCTTTTTCGCCATGGCATTGGGCGGAAGCGCTGCCAAACTGTGGCTCGATTGGTCTGCATCGAACCCTGAATGGGCCTTGCTGTGTGTCAGTGTTTCTCTGGTTGCTTTGATGTATTCAGTCGTCCGCGTGGTGATGGGGGCACGTGCCAATATGAAAGAAAGGGTGCTTCTCAGCAGATTGCGCGAGCTGCGCGTGGTGCTTCAACTTGATGCGCCGGTGGCTTTTTCAAAACTCCCATGAGCGGCGCTCAGTCGGCATGCGCAGTCATCATTGGCAATGAGGTGCTGACAGCAAAAGTGACTGAGGCAAACGGCGCTCTGTTGATTCGCCGGTTCAGGGAGCGAGGCATCGAGCTCACCTCGCTGCACATCGTGCACGATGAGGTCGATGATGTCGTCGAGCAGATTGTCGCCTGTCGTCGGCGTACCCGATGGCTCATCACCAGCGGTGGAGTGGGCCCTACCCACGATGATGTCACGGTGCGTGCGGTGGCCTTAAGCCTTCAGCGACCGGTGGTGAGGCTTCCCGAATTCGAGTCGCGCATACGCGCTCACTTCGGCGATCGTCCAGTACCGATGGAAGCGTTTCGCATGGCTGAAGCGCCAGCGGGACGCCGGCTTTTTACGAGCGAAAACCCTCGCTTCCCGGTGCTGGAATGTGACGGCATCTTCATGTTGCCCGGGGTACCCGAGCTCTTCAAAATGCAGTTGGAAAGCGTGTTGCCCATGTTGCCGGGCAAACCTGTCTACTTGCGTCAGCTTTTTTTGTCTGTCGGTGAAGTTGAGATCGCCGCAGTGGTCGATGCGGTGGCCAAAGAGCGCCCTCACGTCGCCCTCGGCTCGTACCCAACGTGGGGCAAAAACGTCGATCACCAAGTGCGTTTGACGGTTGAACACGAGTCAGAATCTGAAGTTGAGGCCGCTTTGGCTGCACTTGAAGCGGCGCTGGGAAGTGCAGTCATTGTTCGACGTGATGCGACTACAACACCAGCCCAATTCGATGACGGAGGCGGAAATAGTCATCACTGATGGCGAAGACCATCAACTCTTTCAACTCATTTCGGGCGTGAATGCTCTGCGCGATGGTCTCAGCCGTTTCAGGCCTTGATTGCTGGGTCAGAGATTCCTCACGGAGAACGAGATTGAGCCCTGCAGTAGGGTCGCCACACACCACCAGGCCTGCGCGGTCAGCCGCATTCGAGAGCCCCTGCGCTATCGGCCCAAGCTGAATCTGAGTGATGGGGAGCATGGGGCTCGACGCATCTTCAAGGCGCCGTAGGGCTTTGCGCGAAAACGTTCGGCGCAGCTGTTTGATTTGCTCGTCGTTTTTTCGGCCCAAGCCTTCGAAATAAGGTTGGTGAATGCGTACCGAGTTCCCCAACACGTCAGCCAAATGTTCGGCGTCTAGTTTTTGAATGAGAGCCGTCTTGTCCCACAAACCCATTGCCACTCGCCCAAAGATGAAGCGTTGTTCGCGCAGGTTGAAACGACGGACCACGTCGAGGCTTAAGAAGACGCCCATCGGGTCAGTCGTCTCAAGGGTGACCAACCCTCGTTTGGCGAGGTAGACCTCGAATTCGTCAATGCCAAAGAGTGAAGTGATGGGCTGCAGCGCCTTGTAGACGGCATGTTCAGCCTTGATGCGGTCGGCTTTGCGGTCGACGCCAAGCGCTTCGAACTGAGGGGGGAAGAGTTTGACGAATTGATCTCCGACGGCTCTGAGCACTTCAGCAAGGGGGTGCCGGGCCGCGAGAGGGTGCAGCGCCAAAATATCACTGGGCTGCAGGTTGCCTTTGAGCTCGTTGCTCAGGCGCTGACGCGCTTCGATGAAAAATTGGTTTTCCATCTCATCGGCTTGCTTCAGGAAAACCAACAGCGCCGCAGCACAGAAAGCCCTGTCGAGCTGCTTGAGCGTTTCCCACATTCGGAAAAGGGCGTGCAGACTGTCGGCGCGGGTGGGGTCGAGCCGAATGATGTTGCGGTGCGCGTCGATGGCCAGCGCGGTTGAATTCGCGTCACGGCCATAGAGTTCTGCAATGGCTGTCCACGCTGAGATTTGAGTCGGGTCGAGCTCTATAACCTGGCGAAGAGCAGCAACGCCCCTCGGTGGATCATTGAGCGAGCGCGCATACAGTGCGGCCGTTCTCAACTTTAACGCCACCACTTTTTTCACGTCAGTCGCTTGCAGCGCTTGTTGCTCGAGCATGGCCGCCAATTCAGGCAGCGCTCCGGTGCGCTCGTACAGGGTGGCAAGCCGATCGAGAACCAACGGGTCTCCCGGAATCAAGGTGAGGACTTTCCGATACAACGTGATGGCTTGGGCAATGTCACCGAAACCTTCATCGGTAATTCGCGCCAAGGCCAACGTATGTCGGGCTTGCCCTGGCGAAGTGCGGTCGATTTCAAGCAGCCGCCGCATGCAGTCAGTGGCTCCAGTCCAATTGCGACCATGGGTGTGAATGCTGGCGAGACGCTCGAGGGCCTCGATTGAACTGGGGTCGGCCGAGAGCGCGGTTTGCAGATGCGCCATAGCCCGCGTCATGTCGTTGAGATGATCATGGTACAAGGCGCCCAATTTGAGGTTGAGCCGTGCCAGGGCTTTCGGGTCGCCACCTTGTTGTACCCGCACCGAAAGTGCAGCCGCTGCATCAGGGTAGTCTTGCTGCGCGAAGGCCAGCGCCGCCTTCATTTCGAGCGCTTCGATCAACGTGGGCATCGCCATCAGCGCGCGATCCAACAAGGCGATGGCTTTGGCAGGTTGTTTGAGCGATTCGAAGGCCACCTTGGCCGCGTCGTAGAATTCTCGCGCGGCAGACAAGAGATCTCTTTGAGCAAGCTTCGCTTCACCGCGCCGTTCACGGTGCGCTGAAAGCTGTTCAGCCCCACCTCTCTTCGTCAGCAAATCGTCGAGGGCCGCCCCAGCTTCTGGGTGAAGTGGCTCTGCTGCAAGCACCTGCTGATAGAGCGCTTCAGCTTCGGGTTCGTTTCGTTCAACATCGCGCGCCAGCTTGGCCGCGTCGAGCAATGCACCGATGGCGGTTGATGGCTCTTTGGCTGTGCGCGCGATGGCTTCGAGCGTCATACGCGTACGAATGAAGTCGCCCAACTTCTGGTAGCACCGCAATTGCCCCAAGAGCGCAGGGTACAGCTCAGGGGCAGAGCGGAGCGCAGCTTGGTACCCTTCAAGTGCTCCCCTTAAATCGCCGATGCGATTCTCGAGTAGATGGGCAATGCGCAATTGCAACTGAAGTAAGTCAGCTGAATCAATCGCACTGTCTTTGCGCCGAGTGTAGAGCTCGATGAGCCCTCGAGCGTCTGAGGCTTTTTGCAAGGCTCTTTCAAGCACCAACCCCAGGGCTTCATCAGTGGGGTCTGCCAGGTAGGCCGACTTGAGTTGCTCGAGTACTTCAGGGCTCGGAGCCGCGTTGGGATCTTTGGCCTCGAAGTTTGAAAGCTTGATAGCCGCCGAGAGTTTCTCATCACCGATGGCTTCGGCAATGCGCGAACGCAATTCGGCCCGGCGTGGTTTGTCGAGCGCGCGAATGCGCTCGAGCACGCGCAGTGCACTGAGGCTTTGAGGTTCTAACGCCAACGCCGCTTCAGCGCTGGTCGCCGCGCGAGCGGGCTCATTGAGGCGATCGAGATAGAGCCTGGCCAACTTAAGCCAGGCTGAAACCTTCGCTGCGTCAGGGCCGACTTGGGTCTGGCGATCGAGCAAGACGATCAATTCTTTGACGTCGTCTTTGGTGGTCAGCAGGCGCTCGAGCGCCCTCAACGCAGTCAGATGGTTGGGCGCCAGTCTGACGACTTCGTAATAGGCCTCAGTAGCGGCTTCGGGTTTATGAAGTTGATCTTCCCAAATGGCTGCCGCCTGGAAAATGGCATTGGCGCGTTCCGTCGGATCGCTGCGATTGGCCGCTTCGGCCCGCAGAATTTCGATGAGCGACTCCCAATCACCTTGGGTCCGGTAGATGCGCCCGAGTGCACGAAGTGCGGGCACATGTTGAGGTGCAAGGGTCAACACTTCGCGGTACGACGAAATGGCTTGATTGAGATCTTTGACTTTGTGCTCGTACAGCTCGCCCACTTTTTGAGTCAGGCTGGCCGCTTGCTCTGTGTTTGAAGCGATTTCGGCTTCAGCACGATGCATCTTGATGAGCGCTTCCCAGCGGCCATCTTGTCCATACAAACGACCCAAGGCACGTAAGGCTGGCAAGTAGGCGGGGGAAAGCTGCAGCACTCTTTCCCAAGCTTGAACGGCGGCGGCTCTGTCTTTGAGTTGATCTTCCAAGATTTCAGCATTGCGATGAGACAGTGAAAGCGTTTGTTTGGTGTCGCTCTCGAGTCTTGCTTCGGCTTCATTGAGCTCGAGCAATTCTTGCCACCGGGCACCACGCTCGTACAGCCGAGCCAGATTGCGCATGGTGGGAAGATGATCGGGAGATAGTTCAAGCACTCGTTTGAGGCATTCGGTCGCGCGTTCGAGATCATTGATTCGATCTTCGTAGAGCGCCGCAATCTTGTTGAGCGTCGCGACCTGCTGTTCGCGCTCAGCGGTTTGCAGCAGATCGGCCTCGTACATCTCGACCAGCTCTTCCCACTTGCCCAGCTTCTCATACAGCCGCACCAGCGCTTTTTGCGCAGGCAAAAAACCTGGGGAAAGCGAGAGACAAGCATTGTACTTAACGATGGCCTCATCGACCCGGTGCAGGCGCTCTTCGAGGGTCTCTGCGGCTTTGTAAATTCGGCCGGCCTTTTGGAAAGAATCATCAGTGGCGGCCGCTTCGGCCTCGTAGGTTTCGAGGAGACCTTGCCAGTTTTGTGAGGCAGCGAAGAGCTTGCCTACGCCAGTGAGCGCTCCGGCGTGGCCAGGCACCCGAGCGAGAATGATTTGATATCTGCTGATGGCTTCATTTTCGCGCGAAAGTTGCTCGTACAGAGCAGCCAATCGAAAGTTGATGGCCACGAGCTCTGAATCGTCAGCATTCGATTCGACCCAAGCTCGAAGCACGTTCGCCAATTCGTCAAAACGAGCTTGCCCTTCGTAGATGCGCGCCAATTCAGAGAGAATGAGTGGATCTTCCGGGCTGACGCGTCGTGCGGCCAGCAACGCAGCCAGCGCATCTTCTGGTCGCCCCAAGCGCTCATACGCTTTGCTGATCTGCAAAAAAGTAGGAGCCGCAGATGGGCCTTGGCTTTCGGCCTCAGCAGCCAGCGCCGCCAATTCTTCATCAACTGTACCTTCGCGTTGCGCCAAGCGTTTCATGGCGGCGAGCAGCTGAGGGTCTCTTCGATCGAACGAGAAGGCTTGGCGAAACAATCGTGCGGCTTCAGCCGCGTCATTGAGTCTGTCTTCGAGCAAGAGACCGGCTGACGTGAGGTACACCGCTTTCGCGGCAGGTTCAGTCACTTCATCTGCAAGCAGACGGTAGACCTTGACCAACGCCGGGTAATCGCTTTTCTCTGAATAGACTTGCTCGAGTTGCACCAGCAAGGTGACGTCTTCGGGTGGCAGTTCTAAACACAGCGCGAGGCTTTCGGCGGCATCTGCGCTCCGAGAGAGCCGTTGCTCGAGTATCTGACTCTTTTCAAAGAGCAGTGCGGCTCGGGCGCGGCGACCTTCATTGGCCGCGATTTCTGCGTCGAGCAACGTCACCACCATGGCCCAGTTACCGACTTCCGCGAAGAGTTTGCGAGCAGCGCGAATGTTGGCCAAAAATCGCGGGGCCAAGCGAAAGGCCTGCTGGTACGCGACAGCCGCGTTGCGCGCGTGGTGCAAGGGTGTTTCCCACAAGAGGCCCATTTCGTGAAACAGCAGGGCTGCTGAGGGCACCGCGCCTAGAGCGCGCGCTTCTTTTTCGAGCGCAGTGATTCGCGCCCGGGCCTCGTCTTCGCTCGCGGTTGGAGGCTCTGCCGATTCGCTCGGAACGGGGATCGCCGGTATGGCAGTGGAAAGTGTTCTCGAAAACTCCTTCCGAGGCTCGCTCATGTACGTGACTCGTAGCATGCGTTTTTGACAGTCGATAGCAGTTCCCCTGAATCGACGAGGTCGCTGATCGCCGTAATGTCGAGATGGAGTTCGCGATCGGTTTCCATGTGGGGGACTCGAGATCTGATGAGCTTGTGCGCAGCGGCCACACCCCGGCCCGGAGCCGTTTGGTGTGGATTTCTAAAATCGAGCGCCTGCGCCCCTACCAACAACTCGATGGCCAGCACGTGCCGCGCGTGTTCAGCCACCTGCCGCGCCTTGAGGGCCGCGGTCATGCCCATCGACACATGGTCTTCTCTGCCTGCGGATGAAGGAATGGAATCGACGGAAGCGGGGTGACACAGAATGCGTGATTCAGCGACCAGGGCTGCCGAGGTCACCTGTGCAATCATGTAGCCTGAGTTCAGCCCTGAATGGCGAGCGAGAAACGGAGGCAACCCAGACAAGGCCGGGTTGACCATCTGTTCGACGCGCCGTTCGCTGATGGATGAGAGTTGCGTCAAGGCCATGGCCACCACGTCGAGGGCCAAGCTGACCGGCTGGCCATGAAAATTGCCCGCAGAGATAATCTCTTCAGTCTCAGAAAAGACGAGCGGGTTGTCCGTACCGGCGTTGACTTCGACTTCTAAAATCTTTCGAGCGAAAGTCAGACCCTCTCGGGCGGCTCCATGCACTTGTGGGATACAGCGCAGCGAATAGGGATCTTGCACCTTGGCGCAATTGGCGTGAGAGGCGACTAGGGCCGAATCTGCCAAAAGAGCTCGCATGTGGGCGCTCACCGTTCCATGCCCCGGGTGCGGACGAACCGCGTGAAC
>JAYUVR010000198.1:0-33462 GCA_043753955.1 Archangium sp. | reverse complement strand
ACCCGCGGAGGGGTACAGGTCGGGTGGGTTCTCGAGACCTCTCGAGACTTGGGAAAAGCGCATAGCGGATGAGCGAGAGGGGGTCAACAGACCCGTTTCACCAACACAGACCCGTTTCGACCTGTCGGCTCAGAGCCAGTTAGGGCCTCAATTTCTCAGCCCGACTGCCAAAGCGCGCCTTATTACATCAGCGTTTCAAAAGAATCCTTGGTCACAAAGACACATTCTTTTGCCTGAGGAAACTGCTCATAGAAGCCAACCAGTGCTTGGTGATGCCTCTCTTGTGGCCCATTCCAAGTCACTTGTACTGGAACGACGTTTCCAGACGGGTCCTGAACCACGAAGTCAACTTCGCCCTTCCCTCGCCAGTAGAAGACTCGGCCATACTGCCGACGCAATGCAATGAAAGTAGCGCATTCCAACGCCTTGCCTCTGTCCTCGCCGGTGGGCGTGACCGCGACCGCCCGAAGCGCAGTGTCGACGGGGTAATACTTTTTGTTAAAGTTGGCTCGCTTTCGCTCGGAAAAGGCAAAATAGGGGCACGAAAATAAGAGGTAAGCTGCCTCACACGTTTCGAGATACACCTGGGCTGTCTCAACGGCAATTCCAGTGGCTGCGGCAATACGTCTGATGCTGAGTTCCGAGCCAACCGACTCAAACACCATCTGAACCAACTGGCGCAATGATTGGCCAGAGCGCGCTCCTACCCGTTCTCTGACATCTCGCTCAACGATGTCATAAAAATATTGGCGCAAGAGAGCTACCCCATCTCTTGACTGAACAACTTCGGGGAAACCGCCCGTCTTTAGAAACTGACTGGTTGAGATTCGAGGAGACAGTCGTCGTCGTTCGTGAAGCGAGAAGGGGTAGAGTTCGACAGACAAATGCCGCCCCGTGAGCGAACTCCCAAGTTCCCCCGATAAGAGCTGTGAATTCGAGCCAGTAATGATGAAGAAACACTTCTGGGGTCGCTCAAGTTGAGTTCGCAGCCATTTTTGCCACCCATTCACCCACTGGATTTCATCGAGCAGGAACGTGAGTTTCGGACGACGGCCACACTTTTCTCGAAAATCGCGCACCAGGGAATCGAGAGTCTCGAATTTGAGCGCATTTGAGAGTCGGGGGTCCTCGAAATTGAGGAATGCGCAATGCTCTCGACGGAGCCCATAGTGGGCGATGAGCTGTTGAAGCAACGTCGATTTTCCCGAACGCCTTACCCCTTTAACAGTCAACGCCATTCGTTCACTCAGTCGTTTTGGAAGCTCGAGATCCCGAGCGACTCGGGCTGGGGGAGCGTGGTCCCAAAAGCTCCAGTCTTTCGCGATGTCCAACACGTTCATAGTGTCGAACGTATTCGACACTACCTCTATCGTCGAATGCATTCGACATGGCGCCTACTGTCGACTCTAGTCGACACCAATCACGACCAGCCCCTTGGGACCGACCGAACGTTGGCAACATCTAATACAAAGGCGGGAGCAACACATACGTCCCATCGTCTTTACGACGATAGAAATATGGGTCGCGCCAAGGAAAGCGCAAGTCATCAGCTGACACCAATTGCGCTTCAACCAATTCACTCAATGACTGCGGCGCGGCGCCTTTTTCAAGTCTCAACACCTCGATGGCCGAAGCCAACCGAGAAATTTGGTGCTGACTGGTAAACCGTTGCACTGCCGGGTCGGTGTATGTGCTGGCTCCGGTTCGACCCAGTCTCATCGTCCCAAAATCGAGCCGAGAAGCGATGAAGGTAAACGCGGCGATGACGGCCATGCTCACCGCCAGCCGTCCGACGATACCGATGGCCGCCGACTTCCGAGCATCGGTCTCGAATTCAGCGCCTCCTTTGCCAGTGGGCGCAAGGCCTCCGACGTACCCCCACTCAATCAAATTGTTCAATGCCTTGGCGGTTTCGAATTCACCCAAAACAGACAACTCAACGAGCCGTTGAACGGTGCGACCGGGCTCAATCAAGTCGAACGCCACTCGCTCATTGTCGCCCACTAAAGGGGCTTCACTGGCAGCTGACTTTTTTCTCTTCGTCTCAAATACTTGATTAACCAGTGGGTGTTTGAGCGACTCAAGAGAAGGGAGTGGTTTGATTTTCTCAAACGTCATCTGCAAGCTGGTGATGCGCTTTCGCACTTCAGGCCACTCATCAATGCGGCGAAACCCTTCCATCAAAATGGTCTCTGCTCGCAGCGGCGTGAGCATGTTTTCAACTTCAATTTCTCTCTGCTCGAATTCGTAAGTGCCGGCCTTCCACGCAAAGAGTTTGAACAGCGTTTCACTGGTTTGAAGATGCACGAATTCTCCAAATCGCTGCGCAGTGATAACGCTCTGCCCTACCAAGACATCACCCAGTCTCTGTAAGGTACGCTTTTGAGTCTCGAGCGCGAAATCGAGTTGCTCTTCGGTCAAGAGGTTGGCGGCCACCAACATGGAGCCAATGAGATCCTTCGTCTTTCGGCTCGTCGTTTCAGCACTCACAATGTTGCCTTCAACGAAAGACACCACAATGGTTTCGCCGCGTCGCGAAACGGTCAAGGCTCCCGTTTTTTGCTGCTGGCCGATGAGCTGAAGAATGTCAGCGATGCCAAAGTCTTTCAGCGTGCCTTTGAGCGCCATGACTTAGCTCGCCACCTTTCGTCTGAGGCCCACCAATGACAATGAATACACCGCCAAAAAGAGCACCCCGAGAGGAACGGCTCTGAGCACGAGCGGCAGGCCTTCAAATGAGGGCCGCACGACACCTTCGCCCGACAGCATTCCAATCACAGCCAAGATGAAGAAATAGCCATACACAGTACCTCGTAAAGGAGCCCCTGAAAAGACATCACCCATACCCGCCCAAAGCACTCCAAAAAAGGTCGACGCACGGGCCAACTGCCGCTCAAAGCGCGTGATTTCCAATTGCTTACGCACGCGCACCGAAGGCCCCACCACGTTCGATTTCGCAAACACATTCACGCATTGGGTGCACATGACACTGGTCGACAACACCTCCGGGTCACCCCACCGACTCACCGGTCTCCCACAGCGATTGCAGGCCCGCGATGCGCCAAGCACTTTGGCTATGCTCCCAAAGCCCAGCAACACCAGAGCCATCGCGAGAGGAAAGAAAGGGGCAATCGGCAACGGCAGGTTCCCCAACAAGAGCAAAGAAAGCTGACTGCGCACCTGACGTGCCGCTTCTTCACCGCGCGCCAACCTGAGGAGATCGCTTTGAGCCAACGGCAGCGTCTTCAAAAATGTATTGTCGACAATGTCTTCAGGACCAAGCGCATCAAGAACAACGTTCGGCAAGCTCGGGTCAAGCTGCCTGGCTTCGAACATATTCGAATTGGCCTTATCGATTTCTCCAGCACTGGCCTCGCCGAACACCTGAACCCGGCGTCGATACAGCTGACTCAAATCGAAGAATACGGTGGCACTGGGCGACGCTTGTTTGACCGCTTCTAAAATCGCGCGCGAATTCTCGAGGTCGCCTTCCAAAAAGAGAACTTTGGCGAGTGCGATGCGCGCTGGAGCATCTTCCGGTCGAATCGCCAGCGCCCCTTTGAGATGGCTTTTGGCTTCATCTAAGGAACCCCGGTTTAAATAAAAATGCCCCAAGGCATAGCGCTCAGCGAAACCGATTTTGTCTTCTGAAGCCAATCGCTCGTATTTTTCCACCACCGCCTCAGCGCCTGGGCCTCCGCGTTCAATCAGGTACACGTCTTCAGCAGCTGTCTGGGCGAAGGCAGCGTGTTCAACGACGAGCTCACTCAACCATGGCACCGCTCCTAAAAACGCAATGAGCGCCACCACCAGCAGCCGCTCGACGCGAGAGAGGTACATCGTCACCGCCGCGAAAAAGGTGAGCAACGTTCCCGCCACGCTGAAATGAAACACGATGGGCAACGAGAGCAGCAACACCCCGAGCGCCGCCGTCTGCCAACGAGCGACAACGCGGGGGAAGAAGAAATGAAAGTCGTACAAGAAATAAAACCCTCGGCGCAGCAAAAGCACGCCCACCACCACCATGCTGGTGATGACAAAGGCAGCCATCAGCACTGAAAACGCGTCAGCGAACATCGGGCGAAAATAGCGAGGGTCGTTCATTTGAGCCTTCACTCCGCGCCACAGCGAACTGACGCAGCGATCTAACCCCGTGGGGTCTGCGACAAATTGAAGCCGCCCCAAAAGAAACCAGGTCGCAGGCAACTGAGGCGCGAGTTCAACCGCAGTGCCCGCAATTTCCAGCGCAGCTCCAGTGTCCCCTGACTCTTCCCATACTCGAGCTGCCCTCAATAAACCGACCGCCCAGAGCTCACTGTTGGTGGACGCAATCGCGGTGCGAACCTCCACCAGCGCTTTTCGAGCCGCTTGCTCTGCTTGCGTATTCTTCGAGCGATTTGCATCGCGCCAATTTGCCCACGCCGCATTGAGCTCAGCGTCGGAAGTCTGTTTGACCAGCACCCGAGCGCCTTCTTTGGTCGGCACAGGAAAGACGATCTTCTTCTCAACCGGAGGAGGTTCTTTTTTTAAGACTGCCGGCGCTTTCTTTTGCGTGGGAGGAGCGACCAAAGTGCCATCAGGCTCTGGGCTTTCTTCCGGGTCGACCTGAGCCATCACCACAGATGAGCTGAGCCAGGCGAAGGCGCACACACACATGAGAGGTCTCATCAGGGCCCGTGCACCTTACCAGGAAAGTCTTGAGTCACCCCACTCGAGCTGCAGGTGGGTTAGACAGCGCCTATGGAAGACATCGGTGCGGCCGTCGAGCGGCTGGTCAACATCATGCGACGGCTCCGCAACCCGGGCGGTTGCCCGTGGGACAGAGAACAAGACATCAAAAGTTTGCGCCCGTACCTCATTGAAGAGGCCTACGAAGTGCTTGAGGAAATGGACCGAGTGGCAGCTGGTGGGCCATGGCAACCCTTGGCTGAAGAACTGGGAGATCTCCTTTTTCAAATCGTCTTCCACGCCCAATTGGCAGCGGAACAAAAGCAGTTCGACTTGGGCCAAGTCGCAACCGCGATTGCAGACAAACTTGAGCGTCGTCACCCGCATGTCTTTGGAGACAGCGCCGTGAGCGGCACCACTCAGGTTTTAGAAAATTGGGCCAAACTCAAAGCCCAGGAGCGAAAGAAGAAAAATGGCCATGTCGGCAGCGTGCTCGATGGCGTGCCTATCGACGCCCCCGGGCTCCAGCGCGCCGAACGGTTGACCGAAAAAGCGTCGCGCATCGGGTTTGATTGGCCAGACATCAGCGGCGTGCGTGAGAAACTCGACGAAGAATTGGCCGAATTGAACGAAGCCTTGGCCAGCAAAGACAAGGCGGCCATGGAACACGAATTGGGCGACGTCTTGTTTTCCCTGGCGAACCTGGCAAGGCACATGGGTATCGCCCCAGAAGATGCGCTGCGAGCGGCAAACCAACGATTTACCCGTCGTTTTCACCATGTTGAACGCGGGCTCGAAACCCAAGGCGTCGCTTTCGGCGAGGCCACCCTGCCCCAAATGAACACGCTTTGGGATGCAGCCAAAGCCGCTGAGAAGCTCGTTTGAGTAACCATGGCCCTTGACCCGCAGGTGAGGTGCCGCTATTGCGCGCCCCTCTTCGTTTTTTTCCGATTGAAGGAGCTGTTCCGTGGCCAACACCAAGTCCGCTGTGAAGCGCAACCGTCAGGCTCAGAAGCGTAAAGCGCGCAATTCAGCCGTTAAGAGCACTGTAAAGAATGCCATCAAGGCCGCCCGCGAGGCGATCGCCACTGGTGACGCGTCGAAGGCCAAGACGGCCGTTTCTGCAGCCAGCTCTGCGCTCAACAAGGCCGCCACCAAAGGCGTGCTGCACGCGCGCAATGCAAGCCGCCGCATCGGTCGTTTGGCGCACGAAGCTTCGAAGAAGCTCGCCGCCGTAACCGCCAAGTAATTCGTTTCACCCCAGCCTGCTGGTGACGAGCCGACGATGCCCGTTTCGATGGGCAGTCGGCTTTCGTCGTTTTCAATTACGGAGCACTTTGCAGTCGCTCGAGCCCTTCACGAACGGCTGCTTCTGCCAGTCGCCGCAATGCGGCTGCGCGATTGAGTTCGGTCAGCAGTACGTCAGCTCCAGACGGGTACTCTTCGGCGACAGAAACCTGCGTGCTGCCCACGCTGGTTCCACCTTTTTTGAGGGTGAGTGACAATGTCGCTGTCATGCGGAACACGGGCTGACGCGGGAGTGTGGGCGCTTGCAACACCGGCCCGCTGCTCACTGAGTTAACGGTACCTTCAAGTACGCCTTCTGACTCAGGGCCGCCTAAACAACCGGCACGATCAAGTTGCTCACGTGCCGCGACGGTAAAAGGCCACTCAGCGCCAGGCTCAGAGGTGCGAGCTTGAAGTGGGTCAGCGGTGCGGTTTTGAAACATGGGAACAGAGGCCTTGCGCACCCCACCCGGCAATGACGCATTCGGAGCGGTGATGCGGTAGCCACACCCCATCACCAACAAGGAAAGACACAGGCCTCTCATCCGACCACGAAATTGACCAGCCGCTGGGGGACGAAAATGAACTTCTTCACGGTCTTGCCAGCCAGCGACGCTTGGACTTTTTCGTCAGCCTCAGCAATCGCTCGGACCTCGGCTTCAGTGGCCGTTGCAGGCGCCTGAATCTGGGCCCGCAGCTTTCCCAACACCTGCACCGCGTAGGGAATGACGTCATCAATGACCAGCTGCCTATCGTACGACGGCCACCCATACTCTTCTAAGGGGGTGGCATCGCCCAACTGCTCTGCGAGCTCATTGGCAAAGTGCGGAACAAACGGAGTCAGCATGCTGGCCAACAACGAGAGCGCTTCTTTCATGGCCGCTTTTTCGCTGGGCGAATTGATTTCCTTCGCGGCGTAGAGCGAATTGACGAATTCCATCACTCCAGCGATGGCGGTATTGAAAGACAGCCGCTCGATAGCCTCGGTGATGCGTTTGAGGGCTTTGTGCGCCGCTTTGCGAATGTCTAAGGCTTTGCCTTCGTACGGCCCTTCCCAGCTGGCCTCTTTGACTTGAGCCAGATGCGTCGAAGCCAACGCCCACACTCGTTTTAAGAAACGAAAAGCGCCTTCAACCTGCTCATCGCTCCAGTCAAAATCACGCTCTGGAGGGCCTGCAAAGAGAACGTATGCGCGCGCGGTATCGGCGCCGTATTCTTTGACGATTTTCGAAGGCGCCACCACGTTGCCCCAACGTTTGCTCATCTTTCGGCCGTCGGGCCCGTTGACGATGCCTTGGGTAATGAGGCGCGCCACCGGCTCATCGACTGGCGAGAGGCCGAGTTCTTTCATCACTCGCGTCCAGAAGCGGAAATACAACAGGTGCATGGTGGCGTGTTCTGGGCCGCCTACATACACGTCGATGGGGAGATATTTTTTGGTGGCTTCTGCATCGACTGGCGCACTCTCGAAATGAGGCGACAGGTAACGAGCGAAGTACCAGCAAGAATCGACAAAGGTGTCCATGGTCTCGGTCTCTCGTCGAGCGGGGCCTCCACAGCGGGGACACTCGGTGTTGACCCAAGAGGTCACTTTCGCCAGCGGAGGCTCGCCTTTTCCGGTGAGCACCTTGTCTGTCTCAATGTCAGGCAGCCGCACGGGCAATTGCGAATACGGCACCGGAATGCCGTTGCGCGAGGCATCGCATTTTTCGCAATACACGATGGGAATCGGGGTGCCCCAATAGCGCTGGCGACTGAAACCCCAGTCTTTTTGACGCCACGTCACCATCGGAGCGCCGAGCTGCTGCGCTCCGAGCCAAGTCGCCATTTCAGTACGCGCTTGGGCGGAACTCTTTCCCGAATACGAGCCCGAGTCGACCAACACGCCATCGTCAGTAAAGGCTTGCTCGGCGGGAGCCTCACCCTTGGCCGGCTGAATGACGACCTTGAGACCCAGGGAATACTTTTTTGCGAAATCGAAATCGCGCGAATCGTGCGCAGGCACGCTCATCACCGCGCCGGTGCCGTAATCAGACAGGACAAAATTGGCGATCCACACCGGTACTTTGGTGCCAGTCAGCGGATTGATGGCGTAGGCACCGGTGAAGACTCCTTCTTTTTCTGCGCCTTCTTCAGTGCGTTCGGTCTTTGACTTGGCCGCCATCTTGGCAACGAAGCCGTCAACTTCTGATTTTTGCTCTGGAGTGGTGATGCTTTTGACCGCCTGGTGATCAGGCGCCAACACCACATAGGTGCAGCCAAAGATGGTGTCGACTCGAGTGGTAAAAATGCGAATTTTCTCGAGGCTCCCTTCGACGACGAAATC
Source organism: Archangium sp. (assembly GCA_043753955.1). Classification (GTDB taxonomy): domain Bacteria; phylum Myxococcota; class Myxococcia; order Myxococcales; family Myxococcaceae; genus Archangium_A. The sequence goes on along the minus strand of JAYUVR010000198.1, from coordinate 25,181 downwards.
AGCTTCGACGCCCTCGCTGCGCCCTATCCAATTGCGTTGCGCGGCAGTGATGCGATCAGGCCACTGCTTCAAGCCGTCAAGACCGTCGAGCAGCGACTGAGAATAACGGGTGATGCGAAAAGCCCACTCGGGGAGATCTCTATCGACCACTTTCGATTCACAGCGCTCACACTGACCGTCTTTGACTTGCTCATTGGCGATGACCGTCATGCAGCCGGTACACCAATTGACCTTCGAAAACCGTCGGTACACCAAGCCTTTGTCGAGCATCTTAAGAAAGAACCATTGGTTCCAGCGATAGAACTCTGGGCGACTGGTATCGATTTCTAAATCCCAATCGTAGGCGTACCCGAGACTGCGAATTTCTTTTTTGAAGCTGGCGATGTTTTCCTGAGTGCGGACCGCGGGGTGCACTCCATCTTTGATGGCGGCGTTTTCTGCGGGCAGACCAAACGCATCCCACCCCATGGGGTGCACTACATCGAAACCCAACATCCGGTAGTAGCGCGCATACACATCGCCAAGCAGGTAGTTACGCACGTGCCCCATGTGCATGTTGCCAGACGGGTACGGCAGCATTTCCAGCACGTACTTTTTGCCTAAAGGCCCTGAACGCCCGAGGCGAAAAGTGCCGCGACTTTCCCAAATCTGTTGCCACTTCGACTCGATGACACTCGGCTCGTACTTGTCAGACATCGGCATGATGGCCTTGTAAAGGACCACCACCGACGACGCAATGCGTACACAATTGGGCTGCCTCAAGAAATTTGCGGTGATGTCGCCCTTCAATCGCACTAGACAGTGAGGAAAGTGACCCTCGAGAGCGACTGACCAAAGCTTGCACCGTGACCGCGCTCCTCTTCGCCGCAATCGTGGCAGCCACCCCCGCAACGTCGACCAGCTTTGCGGCTGGGCCGTTGTTGGTCATTCCTCCACAGATTGGAATCACGGTCAGCGACACCGGTACCATCGGCGCCGTCATTGCGTTCCCTTGGACTTTTAAGCTGGTCTCAGAGCACGACGCGCTCTTTCGCCCCGCTTTGGTTTTGCTCGAACCTGCCTTTTTCATCCGCTCAAAGACGGTGTTTCATCTGCGTGGCGCCTTCCGCTGGCTGTATCAAACCCTGCCCTGGGTCGCCCTCGGAGGTGGTTTGGGTTTCGGAGCGGAGTTTGGAGAACTCGTACAGCCTGACTCATCGCTTGAATTCGTGGTGCGCATTGGGCCTGGCCCCACGGGCTTTGGCATGCTGGCCGCGCGAATGGATTCACGTCTCGATGGCACTACAGCTTGGGTTCTTACCGTCGGCGGCGTCTATTGGTGAATCGCTGTTTCGCTGCCCATCACCTGGGTAAAAGCGCGTTCCACTTGAGCAGCTTCATTGTTTCCTTGGTCGACCACCGCTCTGAGTGTCTGTCGGTCAAGAGGCCGCCTCGTCGCTTCGGCATTTGCGCCCACGCTGAGCAATACCGGCACGATGTAGCGTTGCGCTGAAGGAGCAACAGAGAAGCCAGAAATCGGGCGCCCACCGGCGAATTGAACCTTGGGAGACCCTGAGAAACGAACTGTCATTTCTCTGCGCGAGACGCCGACGATGGCTGCGTGCTGCCTTTGACCAGAACTTGCGAGAGGAAAAGCCGAGGCCTCACGTACGTCACGAGAAAATGACTCTTCCGCCCGCCAATTCGAAACCCAGCGACGCGCTTCTGCAGCTTCCTTCGCGCTCGATGCATCTGCATTGGTCAACGCGACCAAACCTTTGAGTCGCTTTACCCAAGTTTTTGCCGCAGACAACACCGAGCCTTCGGAGCCCAGGGCTTCAAGCTGAGTCAGCTTTTCCGCCTGCAACGCTTCAATGAGTCGTTCGAGGGCTTGCGCCTCTCGTCGGTAGAAATCGGGCACAGGTTCGACTTCGAGGTTGGGCGGTACCATCAATTTTATTTCCAACCTGGTGCGCTCTTCTGCGTCAGCTTCGGGCTCATCGCCACCGGCTTCAGGTGCAGTTCCAAAACCGCCCACCAAAGTGACAAAAGTCTGCTGCAACCGCTGTCGCCACCCACTGTCCAAGTGCACGCGTTTGTAGACCTCTGGCAAACACAACGACGCGAGAGCGGCTTCACGGGCAGAGGGCCACGTGGTGGCCAGAGGCGCAACCCTGCCGTCTTGAATGGCATTGGCCAATTCTAAGAAGGCGAAGCTGCGCTCTGCGCCGGCGAGTTCTGAAAAAAAAGCGCCCATCGGGCTCTGGGCAAGCGCCACCAGTGCTGGAGGTTGACGACCATCAAAAGGGAGTGAGGCGATAAAATCGTTCAACGAATCGATGGTTTCATTGGGTTTGTCGCCGGCGTGTTCTCGCCACAGCAACAACGGGTCACTTCGAGGCGAACCCAAGAACCTGTCTCTTCGAGTCAAAACCCGCTGCCAGAGCGCGGCAACCTTGGGTTCCTTGAGTATGTCGATGAAACTCAAAACGGCCGCAGTTCCCGCTCGGGTGGGCTCAAAAGGTTGACCCATGGTGCGCATGCGAACCCAAGCGCATTCGAGTTCGCTTTTCCCTTGCCATGGAGCCGGCACCAGCAACGCGTCAGCCGACTGGAGCAGCTTTACAATTTCATCGAAGGTCGCCGCAGTGGCTTCAGGCTGACCTCGAAGGACTTCAGGGATTTTTGCAGCGTCAAGGCAGGCCAAACCTGCGCTGACCCGTGCAACGAGCGCCAACGCACCTTCTCGAGCATCACCTTCGGTCGTGCGAAAGCGAGGCAGGGCGCGCTCAAGCACTCGGGTCCACAACTCTCGACGAAGAATTTCGGTGTCGTGCTCTTCAGCGGCGAGGGCGGCAAGTTCTAATTGCCTGATCTGCCAGGCGACCGCGTCTGCTGAAAGCAAAAGGTGAGGTTCAGCGGGGTCGAGGGGCATGCGTAATTTCACCCGCTGTTTCGCAGCTGCACCGAGCGTCAGTGGCCCATCTGAAACGCTGGCAAACGAATGCGTCAAAGCCGTTTCAAAGGCGCGCCCTGGGCCAATGTCGAATTCCTCTCCTTTATCGATCAGCAGACGAGCGGAACGCGGGAGCGAGTCGAGAAAGGCCTTCACCTTCTCTTCGCCGTGCAATGCCTTCGCCTCAGCCGTACCTCCGGCGGCTTTCACAGCGGTCAAATCGTATTCGTACGCCCGTGAACCATCGGGGAGATTTTTCACTTCATAGGGGAAGACGTCTGCCAGCGGAGCCGCGCTCAACACCAATACAAAAGAACTGAAGAGGAAGCTCATCGCGCAATAGAAGGGTTGAGCAACTCTTGCACTGTTTCTAGCACATCTTGTGCTTTGACGGGTTTGACCAAGAAGGCATTGGCCCCCAACTTAAGCGCCCGGTCGCGATCGACTGCAGCCGACTCGGTGGTGATGATGACGATGGGCATGTTGCGATTCGCGGGGTCAGAGCGCAGGTGTGCGGTTAACTTGAGCCCATCCAACACGGGCATGTTGATATCGGTCAGAACGATGTCGAAGTGGCCGGTGCGAAACTTCTTGATGGCTTCGGCACCATCGTTCGCCTCGATGCAGACGATGTCGCCAATGCGCTGAAGCGCGTACATCACGCTGTGACGCAATTGAACCGAGTCATCAACAACCAACGCACGAATCGTCATGGGGGAAGGGACCGTATTCTCTTTTGGTTCCAGTTTCACGGGGGTTGAGCAAGCTCGCACAGATTGTGCCCTATTCATCGCGGAGCGCACCTTGAGGTGAACTGTATGGTTCACACTCCGAGCGAGGGTGTCGGCCATAGGTAGCCACTACTCAATATCGAAGGCCGGCTTTGGCGACTTATGGGTCTTTCATATCTGGCCATAACTACCTATCGGTGATGAGTTATGGCTAGATATACTGGCTCTTCTATTTGACATGGGTTGAACGTCACCGCAGCCGTTCTGATTCGGTTTGGTTGCATAAACGGGCGACGCCCACGGGGCGAACGTGGTCAGGGTTGGCTTTCGAATCAATCTGTTTCAAGCATGTATTGTCTATCAAACATTCGCTTGGCATCCCTGGCGTTGAAACTGAAGAAGGAACGTGGACACCGGTCTGATGACTCAGTGGACGGCGGTGCTCAGATTGACCTGGTCATCGACCGAGCAGACCACACGATGAAGTCTCTTTTTCTCACGCTCATCACCACCTACGGCGTTCGGGACAATGCGTATGCGCGCTCAATGGTGGCTCGAACCGTTACTTTAGATGCATTGTTTGACAAGAATTGAATTTCAGCCGTCGACCCAGAGTGCGGCCAAATCAATTTCGAGGGCATCAAAGGGTTCAACTCGAAAAGTAGCTTGAGCTGCCCAGGTTCCCACCTCGACCCAGTGCCCACTTTCTCCCAGTTTCAACACTTCTAAGGTGCGCGCTTCGGGGTCGATCAGCCAATACCAAGACACTTTTTCACGCGAATAAATGTGCTTCTTCTTGACCCTGTCGATTGAAGACGTCGAAGGCGAAAGCACTTCACACACCCAATCAGGAGGCACGTCGACCCAGGGTGTCTGGGCAGCCAGTGGAGGCAATCGGTCTCTTTTCCACCCAGCCAAATCAGGAACCACCACGTCACGGCCTAAGTGGAGTTCAGGTTTATCGACAACCAACCACCCGCTTGGGTCTCTGAGTTCTACACCAAGTACGGAACTCGCCCGAGCGTGCCCCCAGCTGGGCCGAGGCATGGCCACCAACTCACCATCAAGAATCTGGTCCACCATCGTCTCGTGACCCAGCCCTTCACTTCCAATTCGAGATGCCCCCTAAATTAAAGACGTTGAGATACCCCGCGTGTTGCAAAATTTCTCGTGCCTTCGCGCTGCGCCTTCCGCTCTGGCAATACACCACGACGTTTTGTTCCTTTTTCGCAGGGAACGTGCCCAACTTCGCTTCGAGCTCTTGAACGGGAATATTCACCGCGCCCTCAATATGCCCCGCGGCAAACTCAGCCGGACTGCGCACGTCGAGCAGCAACGCACCTTCCTTCACCAGCGTCTTGGCCTTCTCACTTGAAATAAAATCGCCACCTCCTGCAGCCATCATCAGCGCGATGGCACCGACAAACCCCAAAGCGCCCACAGACCTTCGCACGAGAGACATTTTGGTACCTTCCTTTAAGAAGCCGGAAGCTCAAGGTGATACAGCATTTGTTCCCAGGAAGTGCCGGCAAACTGTTCGACAAACGAAGCCACCGCGTGAGCTTGCCGCTCTCTGGCAATAAATGATTGAGCAGCTTGAGCAATCTTGGAATCAAAGCGCACCGCATATTCGCGCTCGAGCTCGACAAGGTTCAAAGGAGCCGACGCATAGGCCGCGGCGAGCTGCGCTGGGTCGGAAAGTGCTTCGTACGCCTCACGCAGCCGACGAAACCCTTCGGGGTCTGTTTGAGGCTGGTGATGAACGAGGGCCGCAAAATAGCCGCGCTTCACAGCGGTGCCGTCTCGCGTGGGAGCAATACCCAATACGGAAAAGAGTCTTGTTTCGCTCATGAATGCAGCTCCTCAAACCGGTACAAAGCCACTCTCTGGAGGCGGCGTCCTTTTCTTGCGTGAGGTTTTCGACTTTCGACCGGCTTTGGCCGCCCGGGGCTGAGCGGTCTTCCGAGAAACCAACCACCGTTGAGCCAACACCAATGCGCTGCGAATGTGCGGTGTCAGTTGAAGACCCTCGACTGCAGCAACGAGCGCCTCGGCCAACTTGCGTTTAAATGAAAGAGGGAATGCTCGCTCATACGCCGTTAAGACGGCGAGAGCCAAAGCCGAAGTGTCGCGCCCGTACCGAGTCAAAAGCTGTCTTTCGACGTCATTGGTCAAAGCGACATGCTTGAGCCGACGGACAATGTCCCAAACATCGAGCATGTGACGCACATCAGGGTTCAGCCCGAGACCTGCCTGAACCAAGGGATTCAAGTCGTCGCCCGACTGCGCATTGACGAGTGCAAACTCGAGGAACTCAGGCGCATCAGGCAAGACGAGCGTGCGTACCGCCGCCCAAAATGCCCGCGCCTTTGCTGCTAAGGGGGCATTCAAAACGTCCCCACGCTCAGCGGGAACCTCTTCATGGTTCGCGCGGAGCAATACATTTTCAACCAAAGCGATGAGACTTCGACGAGAGCGAGATGAAGCTTGAGACCACACAGCCAAAAGAAATGTTTGAGATAGCTCAAACGAACACGCGGCAGCCATCCATTCCGTCAGGTGAAACCGGTTGGCGTCGCTCAAGCCTTCAAACCACTCGCTGACGAGGGTGCCTTGCTGGCTGAGCAACGTCGAGAAGGCCCTGAGAAAAAACGGCTGCACTCGCGGCGCCTCGACGGTGCTCGTCAACAGAAGCATCGCTTTGCCCACGAGTGCCATTTCTGAAGCCTGAAGGGCCAAATGCTCAAGCAAACCCAACAGCGGCACTCCTGCACTCACCGCACATTTGAGTTGGGTGACCACGGCCACGACCAGCGGTCGATGAGCGCCATATGCACTCGCTGCAACAGCCGCGTGCGTCAGTTCTCGAGTGTGCGCCGCCGAATCAATCTCAGAGGGCATCTTGGCTGCGAGAATGCGAAAAATGAGCAACGCATCAGCTGAAAGGCACGGAGGCGCTCTGAGTGCTTCGACGGCCTTTCTGAAGAATTCTACGTGCGACGAAGCTTGGTGGTGATGGGCACCGGTTCGTTTGACGACTTCTCGCACCGCCAACTGGGCCGCGAGCAGCCACATGGCTTTACTCACCGCTTCGCTCGACTTGAGAGACCACTGGGTGACCGTAGATGCAACCACACCCCACGGTTCTTGTGCGACGAGGGCCAAAAGAGTCGGCTCAACTTCGCCTTCGGTAGAAGGCATCACCCAAGAGACCTTCTTTCGACTCGGCTCATACCCAAGCCGCGGGTCGAGAACGGGCTTTGCTTTAAGAAATGGCGCCACCAGTTCCAGCGAAGGTTTGCCATTCACCATCGCCAACATCGCTTCCGCAAAATCAGGTGAACGCTGCATCAACAAAGCGTGCAGCGGCTCGTACCAAAGGCGCGCACGCTCGAATTCTTTGGTGATGACTGAACCCCAAGTCAACGCCCAGTGCGTTTCACAAAACTCAAAGGAACCAACTGACCCATCAAGACCGGTAACGTTCTCTGCTTGATGGGCCCACGAGGTGAGCTTCGACCAATTTTTGGCGCGGTAATCTGCTTGCACCGCCGCACGAAACACTTCACCCACCCGGTCGATTTGCAAAGCCCGCTCTTCAACCGGTAACTGCATGAAGGCGTGCACCGTCACTTCTGCCTCTTTGACGTTTTGTGCGCCAACCATCAGGTCGCCCTCTTGCCTATTCATCGAGTTCAAGGAAGCAGTCGAGCAGCGCCTCTTCGGCTTCTTCTCGCTGGCTGCCGGTTGAGTGACGATAACTTTCCAAAAGTTCTTCGAGCTGAGTCTTTCTCACACCCGACAAGCTTGCGATGAAGTTGAGGGCCTTGCGCTCGACTGTGCTGACCTTTGGCTCTTCGTTTTCTTTCGATTTCCCCCCAGTCGCTGTTGAGAGCGCTACCGTTTTGTCATTGGCAAGCCCGGGTTGAGAGACCGAAACCTTCACCACACCATTGAGATCGTAAGTGAATTCGACGCGCACCGGTGAATGCTCGGGCACCGGCTTGAGTGGATATTCGAAGGCACCCACCCGGGTGTTCTCAGAAGCCAGACCTGCTTCGCCTTGAAAAACTTCCACATCGAGGCGCTGTTGATCATCGACGATGGTGTAAAATTCCTCTGCTCGAGACACGGGCAAAACAGTATTGCGAGGAATGAGTGGCGCGAAGGTGTCAGCGTCACCGCGAAATTCATCACCCGGACCAAACACCCGAATGCCCAGGCTGTGCGCTGCCACGTCGACCAAGATTCGACTCAATGGCTCGCCCTTCAAAATGCCAGCTTGAACCGAGGCGCCTAACCCCACCGCCAAATCGGCGTCGATTTCATCGTGAACTTCGACTCCGAAGGTGTCTTGAAGGAGCGCTCGCACCAGCGGTATTCGAGTTGAACCTCCCACTAAACAAATGCGTGAGAGCGTTTGACCCGTCAATTTCGCATCGTCGATTGCCTTTCGTGCGAGTTCAAGGGTCGCCAGCAACAAGGGAGAAATAAGCGCTTCGAAATCTCTGCGCGCAAATTCCATGGCCAAGTGCACAGGCTTGCCATCGTGCGTGGTGAGAAACTCTTCTTTAATCTCTACCCGCGTGTCGGCTGAAAGTCGTATTTTTGTTTCTTCAGCCACGCGTCGAAGCCGCGCCATCGCTCGACGATCTCCTTGCGGGTCAACCCCCTGCTCAGTGCGGAGACGATCGAGCATGCGACGAACGAGCATCTCGTCAAAGTCGTCGCCTCCGAGTGCAGTATTTCCGGCGGTGGCCCGCACTTCGCGTACGCCTTCGAAAACTTCCAACACCGACACGTCGAAGGTGCCGCCTCCGAGATCATAGACCAGCACGATTTCGGGCTCAGCCCGGGTCTCGGTGGGCACTTGATCATAGATGAGCGAAGCGCTGGTGGGCTCATTGAGCAGCCTTAAGACATTGAGGCCCGCCAGTTCACCCGCCTTGAGCGTGGCTCGCCGTTGACCGTCATCAAAATAGGCGGGCACGGTAATCACCACGTCGTTGACCGGCATCGAGAGTGAGGCTTCGGCTCCTTTTTTGAGCGCACGCAGAATATCGGCCGAGACGTCTTCAGGGCCCAACGTCTTTCCGTCGATGGCGTAAGCGAAGGCCTGACCCATCTTCCGTTTGACAGAACGAATGGTCTGCTCGGGGTGTTCTGCTTCGAGGTTGACCGCTTCGCGACCCACGAGCACTCGCTGCCCGTCGTACAACACTACAGAGGGAATAACGGACTGCCCATCGACCAAAATGGCCACGGGAATACCGTCGACCAAGTGGGAGATGACTGAATTGGTGGTACCTAAGTCAATTCCGAATGAGGTGCTCATACGTCCTTTCGGCTGGTGAGAACTTCGCCTTCACGGAACAACATTCCATCGCGCGTGGTGACTGCGGCGCGAATGACTCTGGCAATCATCCCCTCGGGAATTTCCGCGCAAGGCGTCGTCCCCACGACTTTGAAGAGGCGACCGTCTGGGGCCGTTCCTTCGGGCCTCAAGCGAATATACGTGTGCTGCAATGACAGCTGTTCGACTCGGCGGCTCAGTCGATCGAGCCCCTGCGCAATTTCGGGTTGAGTGATGGCGATGACCCGACACGCTTCATCAAGCGCATCGAGAACGTCTAAAATTTCGTGCGACGCGGTGGCTTTGGGAACCGCCGCAGTACGTGCGCGCGCCTCGGCAAACCCACCTTCGACTTTTTTCTCAAGATCTTCGAGGCGAAGAGACACCCTCGCATTCGAGCGACTGAGCTTCTGCATCGATTCGAGCAGCTCTTTGGCCCAACTTGGCGATTGATCAGCGTCAGGCGTGAGCACTGGCGATGGAGAAATGAGACGATGCCAGAAGCTTACGAGCCAAGAACCAGCCGTTGCGTTTGAGCGCACCAGGTTTACTTTTGACTCTTCGCTCATGAACCCCCCGCCTGAAAAAGCTGATCAACCGCTCTTTTAGAAACGCCATCGAGAGAGAAACACAACACGCCCCACTCGCCCAGTTTCTCGTGGGGGCCTATGCAACACAGGGTCTCGAGTGGTAGACAGCTCCCCCGTGAAGACAGTTCAAATTCTCGTGGCGATGTTGTGTGTAGTCGGCTGTACGAATTTGACAGCCCAACCCGATGAACTCGTAGAAACGTCAACGCAACTCAATGGCGTGCGGGTGCGTCTGATGGCTGGCAATCTCAGTGCTGGCACTCGGCAAAGTTATGATTCGGGCGAAGGCGCGCGCATCATCAAAGGGCTCAAGCCTGATGTGCTCATGCTGCAAGAATTCAATGTAGGCGACAACGGGCCTGATCAGGTTCGCGCGTTCGTCGATAGCATTTGCGGCACCACCTGCGCGTACGCGCGCGGGGCACCGGCTCAAATTCCCAACGGAGTCATCAGCCGTTACCCCATCATCGCTAGCGGCGATTGGGCAGACCCACACGTGTCGAATCGCGCCTTCACGTGGGCACACATCGACGTGCCTGGCTCGGTTGATTTGTGGGCCATCAGTGTGCACTTGCTCACTTCGGGCACCAGCAATCGTCGAGCCGAGGCGCAAGCGCTGGTCAGTGCGATCACCAAGAATGTCCCTGCAAACGACTACATCGTCATCGGAGGCGACTTCAACACCAGTTCCCGTACCGAGCAGATGTTGAGCACCCTCGGCTCGGTGGTGGTGACCTCTGGGCCTTTTCCCGTCGATGGAAAGGGCGATAGCGATACCAACGTGGGGCGCTCGAAGGCCTACGACTGGGTGGTGGTCAGCCCCAACTTATCTGCGCTGGCCACGCCGACGGTCATTGGTTCGAGCAGCTTCGCCAACGGTTTGGTGGCCGATACGCGCATCTACCAACCCATTTCAGATTTGGCTCCAGCGCTCCCTCGCGACTCGGCCGCACCGAACATGCAGCACATGGCGGTGGTGCGTGATTTTGATCTCCAGGGTTTTGGGCCGCCCACACGCTTGCAGGTGAAGTCACCCAATGGGGGTGAAAATTTTGAAATCGGCTCGTCACAAACGATTCGCTGGTCAGGAGGCGAAGGCGCCCAAGTGAATGTGGACTATTCGTCTGATGGCGTTTCCTTTAACAGCATTGCCAAGCGCGTTGACGCAGCACTGGGTGCCATCGGGTGGACAGTGCCTGCACCCGCGACGTCTCAAGGCGTCATTCGGATCAGCACCACAGATTCTGCAGTCGTCGACACTTCGAATGCGGCGTTCTCAGTGAGCGCCATTGTTTCTCCAGCGAAGGTGGTGATCAACGAGATACTCGCCAATGAACTCGGCAGCGCCATCGCCGGTGAATTCGTCGAATTCTTTAATGCCGGAAGCACTTCAGCTGATCTCTCGGGGTGGTCCGTGTCTGACGGGGTCTCAGTCAGACATCTCTTCGCTCCTGGCACGACGATTGAGCCCGGCGCATTGCTGGTGGTGTTCGGAGCCAGCAGCGGCATTCCCTCGGGGTTGAACAATGCGGTGGGCGCCAGTACGGGGACACTGAGCTTTGGAAATTCTGCAGACACGGTGACGCTCACCAACACGTCTGGCGCAGTGGTTGACTCGTTCACCTACAGCTCAAGCTTGGCTTCGACCGATGGCGTGTCGATGAATCGTTCACCTGATCAATCGAGCTCAGCGCCTTTCGCGCTCCACAGCACCTTGTCTTCGTTGAAGACTTCGCCGGGCACGGCCGCTGACGGAACACCTTAAAGATGATCTGCAAGCCGCGGGAGAGTGTTAGAGCTCCCGCCCGTGAAATGCGCTCGAATTTACCTGCTCATCTTTAGTTTTCTCGGGTGCACGAGCCTTGCTCCGACCGCTGAGGAACTGACTGAAGTTCCGTCGACACTCACCGGCCAAGGGCTCAGAGTGATGGCGGCCAACCTGACCTCAGGCAGGCAGCAAACCTACGATGACGGCGCGGGCAAGCGCATTCTCCAAGGCCTCAAGCCCGACATCGTCATGTTGCAAGAGTTCAACTTTGGCGACAACAGTGCCCAGCAGCTGCGCTCTTTCGTTGATTCCATCTGCGGAACCCAGTGCGACTACGCCCGAGGCAACGGCAACTTGCCCAATGGCATTGTCGCCCGATACCCCATCGTGGCCAGCGGCGGGTGGGCAGACCCAGGGCTTGCCAATGACAACCGCGCCAATCGAGATTTCACTTGGGCGCGCATCGACGTTCCCGGGCCTGTCGACCTCTGGGTGGTGAGCATTCATCTTCTCACCACCTCTGCTTCTGACCGACGCGCTGAAGCGCAGGCCTTGGTGAAACTCATCGCTCAACATGTTCCTTCAACCGACTATCTGCTCATCGGAGGCGACTTCAACACCAACAGCCGCAGCGAAGCGACGTTGGGCATTTTGAAGTCAGTGGTGGTGACCGGTGGCCCTTGGCCGACAGATGGCCGCGGTGACGGCGATACCAATGCACCTCGGAAAACCCCGTACGACTGGGTGGTGGCAAACCCGATTCTCGCAGCCCACGCCATTCCTACCGTTATTGGCTCGAACACTTTTGCCCACGGGTTGGTGGCAGACACCCGCGTCTACACGCCCATTGAAGAATTGGCGCCGGCCCTGGCTCGCGATTCTGCAGCCGTCAACATGCAGCATATGGGCGTGGTGCGTGACTTCGATTTGCAAGTCGACCTTCCCCCCACCAGCGTGCGCGTTGACGCACCCCAAGGAAGTGAAGAATTTCAAATCGGCTCTTCTCAAACAGTCAGGTGGACAGCCCGAGGCATCACCAAGGTGAACGTGGCCTACAGCATTGATGGCGTCAACTTCAGTTCCATCGCCACTGACGTCGACGCCACGCTCGGTGCCATCAGCTGGACCATTCCCGCCCCCGCCACCACTCAAGGTCTCATTCGGGTCAGCAACACCGAAGGCACCGTCAGTGACACTTCAGATGGCGCTTTTTCGACGCTCCTTGAGGTGTCGTTGCCCAAAGTCATTCTCAACGAAATTCTGGCGAACGAAGCCGGTGGAGCGGTGGCGGAAGAATTTGTCGAGCTCTTCAATGCAGGGTCGGCCTCGGTCAACCTCTCAGGGTGGTCGATTGCAGACACGGCGACGGTCAGGCACGTCTTTCCGAGCGGCACTTCGCTCGCCGCGGGTGCAAGTGTCGTTGTGTTTGGAAACAGCAGCGGTATTCCCCCCGGGCTTTCCAATGCCATCGGCGCGAGCAGTGGTGCATTGGGGTTGGGCAACTCGAGCGACACCGTCACCCTCACCAACACCGCTGGCGTGGTGATTGATGCGTTCAGCTATACCGGAAGCCTTTCATCCGTCGACGGAATGTCGATGAATCGCTCGCCGGATCGCCTGCCTTCAGCACCTTTCGTGCTCCACAATCAGCTCTCAACATCGAACGCCTCACCTGGCCGAGCCGTCGACGGCGCACCCTAAAGGTTTTACCCGGTGGCTTGGCGGAGTGCCTGGCGCACCGCAGCCCGCACTGAAGCGGGCACTTCGCCACCCGGAATCGCTCTGCACATCGAAACAGTGCGTTTGAGCGATTCGCAGGCTGCGGTGCAGTGAGAACATTTTTCAAGATGCGCTTCTATGCCTGCACAAGCGGCTTGGTCGATTTCAGAAGCGGCGTAGGCCGAAAGCTCTAACTGCAATTCAGGGCAGCCAACGTCGAACTGTTGATCATCGATGACCGCTGACAACCCCTGCTTGAGCTGCATGCGCGCTCGATGGAGCCGACTCTTGAGCGCACCGACTTCAATGCCCACCACCGCCGCTGCTTCTTCAGCAGACAGGCCTTCCACATCGCGCAAAACGATGACTTCGCGATACTCATCTTGAAGCGTATTCATCGCCGCTTGAATGACATGGCCGATTTCGCGGGCATGCACTCGCGCATCGAGCGCGGCTGCATCAGTCGTCATCGAGCGCACTTCAGCCGCATCGATTGATTCTAACTGCGAAGGTTCGCCTTCTCGACGCCGACGCTGCTTGATGCAGAAACTGCGAGCCACTTGGTACAGCCAAGTTGAAATTCGTGCGTCACCCCGAAAAGTACCCAGGCCCTTAAATGCAGCCAACAACGTCTCTTGTAAGACATCACGTGCATCTTCTTCATTGCCGCACATGCGTAAACCAAACCGATAGATGTGCTGCTCATGGCGCGCCAGCAGCTGATCCATCGCGCGCGCATCACCCTTTTTAAGCGCTTCGAGCAACTGCGAATCGGTTGCGTCCTCCATACAGTCACTTTCGGCCGACTTCACTGCTTGGTCGCTTCATATTTGAACCAAAGCCGACACGTGCATTCGTCAGGCTGACGCGCTTCGTAGCTGATAGACATCGCCCCCCCAAAGCTTGAAGAATCAATGGTGGTGGCATCGAGATGAAGTGAAATCGTATCGAGCAAACACTCCCGCCCACGCACAATGCTCGTCGAATTCGAAATACTTCCATCGAGCGTCATCTCTTCAACCCCATCGCGATAGATGCCCACCAACCTCAAACTGGGTTTGGTCAACGTCAGTTCCACCGCGTTTCCTTCGGTGTCGAGCACCCCTGTGCTCAGCACCTCGCCTGTCGCCAACCCGCAGTCATCGCGCAATATCTAGCCCATACTGACCCGGTAGACCCCGTCTTCTAGAGGGTGAATACGACACGACGTACCCAGCATCAGCCAGGCACTTGTGAGCCAGAATATGGTGATTAATCGCTGAATAGGGCAGCGTTTATCAAATTCCAAAGCCGTCGGAGGACATTTGTCAGCCAGAAATTGCAGCCGCGCGACGCGACGCGTAAGAGACTGAGCCATGGGCCAAGCCGATTCTCCCAATTCGAAACGCGCAGCGGCGCTCAGCCGTCTTGGCAATGAAATCTTTGACATCGTGGTGGTGGGCGGTGGCATCACGGGCGCTGGTATTGCGCGCGATGCAGCACTCCGAGGGCTCAATGTAGCCTTGGTTGAAAAGCTCGATTTCGGAGCGGGGACGTCGTCAAAATCGTCAAAGCTGATTCATGGAGGGCTGCGCTATCTCGAGCAAGCCGAATTGGGGCTCGTTTTCGAATCGGTCAATGAGCGAAAGCGCTTGATGAAGTTGGCGCGGCATTTGGTGCGGCCGCTCCCCTTCTTGGTCACCAACTACAAAGGAGATCGCCGCTGGCTCGCCACGCTCGCCTTCGGCTTGTGGATTTATGATGCCCTGTGTTTTTTTGGGAACTACAAAAACCACACTACCCACAGGGCCAAAAGTACCTTGGCTTTGGAACCGCAACTCAAAGCATCGGGTCTCAATGGAGCCATTCTCTACTACGACTGTCTCACTGACGATGCTCGCCTCACCCTCGAGTGTGCGCTTGATGCTCAAGTTTTAGGAGCGGCAGTTCTCAACCACGTCAAAGCCGGGAAACTGCTTCGCGATGCGACTGGCAAAATTAGCGGCGTGGTGGTGACTGATGCTGAAGAAGGCACCTCCATCGAGGTTCGAGCCAAAGTGGTCATCAACGCCACTGGGCCATGGAGCGACGACGTTCGAGCCCTCGCCGGTGAAGCCCCGATTCTCAAGCCCACCAAGGGCATTCATGTGGTGCTCGATAGCGCTCGACTTCCTGTCAGACACGCGCTGATGCTCAATTCACCGCGAGATAAACGGGTGGTGTTTTGCATTCCCTGGGGTCTGGGGCGCACGGTGGTGGGCACGACAGACACCTTTTTCGATGGTTCGCCCGATTCGGTTGAGCCCACCAAGCAAGATGTCGACTACCTGCTTGAAACAGCCAACGCGTACTTTCCCACGGCGCAGTTGATTTCTGCAGACGTGCTGGCCACATGGTCTGGGTTGCGCCCGCTCTTAAAGCCAGAAGATGAAAGCGAAGGCGCTTCAGCCGTCTCGCGCGAGCACATGATTTACGATTCGCCGGGCTTCATCACCATCGCTGGCGGCAAATTGACCACCTTCCGTCGCATGGCTGCAGAAGTGGTCGACCACGCCACGAAGCAACTGGGCATCGCTACCAAATCGACTACCGCCAATCGCGCTTTACCTGGTTCACAAGGGCTCGAAGAGTCTGACGAAGCGATTGAGCGCCTCGCGCAATCTCTGGCGCTGCCACAACTGGCTGAAGGCGCACCACGCTATTTGGCTTCGGAATATGGCACTCGAGCGCCCAGCGTGCTCGACCGGGCCAAGACTGACCCTTCTGCTTTTCAACGACTCGACCCTGAGCTGCCTTCTATTTTTGCGCAGGTCGATGAAGCCATCGAAGTCGAATTCGCTCGCACGCTTGACGATGTGATGTCTCGCCGCATTCCACTGGTGCTGCGCGCGAGAGATCAAGGCCTGGGCATTGCGCCACAGGTTGCCCAACGATTGGCCAGTAAGCTCGGCTGGAGCCCAGAAAAAACTCAAGCCGAACTGGCCGCCTACCGTGCAGTGGTCGACTGCACTCGCGCCTTTCGCCGCTGACGGAAAAGACATCTTCCCGTCAGTGGTTTTTTACAAGGCGCTGATTACAGCCCGCAGCCATTCGCAGCCGTAGCCTTGTAGATGAAGTCTCTGGGCGGGCTGCAGACGGCGGTGGTGATGCAATTGACCTTCGCACCGGCCACTCCGTCTTTGCAGAATGAACGCACCTCTCCGACGGGTGCTTTACCGTTGGGGCACTGGGCACCGCCCGACTTTGCAGTGCAACGGCATGCTTTGAGCACTCCTCCATCGGACAGCCGAGTTGCCGGGTCGCGCACATCGATTTCACACAACCCCATGCCGCTGTTGCCTCCATCAGGGAGCAGGCCGCAATCGGCATTCGTTTGGCAATAGCCCACGTCTTGAAGACCGTTGGGTTGAGGGAGCACAAATTCGGTGGTGAAGCCCACCGGACAGGTAATTTGCGTCTTGGGTGTACTAAACCCATTCACCGGTACGAGCCCGACGTCGTTGACTGAGGGCAAGACGCAGACGTTGATTCCAGGGTCCATGCCTTTGTCTCCGGCATACTGACACACCGGTTTCAGAGGGCTGCAGTTCGGGCTCTTTGAGCCATTGGTACAGGTGGCCCAAGAAGCGGCCATCATGGCTTCGCATTCTGCATTCGCCGCAGCCTGAGTGCCTCCGTCGATGCCCGCCTTCAGCGGTTCAGCAGCCCAACATCGAGCACAAAATGGAGGCTTGGGAATGTCGTAACAACCGATCTCATTTTGCACCGACGGAGCGGGACATGGGTCAGGGAAGCCATCGAAGTTTTTGTCTTCGCCACAACAGTATTGGCCCACTCGGCACGCGAGGCCTGCGCCTCCGAGCTCAAGGCAGCTCAAGGCACGACAAATGTTCATCGTTCCATCGCTATCGCAGGCATACCCAGGGCGACAGTCTTTGAAGGGTTTGCTTGTCGTGGGGTCAGCTTCCGTTCTGCAGTCTGATTTGCAGGTCAAGGTGTGTCGATCGCAATAGCCAGCGTAAGGCTCGGTGCTGGGAATATTGAGAATGTCCCAACATTCCGCGTCGTCCATACATTGACCGTCGGCTCGACAGCGCTTGGGTGAATCAGAGCCGTCAGACAATTTTTCAGCGACGCACTTCAAACCGGGCCCGCCAAAAGGGTTGTTGCCGGAAAGCTGGCAGTCCGTGTTGTCCGTGCAGATTGGCTTGCACCGGCCAGAGCCGAAGTGAGGCGATTGAGGGTCTAAATTGGCCGCATCGACCCAACATGACTCATTGGCCCGACAATCAGGAACGCTCTGGTGGTTGACGAAGTCCCACTTGCAACGCGGCTGGCACGTACCGCCGCATGAATCAGCGCCTGCGTCAGGTTGATTGATGCTGCACACCGAGTCTGACGGGCATTGCGCATCGGTACGACAACCGATGGTCGCACAACTGTTGTTGGCGGGAGTACAGAAGTTGTGGCCCTCAATGATGGTGTTGACCGTGCCACACGCACACGTCGGCCCAATGCGTTGGTAGATGCAATATTTCTTGCCCGAGGTGTCGCCGTTAAAAGCGGTGCAGCGACCGGCTCCAGTGGCTTCGAAGGTCAGGAAATCGGCCCCACATTCGATGTCTGATTGACACTCTTCGCAGGGACCTTTGCGCAAGCGGCACGTACCGCCCCCAGTCGTGCTGGTGTCGCAGGTGCACTGGCGGGGCCCGTACTCGTAGCAGCGAGCTTCTTCTTCTATTCGCTGGCACTCTTGGTCGGTGCCGCATGATTCCCCGGCCACACAATCGCCGGCGATGCAAATCTTGCCCGCCTCGCACATGAAGTCATTCGTACACGGAGGCGGAATACCGGGCCCTGCGTCGGGATTACCTCCATCGGTCAAGTCAGTGCCGCCGTCGTCTTGCGCATTTGAACCGCTGCAGACCCCAGCGGTGCAGACTTTCCCCGTACCGCAAGCGACGCATGCAGCGCCAAGCTGACCACATTGCGCATCGGTCGGGGCCACGCATTCATCATTCGATGAGCAGCACCCCGTGCAGCTGTCAGGGCCGCATTTCTTTGCCGTTTGACAGGCTGGCATCAAGGCCACCACCAACCCCACGAGGCTACCCAAAAATGCAAAACGAAGATGTGTTGCCAGCATGTAGTGTTCCCTTTGAGTTCTTCGGCCTTGAGGATGGAAACGAGCGAGTCATTTAGCCGAAAACGAAACGGCACAACACCCTAAGGCTTGTGCTTCTTTGCTCAACCGCCCTGCAGACCGACCCACACCTCGCCGTCTTCTCCGTATTCCTTCTTCCAGATGGGCACGTCTTCTTTGAGCCGTTCGATGACGTACTCGCAGGCCAAGAATGCTTCTTTCCGATGCGGAGCAGACACCGCAATCACCACCGCCAAGTCTCCCGGTATCAGCGTGCCGACGCGATGCACGATGGCCACCTGAACGCCCGGCCATTTCTGACGCGCCTCTTGACCCAGCTCAATGAGCTTCTTCTGCGCCATGGGGCCATAGGCCTCGTAGTCGAGCCGACTGACGCTTTTACCTTTGGAATGATTTCTCACCACGCCGCTGAAAGTCACCAGCCCTCCATGCGAGGGAGAAGTGACGACGTCGATGACATCTTGCAAACACAGTGGCGTGTCTTGAATTTTAAATACGCCTCCGCTGCCGCCAGCGACCGGTGGAATGAGGGCCACTTCTGCACCTTCAGGAATCACTGCGTCAGGCAGAGCAAATTCTTCAGCCACTGCAATTCGCAATTTGGGCAAGAGCGGTTGCAAATCAGGAAGTCGTTGCACCAGTGTGATGATGAGGTCGCTCACCCGCGCGCCTTGAGGCAGCTCGATTTCGAGGTACGACATTTTCGCCACTTCTCTCGCCGCAGCGAAAAATCGCACCGTGATTTGCATCTTAGGTTCTGTGCTTGGCGTGAATATCAAAGGTGAGTGCCACTTGGTCTGCGATGAGGTCGTCTGGTTTGCCCGGGTAGACGATTTGAAAATCTTTACGGTTGATGGCGAATTCGGCGTTCACTGTCACCTCTTCACCTTTGACCCGAATGGCCGCGGGGAAAGTGATTGAGCGTGTCACTCCGTGGAGCGTCAAATTGCCTGTGACAGAATAGTTCGCACCTGCCTTCTCAATCGCGGTCGACACAAAGGTGGCGAGGGGGAATTGTTCGACCGCGAAAAAGTCGGGGCTTTTGAGGTGCACGACGAGCTTCTCAGGAGTCGTCGTCAAAGACTTCATGTCAATTTGAGCTCGCACCCGACTCTTCGTTGGTTCGCCTGCAACCACCTCAATGATGCCGCCGAAAACGCTGAATGAACCTTCATGCTTGCCTGTCACTTTGGCGCCAACCCAGGACACCTTTGAGTCGGCCTGCGTGAAAGGAAAAGCCAATGCCCCTTCAAGCGGAGCGACATTCGCCTCGACTTGAACCGGAGCCGAGGTCGTGGCTTTCGGCTTATTGTTCGCGGGGTCAGGACAACCAACGAGGGCGATGACAAGACTGCTCAGCAAGACGATACGCATAGAGAACCTAGATGCCGTAAAGCGCGCCGTATTTCACCTTCAAATAGGTGACGAAATCATCATCGGTGAGACCGGTGCCGGTAGCATTGGCGATCAAGGCTTCGGCTTCGAGACGAAAACCGTGGTGATGAACTTTTTCTCTCAGCCAATTTTTGATGGGTGCCAATTCACCGCTCGCGATGGCTGCGTTGAGCCCAGGCACGTCGCGGCTCATCGCTTGCCACAGTGAAGCGGCGTAGAGATTACCGAGCGCATAGGTCGGGAAATAACCGAACTCACCCCAAGCCCAGTGAATGTCTTGGAGCACCCCTTGGCTGGGTATTTTTACGTTGAGATCGAGGAGCTCTTTTGTCTTCTGATTCCACGCTGCCTCTAAGTCACTCGCTTCGAGATTGCCGCGAATGAGTTCTAATTCGAGCTCGTAACGAAGAATGATGTGCAGGTTGTAAGTGACTTCATCGGCCTCAACGCGAATGAAGCTGCGCTCGACTCGATTCACTTCTTTCAGGAAGTCGATGAGCGATACCGAAGCCAGCTGTTCAGGAAAAAAGCGTTGGTAACTTGGGTAGAAATGTTCCCAAAAGGGTTGGCTCCGCCCGACGACGTTTTCCCACAGTCTTGATTGCGACTCATGGAGCCCCATTGACGGTGCTTGCGCCAACACCGTGCGCTCATGCTCGGGGGAATAGCCTTGCTCGTAGAGCCCATGGCCACCCTCGTGAATGGTGCTGAACACACTTGAGAGCGGCAGCTGCGGAAAGACTCGAGTGGTGAGTCGCACATCGTAGAGCCCCGTTCCTCCGGTGAAGGGGTGCGTGCTGCGATCTTGCCGGCCCGCTTCGAGGTCAAAACCCATGGCTCCAAGGAGTTGCAGCGTGAACTTCCACTGCGTTTCCACATCGAAAGTCTTTCCTTCAAAAATGCGTTTTGGAGCCGGGCGCGCATCGATGGCGTGCACCAAGGGCACCAACTTTGAGCGCAGCCCAGTGAGCACTGGCGAAAGTCTTTTCACTCGCATGCCTGGCTCGTAATTTTCGAGCAGCGCGTCGTAGCGCTCTCCTTCATGGCCCCACGCATCAGCCATCTCACGGCGCAGTTGAACGAGCTTGTGCACGTGTGGCTCAAAGACTTTGAAATCTTCAGCCGCACGGGCCTCGCGCCAGGCAGATAACGCCCGTGATTGTGTTTGAGCCAGCGTTTTGACGAGTTCTGGAGCAATCTTGATGGCTCTGTCACGCTCTTTAGTGAGCACGCGCACCATGGCGATTTCGTCTGCGTTTGCTGGTGCTGCGCTGCCAAGCCAGTCCCCCAGTCGGGGGTCGACCAGGCGCTCGTGGTAAAGGGCTTGAAGCGTACCCAACTGTGCGGCTCGGCCGGCTTCTCCCTTTTTGGGCAAGTAGGTCTCTTGATCCCACGTGGAAAGGCCGATGGTGCCTCCGAGATCTCGCAGTTCCTGCATTCGCCCCAGAAGGTGTTGGTTCATGAGGTGGCCCTTCTAGCCCGACTCGAGACGACAACGAGCCGAAGACCGCGTAGAGGGGGTTTCTCATGGCTACCCAGTTGCAGATTTTTATGGAACGAGAAGACGAACTTTCCTTTCTCCGGTTCCTCGAACGGTTTGTTTTTGAAGTCTACCCGCGCCGGGTGCCCCCAGACTGGACCACGTTTAAGGCTGGTGAAGACAGCTTTGAGAAACTGCCAGAAGAAGACGTGTATTTGGTGGCCAGCGACATTGGCCCGGCCCTCGTCGACAAGATGAAACGAGGCAAAGACAAAGGCCAATGGCGTATCAATGAAGTGCAGTCACCCGTGATTTTTTGGGAACGCTGCAAGCGAAACGATGATGGCGAACTGGTGGCGGGGCAGTTGTGGGGTGAATTGGAAATCACTCAGCAGTCTGGCCGACGTGATGCGGCTCCTGAGAAATTTCGCATGCGATTTATGGAAATTGACCAGTGGATTAAGAAGACATTTCGCAAAACGCACCCCAAGGGGTTTTGGGTGGGGCCGAAAACGGCGCGATTGGTCAAACAAGAAGGGCTTAAATTGCGTGAGAATAAACACTGGGGGCGAGAAATCGCTGTGCACGGTGCGTGAGTCATGCGTTTTACCCTCTCTCGTCAGGTGAGTTTGGCGGTGTTGGCTGCTGCACGTACGGAAGCGGACCATCATGAAGACTTGGGCTGCAGCATCTTGGGGCCTCCTTCCCGGCCTGTTCGCCGTGCACACCATTGGCTCAAGACACAGGTTCACCGACTGGGGAGCGATGCCGTGGCTGCCCGCGCTGTCGAATTGGTGCAGGCGATGGAAGGCTCAAGTGCTTACGCCGCTTTGTGTGATGGAAAGAAAAAACGTTTTGGTCGACGGGTACTACGGGAAGAAATTATCTTTCCCAAAGCTGAGAAATTTAAGCCCACTGTATTGCATTTAAGACAGGGTGAATTGGGCCTCGATGTCCCTGTCAGCAAAAATGAGTGGCCGGTGGTGAATGAGCTTTTCTCTTCGCTGGCCCGAGGGGCAAGCAAAGCAGACTTGAAGGCGCTTTCGGTCAATTCGATTGCTCGTGAATTGATTGAAGACATGAAGAGCGCTGGTTGGTTGGAAGGTTTTGTCGAACCCGTTACGACCGCGCCTATTGTCTTTATTGGTCACAACACCACCCTGATTCGCGGCAAGCAGGCGAGCGTATTGGTTGACCCGTATTTCCGGCCAGCAAGTCAGTTTGATTTGCCGAACTATCAGCCCATGCAGCCGCGTGACTTGGGTCGAGTCGATGCGGTGTTGATTACGCATTCACATGGAGACCATTTTCACTTGGGCTCGCTCCTTTCGCTTCCTAAAGAGACACGCTTCTTTGTGCCGCCAGTGGAACGAGAGAGTTTGTTTTCTACAGATTGTGCACTGCGATTGAGGCAAGTCGGCTTTCGGCACGTCGAAGCACTGCCGTGGCGGGAAACTCGCGAAGTCGGAGACCTCACCGTGGGCGCCCTGCCCTTTTATGGCGAACAGCCGACGGATGAAGAAGGGGTTCACCCCGGTCTACGCAACATCGGCAGCACGTGGACGGTGCGTGGCCCACACGTCAACGCTGCTTTTTTTGCCGATTCGGGCCGCGATGTCAGTGGAGACATGGAAACGGTCTGCAAACAGACTGACCCAGTCGATGTCTTGTTTTGTGGAGTGCGTGGGTTTCGGTTGAAACCCATTTTCTTTGGGTTCACCACCCTCGATGCCTTCTTGGTCGATGTGCCACTCGATGCACTCACCACGCCCCAACAGCTGATGGCCGATGGGCCTCAAGCGCGGCACTATGCGAGCTTACTGGGCGCTGAAAAATTGGTGCCCTGCGCTGATGGCGGCGCTCCTTGGTATTGGCGTGAAGGCATGGGGCCGAAGTACCCAGGCTTTCCCGGCGAACCGGTGACAGGCGCCTCGCCGTACGAAGAAAACGCCAATGCAGACCCTTACCCAGAGCGGGTGAAAGGGAAAAATGTGCTTTTGATGCGACCAGGTGAGGAACTCAGTTCAGTCAAAGCAACGCCAAAAAGTCATGCACCTTTTCGCTGGCCGTTCGCGATGCTGAAGCCTGAATCATGATGCTTTCGAATTGGGTGCTCAAAGTCGCTATGGCGATGCCAATGTACGTCGAAGCAGAGAGGCCGCTCGACCAGGTTGGGATTCATTTCACTGGCTCGAAACTTTGAGCCGCAACTCCATCACGGTCTGCAAAAGCTTGACGCAAGGCCAACACTGCCTGCGCTAATGCGTCATTGAAAGCGAGCCGTTCTTCGACTGACAGCGAAAGCATGTACAACACGAGCGAATCTTTTTCGCTGATCGCCTGGTCGTTGATGTCTGGACTGCTCATTACCTTGTGAAACGTAGAACCCACGTCAGCTTTCGCCCCCGTCGAATCCAGCCGTTTACCTCTATGAAGTGGAACTCCATCGCTAGGGTTCTTTTTTGTCTCTTCAAAAGCGACGGCGCGGGCGACGACGACCTCCACCGCTTTTGCCTCGAGGCTCTGCTCGCCCTTGACCCGAGTCTGAACTCGCAGCGGCACCACCTCTCAAACTCACTTCAGGGCCTCGTCTCGTCGGCTGCCCCACGCGCGGGGGCGATTGAGGACGCTGAGCCTTCGGTTGGCCAGGCGGCTGCGCACCACGGGCATTGGGCTGCTGCGTCTGCACAGGGGCTCGAGGCGACTGACCGGGACCACGGGGCTGCCCCTGCACTCGCGCCGCAGGGTTGGGACCACCGCGCGGGTGCGCTGCTCCTGGTCGAGGATGACCGTGCTTGACCTCGTGCGTCTTGGGTGGGTGATAACGACCTCTTCCATTGGGCACAAAACCAGACGAGAGATCTCTGCGCACATACTCACGCCAGATTTCATCAGCATCAGTTGCATGCTTCGAAACGCCGGCATCAAGGCCAGAAAAAAATCGCAGTATATTTCCCAAATCACGTCTGAAATATCGTTCTGACTGCGAATTCTTTGCTGCAGTAATAACTTGGGGGAAATCGATAATCACCGGCCCCGAAGCGCCCAATAAAATATTGAACTCAGACAAGTCACCGTGAATGAGGTCGATAGACAACATCTTGATAATTTCTGCTCGCAACTGCAGATACATCGGCTCTGCCTGCTCACGCGAAAGATGGGCCTCAACCAACCGCGGCGCGACGCGGCCCTCGGCATCGCCGATGACTTCCATCAACAACACGCCATCATAAAAGAGCACCGGCTTGGGCACACGTACGCCCGCCGCGTGCAGCGTAAACATCGCGTCAGCCTCAGCCGACTTCCATGCTTCTTCAGCCGAAGCGCGCCCAAACTTCGAGCCCTTATCCATCGCCCGTTGCGTGCGCGTATTGCGGACCTGCCGACCCTCTTTGTACCCCGCATCATTCTTAAAACTACGAAACTCACGTGCCTTGTATATTTTGCAGGCGACCGGTTCTCCCCGGTGACTGACGAGCCATACTTCAGCTTCTTTGCCCGTCTTAAGCTGGTTGAAAACCTCGTCGATAACGCCTTCCTCGATGAGTTGCTGCAGTCGGTCCATCACTCCCTCACGTCAGCTCTTGGGCCCTATAATCACGGAACTTGCCTTGAGCTGCGGCGCATGCGCCTGAAAAACAAGTTCCGGGTGTTTCTCGAGTGCGTGGTGCATGGCCCATTCGTCGCGGAACAACACGAGCGGGAGCCCGTCACGGTCTTGCACAGTCTGACGATTACCCTCCCAGTCAAAAGCCCGCGAATCAAACTTCTCTCCCACCACCCAACGAGCGTGGCTGAACGGCAACTTGTCCACAATGATGTTGGCGCCGTACTCCGCTTCCATACGGTACTGCAAGACTTCGAATTGCAACTGACCTACCACACCCACGATGGGGTCCTTCATGCCCATTTGTAACTGCTGGAAAATCTGTATTGTTCCCTCTTCAGACAGCTGTTCCAGCCCCTTTTCCATCTGCTTACGCTTCATCGGGTCTTTCGAGCGAATCACCGCGAAAAACTCAGGCGAAAAGCGAGGAATGCACTCAAATTCAAAAGCGGGCATCTTT
>JAYUVR010000197.1:0-23695 GCA_043753955.1 Archangium sp. | reverse complement strand
GCGCATCGGTGAAGATTTTGGTGGTGCGGGGCTGGGGGCGTTGGCTTTGGCGGCAGTGGTTGAAGAAGTAGCGCGCTACGACGGCTCACTCGCGCTCACTGTCGCTTCTCACAATGGGCTCGGCACCTCGCATATTCGCCTCTTCGGCAACGATGTGCAGAGAAGAAAATACCTTCCCAAACTGGCCACCGGTCAATGGTTGGGGGCCTGGGCCCTGACGGAACCAGGCAGTGGCTCTGATTCCGCCGGCATGAAAACCACGGCCGTGAAGAAGGGGAACGGCTGGGTACTCAACGGCTCGAAGATGTTCATCACCCAGGGCACAGTGGGTGACGTCTTCGTGGTGCTCGCTGTCACCGACGCCCAAAAGAGCAAGAAGGGCGGAGTGAGCGCCTTCATCCTCGAAAAGGGTTTGGCTGGTTTTTCCCAGCGGTCCATTCACGGGAAATTGGGAATGCGCTCGTCTGATACGGCTGAACTGCATTTGGAAAACGTTGAAGTCGATGACGCTCAACGTTTAGGGGAAGTGGGCAATGGGTTTCTCGACACCATGAAGATTCTCGATGGAGGCCGAATCACCATCGGGGCGCTCGCTCTCGGCTTGGGAAGGGGCGCCATCGAAGAGTCGGTCAAATATGCAAAAGATCGCCACGCATTCGGCAGCCCTATTGGCGATTTTCAAGCCATCAGGTGGATGCTTTCAGACATGCATACAGAAATGGAAGCGGCCCGCTTGCTCGTCTACCG
Source organism: Archangium sp. (assembly GCA_043753955.1). Classification (GTDB taxonomy): domain Bacteria; phylum Myxococcota; class Myxococcia; order Myxococcales; family Myxococcaceae; genus Archangium_A. The sequence goes on along the minus strand of JAYUVR010000197.1, from coordinate 22,948 downwards.
CAGCGCCGCCTTGGCTGACGCAGGTCGTCCGTATTCAAGGGAAGCGTCGATGGGGAAACTGTTCGCTTCAGAGGCCGCGACTCGCGCGTGTAACAAAGCGGTGCAAATTCATGGAGGGTACGGCTACACCCGGGAATTCCCCGTCGAGCGCTATTTGCGAGATGCAAAACTGTGCGAAATCGGTGAAGGCACGAGTGAGATTCAGCGGTCGATTATTGCGCGTGAAATTCTGAAAGGCTGAAGTCTGCACTTGGTGCGGGTGTTTAAAACCGGCATCGAGGCGATCTCGACATGAGTGATACTCCGAAGCCAGAGAAGCTGCCTTCAGCACAGCGGTTGGCCAAGCTTGAAGCATGCGCCAAACACGCTTTCAAAAACCCCCACCAAGGGTTGGTTGCGCTCACCCACAAAAGCTACTGCAACGAGCACAAAGATGAGCCGTGCGAAGACAACGAGCGCCTCGAGTTCTTAGGTGATGCGGTGGTTGATCTCGCCATTGGTCAGCGCCTCATGGAACGGTTCCCCAAGGCGAATGAGGGTGAGCTCTCGAAATTGCGCGCGTTGATCGTCAATGAAGAAGGCTTAGCCCGGGTGGCAAAGGCGATGGCCTTGGGCGACTTGTTGCTCTTGGGTCGAGGTGAAGCGCTCACTGGAGGCCGCGAAAAGAATTCTGTCTTGGCAGATGCACTCGAGGCCGTGGTCGGTGCTTTGTACTTGGGAAATGGCATGCCAGACGTGCTCACCTTTATCGATCTCTTCTTTGGCGAAGCACTCGAGGGCGTGGCCCAGGGCAGACAAGGCAAAGACAACAAGTCGTTGTTGCAAGAAGAAGCACAGCAACGGCTCAAGTCGAGCCCGCGCTACCGGGTCATCAATGAGACTGGGCCCGAGCATGAAAAGATTTTCGAGGTCGAAGTGAGTATCAATGGCGAGTTCTACGCGCGGAGCTCAGGACGGTCGAAAAAGGAAGCCGAACAGGCGGCTGCCGAGAAAACATTGGAAATTCTGGGCCCCCGAAGCTGATTTCTCGTTTGCTGTTGCGATTCAGCTCGTTACGGTTCGCCCCCCATGACTCAAAGTACCTTTTCGATGAAGATGACGTTGCTCATTGCCTTGGCGATGGGCGCTTGTAAAAAAGAAAATGCTGAGCCGGCGGCACCGCTCGGTGCGGCCCAGTTCGCCACCCTCAAGACGAATATGGGCAGCGTGACGGTGAAGCTCTACCCTCAAGATGCGCCCAAGACGGTGAAGAATTTCGTCGGCCTCGCCACGGGCGAAAAGGAATGGCGTAACCCCGCAACCGGTGAAACGAAAAAAGGAGTGTCGTTGTACGCAGGCACCATTTTTCACCGAGTCATTCCCGGTTTCATGATTCAAGGCGGAGACCCACTGGGTACTGGCACTGGAGACCCGGGCTACCGGTTCGAAGACGAAGTGCAATCAGGGCGTACTTTTGATCGCGTTGGTTTGTTGGCGATGGCCAATGCAGGGCCAGGCACCAACGGCTCACAGTTTTTCATCACCACTTCGACCCCCACCTACCTCAACGGTAAACACACTATTTTCGGAGAAGTGATTAAGGGGTACGAGGTGGTTGAAGCGATTTCAAAGGTGCCGCGCGGGCAGGCCGACCGCCCCGTACAACCGGTGGTGATCGAAAACATCACCGTTTCCGACAAGCCCTAAGTCTTTAATTCAACGGAGAAAAACGTATGGGAATGATGGACGAAGCCCGCTCAGGCACTGAGTTGTACGCGAAGTTCGACACCACGGAAGGTTTGATTGTGGTGCGGTTACTCACGAAAGATGCACCCAAAACGGTGGAAAATTTTGTCGGCTTGGCCACCGGCGAAAAACAGTGGACGCACCCAGGTTCAGGCGAAGAAAAGAAGAACACTCCGCTGTACGATGGGACCATTTTCCATAGATGTATCAAGGACTTCATGATTCAGGGTGGAGACCCCTTGGGCCGTGGCACCGGAGGGCCAGGGTACCGCTTCGAAGATGAGTTTCAGTCCGGCAGAAGGTTTGACCGACCGGGTCTTCTTGCCATGGCCAATGCGGGGCCTAATACCAATGGTTCGCAGTTTTTTATCACTGTGACTCCAACGAGTTGGCTCAACAACAAGCACACCATTTTCGGTGAAGTGCTGCAGGGGCAAGACTTGGTTGACCGCATGGCGAATTTGATTCCCAAAGCGGCGGGAGACCGACCTCGCAGCGATGTGGTGGTAAAAAAGCTGACCATCACCAAATCGTTGTAAGGGGGTGAAGTCGTTTCACAGGGACGCTCGAAGTCGAGCTCCCGATCACCTCCGGAGCACCCCATGCGCAGCGGATACGCCGCGTTGATCGGCCGACCGAATGTCGGGAAAAGCACGCTGCTCAATCGCCTCTTGGGCGAAAAAGTGGCCATCGTTTCTCCTAAGCCCCAGACCACGCGCACCCGAATTTTGGGCGTCGTAAATACAGACTCGGGCCAAGTTGCCCTGTTTGACACCCCCGGTATTCACCAGGCCAAAGGCCCCTTGAATACCTTCATGGTCGACGCGGCACTCCACGCAGCAGAAGACTGCGATGTGGTGCTTCTTTTGGTCGACGTTGAAGGCGTCACTGAAGAAAGAGCGCCCACTGTTTCGCCTGGCAATCGGGCGGTGCTCGAGCGGCTTAAGAATGTAGGCAAGCCCATCATCTTGGTGCTCACCAAAATCGACAGCATCAAGAAGGTGTTGCTGTTGCCGGTGATCGATCTCTATCGCAAAGAATTTCCGTTTACCGACGTGATTCCGGTGAGTGCTCGGCGAAGTGAGGGCCTTGAAAACCTCGTAGAGCAGGTGCTGAAGCACTTGCCTGAGGGCGACCCCATTTTTCCCAAAGACATGTTGACCGATCAATCTGAGCGCACCTTGGTCGCCGAATTGGTTCGCGAACAGGTTCTTCGTCATTGCCATCAAGAAGTGCCCTATTCGGCAGCGGTTTTGATTGAAGTTTTCGACGAATCAGAACGAGATAAACCGCCTCCGAAAAGTAAGAAGCCCAAGAAGAAAGCACCGGCGGCTCAGAAAGACGTGGAAACCCGTCCGCAGCCGAAACTTGAAGGCCTGGTTCGTATCTTGGCCAACGTGTACGTCGAACGAGAATCACAAAAAGCGATTCTGATTGGGAAGCGCGGCGAGATGCTCAAGACAATCGGTACCGATGCCCGCATGAGCATTCAGCGGCTGTTGGGAAATCACGTGTACCTTTCGTTGCAGGTCAAAGTGGAGCCACGGTGGACTGAACGCGCTGAGGGCTTACGGAAGCTCGGCTACGTGGCGGAGAAAGCGTCGTGAGGCGCGGCCGCCCCCTCATCGCCATCGTCGGCCGGCCCAACGTGGGCAAATCGACGCTGTTCAACCGGATGATCCGCAGCAAGCGGGCCATTGTGGAAAATCAGCCTGGCGTCACCCGCGATCGTCATTACGCCGATTGCGAGCTGAACAACGTGCCCGTGACTTTGGTCGACACCGGAGGTTTTGTCCCCGACAACAAAGAAACGCCGTTGGCTCGCTACATTCGGCAGCAAGCGCAGGCGGCCGTTGAAGAGTGCGACCTGGTGCTCTTTGTGGTCGATGCGCGCACGGGGCCTGTCGCCGCCGATCAAGAAGTCGCCAACTTTTTGCGAAAGCAATCGAAGCCGGTGATGTTGCTCGTGAACAAAACCGACGGCCGCCGCGATGCAGAAGAAATGGTGGCTGACTTTCATCGCTTCGGCCTGGGAAAACCCTTCGCCGTTTCAGCCGAACACAATGAGGGAATGATTGAGGTGCTTGAGGCGCTCATTCCGAAATTGCCTGAAACGGCGATCTCTTCAGACGTGCTCGAAGACGTTCCTGACGAAGATCGACCCATTCGCATCGCCATCGTGGGCAGGCCCAATGTCGGGAAATCGACTTTGGTCAATGCACTCCTCGGTGAAGACAGGGTGATCTGCAGCCCCATCGCAGGCACGACGCGAGATCCCATCGATTCTGAATTCGAGTTCCGTGAGCGGAAATTTATTCTGACCGACACCGCGGGCATTCGAAGAAAGTCGACCATCACGCAGCGGGTTGAAGGCTTTTCGGTGCTCGGCGCCCTGCGTGCGGCTGAAGATTCAGACGTGACGGTGCTGGTCATCGATGCTGCCGAAGCAGCGGTTGATCAAGATCGGAAAATTGCCTCGCTGGCAGAAGAAAAAGGCAGAGCGCTCATCATCTGCGTCAACAAGTGGGACTTGGTTCGTGGCACGGCTAAAGAAGAGACCTTTCGCGAACACGTCAAATGGTACATGGACTGGGTGGCCTGGGCTCCGATGGTCTTTGTTTCGGCACAGACGGGCGACAAAGTGACCAAGGTGCTCGAAGTCGCACTCGAACTCTTTCAACAGCAATATTTTCGTGCTCCAACCCCACAGCTCAATCGAATTGTGGAACACGTGACGACCGAGCATTCGTTGCCCATCATCAATGGGAAACAACTGCGCATTTACTATTCAGCGCAGGTCGCCACCGCGCCCCTGGCCTTCACCATGATGGTCAATCAGCCTAAAGGTGTGCCCGAGCGATACGAGCGCTACATCATCAATTATTTGCGCAAGACCTTCAGGCTCAAGGTGCCGGTACGACTCTTTTGGAGAGCGCGCCCAGGGGCAAAGAAGCGCGCCGAAGCGGCCACCCGATTCCGCGCCCGAGAGCGCAGTAAGCGACGCGCCCGGTAAACCCTCATTGACAGGGGGGAAGGGGGCCCTTAGACAGCCCGCGCGATGGCTTATAAAGACAAACAAAAAGAGCTGAAGATGCCCGACGAGTTTCAAAAGTTGGGTCAGGAAGCCGTACCCTTCCTCGAAAAGCACGGGCGCCCAGTGGCGCTTGGTGTCGCAGGCGCGCTCGTGGTGGGGTTGCTCATCGCCTTGGGCACCAGCATGAGCGGCCGGGGCGAAGAAGCAGCCTCTCGCGATTTTGGAGCGGCCCTCAAAGTGCTCGAGCGCCCAGTGAATGCGAATGCGGCCACCGACGGCGCGGCCGCGAAGCCGGGTGAGCCCACTCCTTTCGGCACGGAAGTCGAGAAAGATGAGGCGATCATCAAGTCGCTGACCGAGTTCCGCACCAAACATTCGGGGCGCAAGGCGGCCCAGGCGGCGGCGCTGCCATTGGCCCAAGCCCTTCTGCGCAGAGATCGTGCAGAGATGGCGCTGCCCCTCATCGAAGAATACCTCGCGCACACCGAGGCGAATGACGTCTTGAAGCCAGCGGCGATCGAGGCGCGTGGGTATGCGTTCGAGGCGCAAAAAAAGTATGACGACGCACTCAGCGCCTTCGATCAACTCGCCCAAGAGAACAAAACGGACTTTCTCAAAGGCATGGGCCAATACCATCGCGGCCGAATATTGCTCTTGAAGGGCGACGCCCCTGCAGCGGCGAAAGCCTTTTCTGAAATCGAGATGGCGGCACCGAATTCTGCGGCTTCGCGCTTGGCGAAAGATCGCGTTTTGGCCCTGGCAGCGCGCGGCGTGGTTGTGCCCAAGGTAGAAGTGAACGCCGCAGCGATCGACGCCGGAAAGTAGGCGCTCCCTGTGAATCTTCGCGCGCTCCTCATTCTCACTTTCCTTGTCGCGAGCTGTCGGGCGATACCGCTCAATGATGATCCGACCATTCCGCGGCGTGAAGCGCACGTTTCGTACCCGGCAATTTACGAGGTGGCTTGGCACACGCCTTTAGTTAAATTGGGATTGCTGGAATATCAACCCAGCGAACCGGCGGCGCCTGCCATTGACCCTGATTCGGAAGACATTTTCGTCGCCACGCGCGATGGGTTCGTGCGCCGTTTGTCTGCCGCTGATGGCGTCGTAAAATGGGAATTTAAGACTCACGGTCGTTTCGTTTCGGGCCCCATGGTTCACCAAGGCATTCTCTATGTCGCCGGAGGTGATGGCCACCTGTACGCTTTGCGTGTTTCCAATGGCGAACAAGTTTGGGACTACAACGCCAATGAAGAATTGGTCGCAACGCCCACGGTGATGGGCCAAAAAATAGTGGTCGCTTCGCAATCGGAAACACTTTTTGCGGTCGACCTCGAAAAAGGAACTTGGGTTTGGCAATACCGTCGTGATGCACCCTCTGGGTTTACCGTGCGTGGCACGTCGAGACCTGTAGCCACGGAAGAACTCGTCTACATGGGCTTCGCCGACGGGTATGTCGCCGCGATCAACCTTGAATCAGGTGTGCCCGTTTGGGAAAAGCGTCTTTCTACTTCGGGTGGCACCCAGTTTCTCGACGTTGACACCACGCCGGTGTTGGTCGACGGGCGGTTGTTTGTCGCCAGCTATAAAGACGGCATTTCGGCGCTCGATGCAAAAACGGGCGACTTGTTGTGGTCGACGGCATACGCGGGGTTGACCGCTATGATTCCTCGTGGCCAGAGCCTGTTTGCCACTGGCGATGGCTCGTTGAGTGCTTTCGATATGGTGAGCGGCCGACTGTTTTGGTCTGTCGACTTGAGCGATCGAACCTCAAAGGGGAAGGGAATTAATGCCGGGAGAGCGCTGACGTTGTCGCGCGGTTTTGTGGTGGTGCCCACTTCAACTGCTCTCGCGTTTGTTGAGCCTTCCTCAGGCAAAGTGCGCACCATGTGGAATCCGGGGCGAGGGGTGACAGCCGCTCCCGCTGGAATTTCGTCACCTCTGCACGGTACCCGTCTTTACGTGGTTTCGAACCTGGGTACGGTGTTCGCTCTGCAGATGGTGGGCTCAGGAGGATGACGACGGTACGGGTGGTGGCGGCGTTAATACCGAGCCCCACCGACAGTTCGCGATTCTTGGTGCAACAACGGCTTCCGCATAAGAGTCGTGGTCATTTGTGGGAATTCCCGGGCGGTAAAGTTGAACCTGGTGAGAGTGACGAAGTGGCATTGGCACGCGAATGCCAGGAAGAACTGGCTGTAGAGCTTTTGGTTGGGCGCAGAGTGTGGAACACGCAGCACAGCTACAGCGATCTGTGTGTCCACCTTGAGCTCTTCGCTGCAGAAATTCTTCAAGGTGACCCGCAGCCCTTGGGCGCTCAGGCGTTGCGCTTTTGTACGCCGCTTGAAATGCGAGCGCTCCCATTTTGTGAGGCTGACATTCCCCTGCTCGACGCGCTGATTGCCGGCACCGTACCTGTTCGTTGAACGATGCGTTTTCTTGAACGAACATTTCAATTGGTGCGCGGGGTAGGGCCTTGGCGAGAACGAGATCTCTGGGCTCGAGATCTCGCCACCTGGGATGACTTCGAAAAAGCGGCTTCTCGAGGCACGGTGATGGCCAAGGGCCTTGATCGCCAACTCCAAGAAGCCATCGCACGTTGCAGAGATGCGTTGCAGCGAAACGCGTTGGCGGAGCTGGCTCAGCTGGTGCCCGCCCGGGAACATTGGAGGCTGTATGGCCATTTTGAAAACCACGCTGCTTTCTTTGACATTGAAGCAGATGCTGAACACGAGCCGACCGTCATTGGAGTGATGGATCAACAGGGCGTGGCGAGCTTTCGGCGACATCACGACTTGGGTCAATTCCCCCAGCGCTTGGCGCAGAGTCAGCTGTGGGTCACCTTCAATGGCTCAGTCTTCGACGTGCCTGCGCTTGAAAAAGCATTCGACCATTTCCCAAAGCCTGTGGTCCATCTCGACTTACGGTTTTTGATTCGTCACGCGAAACTGAAAGGCGGGCTCAAAGGGGTTGAAGACGCTATCGGCATCGGGAGGCCTCAGCACTTGCGAGGTCTCAAGGGCCTCGATGCCATCAGGCTGTGGCGCGAATGGTATTTCAACGGCGACTTAAAAGCGTTGCGGTTGCTCACGGAATACAATCTCTACGACGCGATCAACCTGCGCTCAGTGCTCGAGTGGACGCTCTGGCGCATGGCTGATTTCCATCAATGGAATGTCACTACCTCGCGGATCTTCGAGCGAGGCGATGTCCTGTATGACGTGAGCCAGCTGGTGCTGGCGCTTTGAAAGGCGCTTCAGTCGTTTAAGAAGCTCTTGAACCAATTGAGCAAACGGTAGGTGATGCCGTTGGTGACGTTGGGGTTCAACGCTGTGTTAGGGCTTACGGGCCCAGTCGCCGAAGCGTTGGTGACGGTCGAGACGGCAATCTTGCTCACTTCAGTCGTCAGTAAGAAGTCTTGTGATCCACTCCCCGTCGATTGATGGAAGACGGCTACGCCTCCGAAGTTCGCCAGCGAGAAACTCGTCACGCTGCTCGGTGTTCCAGTGATGGAACCAAAGTCGACGGTGTACGTGCGGCCCGTGAGATTTGACGCCGGTGCAGAGTGCGCGATGTCGCCGAGGTTTACGCTGCCATTGGCGGTGGGAATAATCGCCGTCTGTCCTGCGATTGTAAGCGTGCCGTAGATGCGCTCTGGAGCTGCCAGATACTTCGGCCAATTGGCAGGCGCTTGCAGCATGCCGCTCAGTTTGGCGTCTGACAGCGCCGAGGCCGCAGTCCACGGAGAGCCGTCGAGATGCGTGCCACCCGTAACCACCGGCTTTCGTCGCGACGTGTTCGCCAACAACGCATGAATTTCTCCACCCACGGTGACGGGCACGAGAGAGCTTCCTCCTGTACCAAACATCATCACATTCTCGTTGGCGTAGCTGCCGAAGTCACCCGTGGGCAAAGGCGGCATCTTCGCGATGCCAATATTGCTGGTGATGGGTTGCGGCGCTGCGAGCGTTCCGAGGGTGTCAAAAGCGGGAATGTTGCAGTTGCCGGTGCAGCCGGTGGTGGACGGTTGGTAGTTGACGTTGATGCCTGTCACTGCATCGAGTTCCCAGAGGCGGCCTTCAAAATCGCCGACGAAAAGGCGTCGGGTGCCTTCGTCACCGTAGGTGAGAGTCACTCCGCGAGGCACTGCATTTTGACTCACCCGAGTGGCATCGATGAACTCACGTTCCCACTGCCAAAGTTTTTGGCCGGTGGCGATATCGATAGAAAACACTTGTAAGCCCGATGAGGCGGTGCCGCCCACGCCTGAGGAACTCGAGCCAACGAAGACAGAATAGACAGGCTCTAAACCTGCGCGCACTTGACCGATTGACAACGAACGCGCAGAGCCCAACGCGACATAATTGTACAAGCCGGTTGAGGTGCGACCTGGGTCGCTCAAGGGTGGCAGTTGGTAGCTGGTATTGTCGATGGCTGCCGACCGATAGGTCCCATTCCACCGGAATGAATAGGCGCTCCCCACCGAGGTATTCGCAAAACCCGTGGTGGACGCAATTTCAGGGTAACCAGAAGGCTTGTAGCTGCTGCCTACCAAGTCCCACAACAGCACGGGTTTGAGTGGGTCTGACACGTCCATCGCGAATATTTGCCGGCTCGACTCACCGACTGAGACTGCCAAAATGGTGTGCCATTCGCGTATGCCATTGCCTGTTAAGTCGACAAAGACATCTTGTACGGCGGGCGATGAGTCAACGCGAGCGCCGTTTGATTTGAGAAATGGAAATTGTGTCGACGGCATGAAGGACCACAGCTCCGTCCCGGCGGGAGGTAAAGAACCAACATTGGCGAAGAAAGGGGCAAGGTTGGTCGCAAACGTCGAGCTGGCATTATTGGCAGGGTAATTGAGCGTCGCCGAAGGGCCAGTATACCCTGCACCACCAGAGACATAGATGGCATGGAGTTGGCCATCATGCCCCCCCACGTACGCGACCGTCGGCCTTGCGATGCCACCCGCGCCGGGGATCCGCACGGTGGATTGAACGACTGCAGCTGTAGAATTCACCAGGCCTCCCATTTCAGCCACATTGTTTTGAGAAGCGCCATTGCAGTCAGCCAAATTCGGTGCAAGCACCGGCGCCCCCGCTCCATCAACTTTGCCCACGGTGGCGTAGCAGTAACCGCGAACCATCGAAGTGAGCTGCTTGACGACGTTCACATCAGTGGTCAATTGGGCGCGATCGACAGCAGTCAGGTTCCACGAGGCATCTGGGTCAAGACCTGAGTAACTAAAGAGCTGCTGGAGATCACATACGCCATCGCCAGCCGCATTTTTTTTGAGCCCCAGAAAGCTGGCGCCAGCTTCGATCACCTCACCGTAAGCGAGCTCATCGGCGCATTGCGTGTGTTTGGCGCCGGCGGTGGGGGCTGCGATTTCGGTGACCTTTACAGCCAGCGGTGCCCACCCGACTTGCATGATTCCACGAGGAGCGACCGCACCACCGGGGAGCGTGGGGTTCACCGTCACGGTCCCGCCGGTATACGTAAAGATGTTTCGTGCTCCGGGAGCCCATAGACGCGCTTGAGCGCTCCAGGCGACGCTGTCATCCAACGCATTTTCTCCAGCCGCCAATGCTCCGGCGCCAACGATGAGGTGAGCACGAAGGTCACCTCTGACGAAAGGAAACTGAAAGCGTGATCCGTTGGCCGCAACAAATGTCTCGGTATTGGGCAACAAAGTGCCGCTCATCGCCTTGAAGGTTGAGGTCAAAAGTAAGGGCCCATTCCCATTGGCGGTATCATCGAAGGCGACCGGAGCGGTGATAGAGCGATCAGACGACACGGGGTTAGCGCCGAGATTGAGCAAGGTATTCAGCGCGATACGGGTTCCCGATACGCTGTCTGGGTAGTCATGACCTCCGAGGTAAATGATGGTGGCTTTGTTCGGGTCATTGTCCTTCTGCATCACCGTGAAGATGTCCCAATTGCGAGTGCTGGGGGAAATCGTCGGCGAATAACTTGCAGGCACCGTAGGCGACGAGATGGTCCCCGGGACCAGTTGCGAAAAATTCGTCCACGAAACAGCGAGGCGAGTCACGCCGCTTCGCATGCTAGAGAGGGGAGTGGTGCCTGATTTGGGCCCAAACGATTCAACCAAGCCGGTGTCGAGAACAAAGTTAAAGTCAGCAATCTGCGAGAAAGGGCTGCCAGCGTTGGGGTACACCATGCAGCTCCCACCCGATGAGCTGAAGTCGGGGTCTGAGCAATTCTGTCCCGACCATGAGCCTCCGACGCCGTTAATCTGTGCCTGGTTGCTGAACATGAATTGCGGGTTGGCGAAGGGCCCAGCACCCGGATTGAGGCTATTGACTTGCGCCGCAGTGGCGTCGTTATAGAGATAACGTTGGCGTGTTCCGCTTTCGTAGTCGGCTTCGAGCGAGCCTATGGCAGCGCATTCAGCGAAAATGCCGTTACCAGTTTGATCGGCAAAGTATTTAATGTTGCGCAAAGCGCTGGCTCGATCTGCATTCACGGCACCAGTTGAACACCCTCCCGCAGGAGCGACAGCGTACTGAGCTTGAATTCTGGCTAGTGCGGCTGCCGAGTCGGCTGCACTTCTGCAGCGAGACCGACTGCTCTGGAGTAACGTCAATATTGGTCCGCTGATCGACGCCCAACTTGAACCCGCGTTACAAGCAGTTCGAACGATGTTTCGTACGTTCGTTGAATCGTCTTCGCATACGTTGTCCCCACAGGCACGAGCTCCACCGCGATTGCTGTCACAGGTTGACTTGGCGCGTTCCCCAATTTCGCTGCAAGAATCGGAAGAGGCACAAGTGCTCTCACTAATGTCCCAATGGGGCATCCACAACACGCGGTAGTATGGGCGCCCAGTGGTGGGATCAATCTGATTGAGCAGCCCTTGCGGGAACCCTGTCTGTGCTTTGAGATCAGTTGGCGAGTCAAAGGTGTCGTAGATCTGACCCGACCCAATGTTACATGTGCGAAAGAGATCGGCATTAGGCGGGCAACCTGACGCGCCGGCAAAATTTAAACCAGCGCTGGCCAAATATTTCGGGAGCATGTCTCCTTTGACGCCAGGCCCCGACTGAAGCACCGCGATACGCGGGGGAACTCTATTGATTCGTTTGTTCACTGGTGCCTGAAAGGGCACCAACGACATGTGCATTGTTACGTAGTGGCAGTCAGACGCGGTCGTCGCGCTAAAGGTGGTGCACGAGGTGCTACACGTCGTCGCAAAAGTATTCGCGCGAGCTGCGACGTCTTTCATATGAGTGATGACTCGGGCCGCATCGTTCGCACCGATCAAAAACGGACCTCCCTTGTACCTGATTTTATTAAACCGAGCGGCGCCCACTCCGGTGTTATTCAAGGTCATCGTGGTGGGATAGTCGGGAAGAGCTGCGAGGGTCGTAATGGCGCTGCCGGCACTGTTTGGGTCATACAAGAGCGTTGCCGGCACCGCGGTCGCATAGTCCACTTTCACGACGGGCATAGATGCGCTGCTGACAGCGGGATCGTTCGGAATCACCAGATCGCAGCCGTCATTCCACATTGCTGCTCGGGTTGCCGCTGCCAAGCTATTGGGGTTGGTCAATGGAGCCGAGTGTTTGTTGCTCGGAACACACCGGTTTGGGGAACTTTTATTCGGGTTGATAACCCAATAAATCGTTACAGGGTTGGTGGGCCCAAACACGCCGCCGGTGTCATTTTGCCGGAGAATTTCATACACCAGCCCGTAACCAGAGACCGACCCGCAGCCCGTTTGATACGTGGCGTCTTCCGGAATGATGATTGAGCCTGCTTCGAAAGAGACCATGTCTTGAGCCATGGCGGCCGAGCCCAGCAGCATCACCGCCACCAAACTCGCCGTTGTCGTGGAATGTATTCTCGTGACGTTCATGTGCTCTCCGACCGCGTTGCAGACCGTGGTGGCACGAAGCAAGCGGTGGGCCGCTGTGGAGACTCAAGCTCTTCGGTCGTAACAAACTGAACTTAAAAAGATCGGTGCCCGAAGCGCGAGCTTCGCTATGCAATGTTTACTCAGCCAGCTCAGCAATGTTTGCAAGATGAAGCAGCGTGGTGCATCTCAGGTTTTGCGAAGTCCTGCGGCTTTACCATTTGGCGAAGTGCGGACCTTCGTTTGCACAGAAGACTTCATCGTGAATTTTAAGCTCAAGCTCAAAGAACGAAAAGACAGTGTGCGCACACGTGCCTACCGTTCGCGTGGTTTTACCTTACTTGAGACCATTATGGCCCTGGCCGTGTTGGCCATTGGCGTCACCGGAGCATTGGGCGGTTTGATTCAAGCGTCGCACTACATTCGAGCAGCGCAAACGCGACACGTGAAGATGATGCTTCTCGACGCGAAGACGCAAAGATTGTGGCTCGCTAATAAGACTGCCTTGTTCTCGAGCGCGGTGACTCGCCCCTCAATGTTTCCTGAGCAGATCGCCATCGGAACTACGCCATGGGTCTCAGACACCAGCGCTGCAGGGTTTCAAGATCTCGGTACAGGGCGATACTTCACCGTCAGCGATACGGGTCGAGTCAATCGGATAACCATCAGCGGTAACCCCGCTTGTGGAAATGCTGCCATTCCCAAAGGAACTTTCTGTCGAGAAACATTTGTCATGAGCGGTGCCCCTGTAACGTTCGGGACCAACGCCGCGATGATGCCTTCGGTGGCTCAGGTCATCACTGTATGGACCCGCGTTAGTCGAATGGGTGAACCCGCATCGCTCGCAGTCGTTAACGCGGAGGTACTCGTTCAATGAAGTCAAACCGAGGCTTCACTCTCGCCGAAATGTTGGTCGCGATGGCCATCATGGCGGTGGTGATCGCCATGACGGGAGCGCTGCTTGTCGCCGCGGTTCGTCTTGCGCGCTCTTCGGAACTCAAAACTCAGGCGGTAGATACCGCGCGCAGCGCCGTCGACGCCATCGCTGCATCTGCGCGTCAAGCAGGTATGGGGGCAGCGGGGGGAGTCTGGGTGGGGAAGGCGGGGACCGCTGTTTTGACAAATGCCCTCTACGGTCTCGACGGGACGACGCCTCCCACAGTGACTACTTTTGAGCGAGACGATCTGTGGTTGGTCATTCCGCACAAAAATGCCATGCGACAAAGTTGCGTCAAGGTCGGTGCCGCGGCGGTGGTGACGCTCCCGGGAACGGGCACGCTCAACGTCAATTGTGTCAGCAGCATCAATCCTACTCCTGCGATTGCGCCTTCTCCGATGAATGTGCTGCTGGCGAGCAACCTGCGCACGGCGGCGCTCCTGACAAACCCCACGTATGTGACTGCGACTACGATTGGTTACACCGAGGCCGCGATCGCCGGTTTTTCGAATGCGCCTGAAAAGGGCGGTTTCCAGGGCGGCGACATGGTGATGCCTGCGATGCTTGTTCATTATTACATTCAAGTGAGCGCTAGGACGGGGAACCCCGACTTGTATCGTTCTTGGGGTCGAGTCGCTAACGACGCTTACGGTCGCCCTTTCAGTGACAGCACGATCTCAGAGTTGTTGGTTCAGAATGTGGAAGATCTCCAATTTGCATTCGGTTTCGATACTGCGCTGACCGGCGACCCTACGGGATATGTCTTTAGAAACGGTTTGCTCCCCACGCAGGAAGCAGGTCTTCGTTCGCTTCGAATCACGGCGGTTTCGAGAAGTGCTACGGCGCTGCGTGACAGCAACAGTTCGACGTTGCTCAATCTCGCACCCGTTGCAGCTGAAAACCACAGCCCCACGGCCACGCGTGATGGGTTTTATCGAACGACGTATACGCGGCGAATTGAATTGCCCAACATGGCACCGGAGGCCTTATGAGTATGAAGCCATTTCGCAATCGAGGCAGCGCTCTCTTAGTCACACTTCTTATTTTGCTGATCATCGGGCTCGCTGTGGCATCGATCGTGTCGTACAGCTCGCAGTCGCACCAGAAAGCGATTCGAAATGCACGTACGCTGGATCGAGACTCATGTCTTCAGGCAGGGCTCCAGCTGGCCCGGTCTTACTTTGGTCGCAATTTTACGAATTGGAACTCGTACCTCGGCGATCCGTCTCGGTATAACCCCGTTGCTTCTGCAACCAATACCACGCCGGCGAACCCGCTGAGTTCGACGCTTCAACTCAATAAGCCCGAACTCTTTGCCGACTTGGACAATGACAATCGCTCTGATGTCTTTATTTTCATTCGCGACAATGCCGACGAATTTGCTCCCGCGACTGCCAATTGGACCAGAGACAATGATCAGAATGTGATCATCGGAGCAGTCTGTTTGTCAGAAACGCTGGTGCCGTGGAAAACGGCCGGTCAGCACACTGCAGACGCGGGACTGCCTTCTGAAACGCTGATTGTTGAAGGCATCCTGAGTTACAACCAGCAAAACACGCCTTATACAGCTCAGTCTTCACACGGCGTCAGCGGCTCTGGGAACGTCAACTAACGTTTTTTCCGTGTCTTCTTTGCAGGAAGGGCTTCTGACTGAATTTCACCCGAAATTCGAAAAACAAGGGACCAGTCATCGAGCGGTTGACCTTGTTCATTCGTGACGACGGGCCCAAATTCAGAGTCCATGATCACTGAATAGCTTCGACCGGTTTTGAGGGGTTCAAGTGGAACGATGAGGTAGGTTTTTCCGTCGGGAAATAGCTCATCATCTGAAGGCACCACCTGATCTCGATGATCAAGCAACCGTAGACGAAAGTCGCTCAGCGGCACTGAAAGCTGCACGGTGAGGCTGTTGATCGAAGGGTCCACGAGCGCTTCGGGTTCGATGGAGACACTTCCTCCATCGCGCAGGGAAGCAGTGACGAAAAGCGCGACCTGCGCTGGCAACGCACCCGCATCTTCCACGCCTGCATCGTCGACGAGTTCGGAAACCGAAGAGGCAGGCGCTTCAAGCTGTCTATCTTTGCAGCTCACAACACCCAGCGCGGTCGTCAGCAAAAGACATTTCAGTTTCATGAACCACGACTTGATACCGAAGAAGACCCCGACAATCACCGCTACAAGTAACGTCGGATAATGAGCGTTATGTAAACTAATCGGCGGATAAAGCTAGGGCACCTCTGGCTGGGTTTGGCTTTCAGAGTTCTCCGACTTCATGCCCCCGATCTGGCATTGCGATGGGTCGTGTGTACGGGTCGCCCAAGTTACCAGCAATGGGTTTACCGACACTCCCCGACGCAAACCGTTCTGATTCATCATCAGTCGTTCTCAAACAAGACATTGTCACTGACGAAGCTGAACCGGAAAGTTTGTCGAAACCCGAAAGTGTGTTCATCAAAGAGCGAGTCGCTGAGCCGAGCAGAAGATGTTTCGTCGCGCGATCTGTATTGCCTAAACCCGGCTCGCGATCGATGTAGGCGTGCATAACCAAACAGGCCTGTTGAATATCGACGGTTCGAAACTGGCCCATCGCAGCAAAAGGGGGCTCTTTGTACGTCGCCACATTCGGCTGCTCTGGGTGCCCGAGGGGAATGCCTGAGACATTCACCTGTGAATATGTATGGCCGGGGTTGACGTGGAACGAAGGGTAATTGTTTGCCATCGGGTCGGGAAAGTTCATCTTCGCGGCCCATTCAACCACCGTGAGTGCTCGGGTCTTGTCATAGACCGGGTCGAGCACGTAGAGGTTCGAGCTGTCGCTGTCTTTCGTCACCACTGGAGTCGCGTGGTATCTCCACTGGCCTCCCAAGACTGTGCCACTGCTTGCAATGATGTAGACATGATTGGACCCCACCTGTTTCGTCGCCAGCAGCATCGAATAGTAGAGGGCGCGGGCATAACAACCATCTGGCGTATAGGCCCACGGGAGGTACGGAAGCTGGGTGAGCTGCTGCACGGTGGTATCGAAATCTTGCTCGGAAAGCGCACGATCAAGTGTGGTGGTGGAATAGTCTTCGACTTTCGCTTGTTCGTGCGCGTCGCCGCAGCTTAACGACATCAACGTGACCAATGCCCAACTGACCAATGCGAGTCGGTGATGGTTAATTGTCATGGGTAGGCGACCTACCACAACACATCATGCAGCAATGAAATGCACACACATGACATCACTGCTTGATTTGATTCAGAGGGAAGTGCACAACGCACTTCGCCGTCATTCCCCCTTTACAAGGAGTCATGCATGAAGCGAATTGTCTCGCTGTCGCTTTTCGCGGCTGTGAGCACCAGCACCGGTGCTCTCGCTGACGAAGGCATGTGGACGTTTAACAATTTTCCTTCCGCCAAGGTGAAAGCGAAATACGGGTTTGAGCCCAATAAAGAATGGCTCGATCATGTTCGCTTGTCCTCTGTGCGCATCGCCGGGGGCTGTTCTGCTTCCGTCATTTCTGAAGATGGTTTGGTGATGACCAACCATCACTGTGCCCGGGAGTGCATTGAAAACCTCTCTGGCAATGCGAAGAAAGATTTCAACAAAGATGGTTTCTTAGCCAAGGCGCAGGGCGATGAAGCGCGCTGCCCCGGCATGGAACTCAACCAACTTTCAGAGATTACCGACGTCACCAAACGAGTTCAAGACGCCACCAAGAGCGTGGGCGACGACAAATTCGCTGATACTCAAAAGAGCGTCATCGCCGGCATTGAAAAAGAGTGCGCCACCAGCGACGAGTTTCGTTGCGAAGTGGTGACGCTGTACCGTGGTGGTCGTTACGATCTCTACAAGTACCGCCGGTTTCAAGACATTCGACTCGTGTTCGCTCCCGAAGACGCCATTGCCTTCTTCGGAGGAGACCCCGACAACTTCAATTTCCCTCGCTACGATCTCGATGTCTCCATGGTTCGCATCTATGGAACCGATGGCAAGCCCATGAAGATGGCTCACCATCTCGCTTGGTCTGATGGCACGGTCAAAGAAGGCGACGTTACCTTTGTTCCTGGCAACCCGGGTGGCACGTCTCGTGGCCTCACGGTGGCTCAGCTCGATGACGACCGTGACGTGCGCCTTCCCACTGTGCTGATGCGCCTTGCAGAACTGCGAGGCTACATTTCTCAGTACCAGGAACGCGGCAACGAACAGAAGCGTCATTCGAATGACCTTCTTTTCGGCGCCGAGAATGCGTTCAAAGCATACAAGGGTCGTCAAGCCTCATTGGCAGACAAGAATTTCTACGGGCAATTGGTTAAGAATGAGCAAGATTTCCGCGCGAAGGTAAAAGCCAAGCCTGAGCTGGAAAAGCAATACGGCCAGGTATGGGAAACCATCGGGGGCTTGGTCAAAAAGCAACAAGCGCTGCGGACAGAATTCAAAGCGCTGGAAAATGGACCCAAGTCTGAGCTCTTCGCCATTGCTCGCGGCTACGTTCGCTATGCAGAAGAATCGGGCAAGCCAAATGGCGAGCGACTGAAAGAATTCACTGATTCTCGGTTGCCGCAATTCAAACAAGAAATGCTGGCCAATCGCCCCATCTACGACGAGCTCGAGATTTCAACCTTGACCTGGTCGCTCACCAAGATGCGCGAAGACTTAGGGCCAGATCACGCGCTCATCAAACGTGTCTTTGGCAACAAGAGCCCCGCAGAAATCGCCAAGGCGGCGGTGAAAGGCAGCAAGCTTAAAGATCTCAAGACTGACAAGACTGGCAACGCCGTGGGGGGGCTGCGCAAAGAGCTCCTCGATGGTGGAAGAGCCAAAATCGATGCCAACAAAGATCCCATGATTGAGTTGGCTCGGTCATTTGATGCCGACGCCCGAGCAGTGCGCAAGAAGTGGGAAACAGAAATCGAGGGCCCTCTGAAGAAGCAGCAAGAACTGCTGGCTCGAGCTCGCTTCAATGTCTACGGAGACACCCTCTACCCTGACGCAACCTTTACCCCGCGCCTCTCGTACGGAGCGATCAAAGGTTGGGAAGAAAACGGCAAGCAGGTCAAGCCCTTCACCACGCTCGGTGGTGCCTTCGAGCGTCACACGGGTGCTGAACCGTTTGCACTGCCCAAGAGCTGGCTTTCTGCGAAGGCCAAACTGGGTGAGTCGGTTCCCTTCAATTTTGTCGCGAACAACGACATCATCGGAGGCAACTCGGGTTCTCCCATGGTGAATCAAAAGGGTGAAATCATCGGTCTTGTTTTTGACGGCAACATTCATTCATTGGGCGGCGAGTATGGCTTTGATGAGTCGCTCAATCGTACCGTCGCCGTGCACTCAGCCGCGTTGCTTGAGACCATGGAAAAGATCTACGGTGCACAGCGCTTGGTCGAAGAGATCAAAGGCACTGCTGCAGGCACCCGGTCCGGCCAGCCTTAAGGCAACTCGCAGTCTCCCCTTTCCCCTGCGTGATGCGGGGGAAAGGTTTTTTTATGCTCAAATCATTCCCATTCGATGGTTGCGGGCGGCTTCGAAGAGATGTCGTACACCACGCGATTGATGCCCCGCACTTCGTTGGTGATGCGGCTGGAAATTTTACCCAACACTTCGTACGGCAAGCGCGCCCAGTCGGCTGTCATGCCATCGACTGAAGTCACTACGCGCACGGCACAGGTGTTTTCGTAAGTGCGCTCGTCGCCCATAACCCCAACGCTTTGTACGGGCAATAGCACTGCAAAAGCCTGCCACGTCTCTTTGTAGAGGCCTGCTGCTGCTATTTCCTCAAGTACAATGACGTCGGCTTTGCGCAGCACATTGAGCCGCGCCTCGGTCAAATCAGTGATCACTCGAATCGCCAACCCCGGCCCAGGGAATGGGTGCCGAGATACCATCTCGTCTGGCAGCCCCAGTTCCCGGCCCAATACGCGCACTTCATCTTTAAAGAGCTCACGCAGCGGTTCAACCAATGCCAGTTTCATCTTCTCAGGCAGGCCGCCCACGTTGTGGTGACTCTTGATGGTGGCTGAAGGCCCTTTGATGGACACCGATTCGATGACGTCTGGGTACAAAGTGCCCTGAGCCAAGAACTTCGCATCGGTGAATTCGGCCGCTGCCTCTTCAAAGACAGAAATGAATTCGTAGCCGATCAGTTTGCGCTTTTTCTCTGGGTCTGTGACGCCGCTGAGCTTGCTCAAGAATCGAGCTCTGGCATCGATTGTTTTTAGGGGTACGTGAAAGCGACCGACGAATAACGCCTCGACTTGTTCCCGTTCACCTTCTCGAAGCAACCCATTATCGACGAAGATGCATTGAAGCTTGTCGCCGATGGCCTTGTGCAACAACAGGGCTGCGACTGAGCTGTCTACTCCACCTGAGAGGCCACAGATGACTCGGCCCTCGCCCACCTTCGCGCGAATTTCTCGAATGGACTCTTCGATAAAACTCTTCATCGTCCAGTCGCCCTTCACCCTGCAGTCGGTGAAGAGGAAGGAACGAAGCATTTCTTTGCCCTCAGGGGTGTGCACCACCTCGGGGTGAAACTGCACGCCATAGATGGGTTTGCTCTGATGTGCAGCCGCTGCAAAAGGCGCGCTGGGCGTTTTGCCGATGGCGACGAAGCCCGGTGGGAGCGCTTCGACTCGATCTCCATGGCTCATCCACACTTTCAGAGGGGCTTTGCCAGGCGAAAATGAAGCGAAAGGCCCTCGGGCTGAAACGACTTCAACCTCAGCAGGGCCGAACTCGCGATGGGCGCTCTTGTCGACGCGACCGCCCAGCATCTTGGCCATCAATTGGAGCCCGTAACAAATGCCCAATACCGGCACTCCGAAATCGAATACTTCAGGAATGCAGTGGGGGGCGCCTTCTTGTTCCACCGACATGGGCCCGCCCGAAAGAATGATGCCTTTGGGGTTGAAGGCTTTGATTTCGGCCAGCGACAGCTGAGCTCGATGAATCTCGCAGTAGACCCCCAGTTCTCGCACCCGTCGTGCGATCAACTGGGTGTACTGGCTCCCAAAATCGAGAATAAGAATTTGCTCGTGGCTGGCGTTCACCGCGTCTCCCTACAAGGTTTGCGTGGCGTATTATTTTAAGTGGTCCGACGTTGACGTAAGGCCTTATCCCTTCAAGACTCCCTCGCCAATGAGCAAGCGCATCATTCTACGAGCGATGATTTCAGCCGCGTTTCTGGTCGGTTCAGGTTGCATCAAAGAAATTTCAAGCGATGAGCGCCTCGAACGAGACACCGCGCGCAGCGAGGCGCTTCAGTCCGCAGGCGCGAGTGAACTGGCGAAGATGAAATGCGACGACTTGACGGTCGAACTGTCGAAAGCCCAAGAAGACAATGGCCCTGAAGACAAGCGTCTGGGGCTGTTTTTAAGCCTCTTCGAGCGAGTGAAGCAACGAAACGCCAAATTTGAAGAAGCACTCTCGCGTGAGCCCGACTTGGGCTACCAACAGGGCAGCAACACCATCATCGCTGCGCGCGACGGCTGCATTCACGCTGAAGCCGATATTCGGCTGGGGTTTGAAGGGCTCATTCGCGAAATCATCAAGGCTCCGGTGGTTGACGAACTGCGAGATCGTAAGACCGTCAAGGCCGAAAGAATGAGCTTCGTCGCGCTCCGCTCAGCCATCGACAAACTGGGCCTCGACGACAAAGAGTCTCTCTTTTCGGTGCTCGAGGCCGCTGAAAAAACAATTGAGAACCAAAAACGAAAGTAGCACCTACTCGCGTCGGTAGTTCGGGGCCTCTTCAGTGATGATCACATCGTGCACGTGACTTTCTTTGAGCCCGGCTGAGGTGATTTGCACAAAGGTCGCATTGTTTCTCAGCTCATCAATGTTGCGAGTGCCGCAGTAGCCCATGCCGGCTCGCAAACCGCCCAGCAGCTGAAACACGTTCATACCCACGGTGCCTTTGTAGGGAACCCGGCCTTCGATGCCCTCGGGTACCAGCTTCTTTTCGTCTTGCACCCCGCTCTGAAAATACCTGTCTTTCGAGCCCTGGCGCATGGCGCTCACCGAGCCCATACCTCGATACGATTTGTAGCTTCGGCCTTGGTACAAAATGGTCTCACCCGGCGATTCTTCTGTGCCCGCAAACAGTGAGCCAATCATCACCGCGTTTGCTCCTGCTGCAATCGCTTTGACGACATCGCCTGAGTACTTGATTCCACCATCGGCGATGACACTCACCCCACTGCCCATCGCAGCCCGAGCGCAATCATCGATGGCGGTCACTTGAGGCATGCCCACTCCTGCAACCACTCGGGTGGTACAGATTGAACCTGGGCCAATGCCGACTTTAACGGCGTCGACGCCCGCATCGATGAGCGCTCTGGTGGCATCGCCGGTAGCGACGTTGCCGGCGATCAGCTCGAATGGACCTTTGAAATTTTTTCTGAGATCTCGAATCGAATCGATAACGCCTTTTGAATGACCATGGGCGGTATCGACGACCAACACGTCAACTCCAGCTTTCAACAGCGCATCAACCCGCGCATCGCGGTCGACACCCACACCCACTGCGGCGCCCACGAGTAGACGCTGCTTCGCGTCTTTGGCGGCATTGGGGTACACCCGGCGTTTCTCAACGTCTTTCACCGTCATCAAACCGCACAACTCGCCCGCTTCATTGACGACCAAGAGTTTTTCGATGCGGTTTTGATGAAGCAACTCAATGGCCCGCTCTTGAGTCACCCCCTCGCGCGCAGTGATGAGCTTTGTCGTCATCACTTGATGCACCGGCTGGCTCAAATTCTTTTCGAAGCGCACGTCTCGACTGGTGATGATGCCTACCAGTTTGCGCCCATCAACCACGGGGATGCCGTTGATGCCATGCTCGCGCATCAGCTCGACCACTCGAGACAAGGGCGCTTGAGGTTCAATGGTGATGGGGTCAACCACGATACCCGTCTCGTGCTTCTTCACCTTGAGCACCTCGGCAGCCTGTTGCTCAGGAGTGAAGCTCTTGTGAATAACTCCCAAGCCCCCTTCCTGCGCCAACGCGATGGCCATCAGCGCCTCTGTCACGGTGTCCATCGCGCTCGAAAGCAACGGTACTGGGAGCACCAAATTTCGAGTGACTCGCGTTTCAAGCGCAACCTGGTGAGGTAGCACGGTGCTCAGGGCAGGCAAGAGCAACACATCGTCAAAAGTCAGCCCCAGGCGGATATTCGTAGTCAGCATGTTCGGTCTCTAGACAACTTGACGACCGAAGAAAAGCGGCAGCTCATTTTACGAATGGGACCGACTCGCCTGTTTTTCTCGTTCACCCAGGGCAGCTTGCAGGTATTTCCCCGAAAGTTTTCTGCCGATCAATTCTTGCGCCAGCTGGCCCGCATCAACCAAGCGATTCAGGTCAATACCTGTATGAATTCCCATGCCTTGCAG